>DATDCF010000209.1:0-10072 GCA_036524475.1 Acidimicrobiia bacterium | reverse complement strand
TCCGACACCACGATCTGCCCACCGTGGCCGGCGTCTGAGATCCGCGCTGCCCGGTGGACATCGAGACCCACATAGTCGTCGCCCCCGAGATTGCCGGATCCGGTGTGGAGGCCTATTCGGACCCTTACCTCCGATCCTTCGGGCCAGCTGACCGAACCCACTCCCCGCTGCAGGTCGACCGCAGCGCCGACGGCGTCGACGGGTGAGGTGAAGACAGCGAATACCGAGTCGCCGGCAGTGCGAATCACCACTCCGGAATGAGATGCAATCGTTTCCTTGGCGATTTCGTCGTGGACCTCAAGAGCACCGGGAAACCGGTCACCGAGTTTCTGCACCAGTTGGGTCGAGCCTTCGATGTCGGTGAACATGAATGTCACCGTTCCGGTCGGGAGGTCGGTCCGCCTAACCATCGGAGCGACCGACCGCGGGGAATGTGAGTATGAAAGTGGTGGCGTTCCCGTCTGATTCGACGTCGATTGAGCCACCGGCCCTGGTCACCGTGTTGTGGACCGTGTGCAGGCCCAGACCCGTCCCCTTTCCGGGCTCTTTGGTGGTGAAAAAGGGGTCAAAGATCCGTTCGCGCACCGAAGGATCGATACCCGAACCGGTGTCGCTCACGGTGATTGTCACGTTGCCGTTCTCGTTGGCGCCAACGATCCGGATGGTGCCGGTGCCGTCAATCGCATCGACGGCGTTTTCGATCAGATTGGCCCAGACCTGGTTGAGGGTCCTACCCGGTGCTTCGATCGACCTCAAATCCTCTGGTGCCTCGATCTCGACCGTGATGTTCTTCAGCTGATGCTTGAAGATCAGCAGCGTGTCCTGGATGCCTTCCATGGGGCGGATCGTCTGTAGCGGCGCCTGGTCGAGAAAGGTGTAGCTCTTCACCACGGCAACCAGCTCAGAAATGCGCCCCGCTCCTGCTGATATCTCGTCGAGCATCTCACGGGCCTGGCACCTCATCCCGATCCATTCGATCATCGTGGAGACCGAGTCGGTTTCGAGCCCGGCTACGAACTCTTCGAGAAGGGCAACGGTCAGCCCCGAGTTGGCAAGGCTCGTTGCCATGTCGCCGTAACGGTCATCGACGCCGACATCTCCCAGGAATGTGGAGAACAAGTCCACAGCGTCGGCCTTTGCCAGGGCATCCATCGGCGCGGTGTCAGCTGCTCCGAACAGAGAGTGGTCTTCGACGCCAACCAGGGAAAGAGTTGTCGCTTCGAGCCTCCCGTAGAGTTCGGAGAGAAGTTCCGACGTGCGTCCGACAGCGGCTGCCGGATTGTTCAACTCGTGCATCAACTGCGCCGCCATCCGCCCCAGCGAAGCAAGCTGCTCGTCACGACGAACCGCCGCTTCGATCTCGCGTAAACGGACCGTGACCGTGTGGAACATCTTCCTCAAGACTGCGGGTTGGTCGAGCAGCTTTTCCACGGCAGATGCAGGTATACGGAGCAGTCGACTCGGGTTGGTGGTCGTCACGGTCGCGGTGCGTGGGCCTTTCTCTAGTATCGCGATCTCGCCGATCACGTCGCCCGGACCTCGTTGCGCGACGGTCAGGGTCTTATGCGGGTATGTCTTGGTGACATCGAGCGTGCCCTCGAGGACGATGAACATGTCATCGGAGCGGGATCCCTCCGTGATCACCTCGACACCGGCGTCGAGGTCGACGATCTCGGAGTCGCTCGTCAATCCGTCGAGTATGGCGTCGTCGAGGCCGGCGAAGTACGGGACTTCACGCAGCGCTTCTGCCCGGTCGTTCACAGTTGTTCCAGGTGGCGGTGGACGTTGCGGATCGTGGCCGAACCTTCCCCGACCGCGCCAGCCACCCGCTGGATCGAGCCCTGACGCACGTCACCGGCGGCAAAAACGCCGGGGACACTGGTCTCGAAGGGGAGCGGCTCACGCGCGACATTCCATCCTTTCGGCGCCGACAGGTCTCCTCCTGTGACGATAAATCCCCGTTGGTTGAGCTCCACCAAATCGGCCACCCATTCCGACCGCGCCTTCTGACCGATAAAAATGAATACGGCACCGGCCGCATGGTCGGTTTCGTCGCCGGTATCGGTTGATCGGAGCCGGATCCTCTCCAAACGGTCCGATCCGAACACCGACGCCACCTGGGTCGCCGTCATCAATGAAACCGCATCTGACACTTCGATTGCCGAAATCAGATATTGAGACATGGACGCGGCCAGCGATGCCGATCGGATGAGGATGGTGACACTGTCAGTGAAGCCTGTCAGAAACAGGGCAGCCTGTCCGGCGGAGTTGCCACCACCAACAACGAATACAGGTTCGTTCTGGTGGAGCATTGCTTCGACCCGAGAGGTTCCGTAGTAGACACCGCGGCCGGTGAAGTCATCGACTCCTTCGGCCTCGAGCTGACGGTAGGACACCCCGCTTGTTATCACCATGGATCGGGCCGTGATTTCGGATCCGTCCGTCAGATGGACGATCCGAAATGGATCCTTTCTCTCAACCCGTTCCACAGAGGCCGGAACAAGAAGCTCGACCCCGAACCGCTCGGCCTGGGTGGTTGCCCGTCTCGCCAGGTCGGCGCCGCTGATTCCCTTGGGAAAGCCGAGATAATTCTCGATCTTCGAACTCTGACCGGCCTGGCCGCCCGGGGCCCGTTCTTCGATCAGGAGAGTGCTGAGACCCTCCGAAGCCCCATAGACGGCGGCGGCGAGACCTGACGGACCGGCTCCGACCACCACCACGTCGTAGGCCTTGTCGGTTGCCGTTGTCTTCAGGCCGGCCCTACTAGCCACTTCGACATTAGAGGGATGGAAAAGAGTTTCCCCGTCGGGCATGGTGACAAGAGGGAGGTCCGCAATAGTTGCGCCGGCCAACTCGAGCTCTCTGGCCAGGTCGGTGTCGCTGAACAGGTCGACAGCACGATACGGGATCTGGTTTCTCGTCAGGAAGTTCTTCAGTTCGTGGGTCTCCTTTGACCACGGAGAACCCACGATTCGGATTCCTTCGAAAATCGGGCGATACCCGGCCTGCCAATCGTCGAGGAGGTCATCGAGAATCGGGTACAAACGCTCCTCGGGAGGATCCCACGGTTTGGTGATGTAGAAGTCGAGTCCGACCTCGTTGATCCCGCTGATTGCGACGTCGGTGTCGGCATAGGCCGTCAACAGGACGCGTTTGGCGTCGGGATGGAGTTCGAGCGTTTCTTTGAGTACATCGATTCCGGTGACGTCGGGCATCCGCTGATCGACCAGGGCGAGGGCGAGCGGTTGGTCCCTCTGTGCGAGTGTCCGCACGACGTCGAGGGCCTCTTGGCCACCCGCCGCCCCGACGATGCGATATTCATCACCGTATCTCGGGCGTAGGTCCCGTAGCACGGCGGAAAGTACGACGTTTTCGTCGTCGACAACGAGGATTATGGGCTTGGAGACCATCGTTGCGAGGCTACTATCTTTCGCGGTGGCGACCCCCGAGGAAATCAAAGATCTGGCCCGGCTTCTCGGTGCCGCGGGAAGGGCACACCACGAAGTTTTTGGCGGCCCAAACCAGGGTTGGGCGGAGTGGTACGCAGCATTTTTGATCGACAACGACCTCGAATCCCGGATCGGTTTCAAACCCGATTTGGACCGGGTGGTCGGATGGCTTGAGGCAGCGGATGAGCAACACCGCGTCGAAGCATCGGAGGAACGCTGGCCCGACTACTACGCCGAACTTTTCTTCAGCCGGACCGAGAACCTGGATCGTTAGCCGGCGTTGGCGATCGCCTTCAGTAGTGCCCGAGTCGCGTAGACCGAGGCCAGGTGGGTTTTGTACTCGACCGAACCGTAGAGGTCCTCGATGATGGTTACATCCTCGGCGGCTTTCGCAGCGGCGGCCCTGACCGCCGATTCTGAGCCGTTGGTGCCGACTACTGCTTGGGCGGTGGCGTTGGCCAGCGATGCTTTGGTCCCCACTCCGGTGAGAGCGACCCGGGCATCGGCTACCGACCCTCCGTCCATTCTCACCCACGCTGCGGCACCGGCAACGGCATAGTCGGAGAGACCGCCACGTCTTCCCAGTTTGTCGTATGCCGAACCCTCGCCCGGGCCGGCTTTGGGAATCCGGATCGAAGTGAGAATCTCGTTCGGTTCGAGGGCGGATGTGAGGGCGTCGACGAAGAAGTCTTCCGCCGCTATCTCACGGGTTCCCGAAGCAGACTGCGCCACCATGGTGGCGCCCACGGCAAGTGCACCGCCGGGTTGGTCGGCAGCGACGTCGGCATGGGCCAGGGCGCCGCAGGTGGTGCCGCGATTCCTCACTTGAACATCACCGGTGAGCGCTGCCGCCGTTGCCAGGGCTTGTGCGTTCGCCGCAACCAGCGGGTTGGTGGCAGTCTCGCCATGGCGGACCAGCGCCCCGATCACCAGGTTGCCATTGTCGTCGGAGATGGTGTCGAGTCCGGCGATCCGGCCGATGTCGACGACCGTCCCCGGAGAGAACAATCGCATCTTCATCAAAGGGATGAGGCTCATCCCCCCCGACATCACTTTGGAGTCGTCGCCCAGAGCAGCAAAAGCATCCTCGAGGCTGGTCGGTGCCACGTAGTCAAACTCTCTCGGGTACATCAGCTTCTCGCTTCCTGAATTGCAGCCCAGACCCGTTTCGGCCTCAGGGGCATATCGATATGTTTCACCCCGAGTGGGCTCAGGGCGTCGACCACCGCGTTGACGATGGTGTGGGCTGAGCCGATCGTGCCTGCCTCGCCGATCCCCTTGACGCCCATCGGATTGACATCGGTTGGGGTAACGGTGTGCGACAACTCGAACGACGGGAGGTCCTCAGCTGTCGGAAGCAGGTAGTCGAGCAGCGAACCGGTCAGCAGGTTGCCGTCGCTGTCGTAAACAGCCTCTTCGAATAACGCCTGGCCGATTCCCTGAGTGATACCGCCATGGATCTGTCCATCGACGATCATGGGATTTACCCTGTTGCCACAGTCGTCCACCGCGACATACTTGAGGATCTTGACGTCACCAGTTTCTTCGTCCACCTCAACCACTGCGAGATGGGTCCCGAAGGGCCACGTCGCGTTGCCGGGGCTGAAAGCAGTGTGAGCTTCCAGACCACTGTCGATGTCATCGGCGGTTGTGTGGGCCTGATAGGCCGCCTTGGCGACATCCGCCCAGGTGACCGATTTCTCGGGTGAGCCCTTCACGTATGCAGCGTCGTCTTCAAATACGATGTCGTCGGCGGCCGCCTCGAGGAGGTGGGCAGCAATCCTCGCCGCTTTCTCACGCACAACCCGGGTTGCTTCGAACGTGGCGGCCCCGTCGACCGATAGGGATCGGCTACCAAAAGTGCCGATTCCCATCGGATGTTCCTGGGTGTCACCGTGACGAACCCTTACCCTATCGACTGGTATCCCCAAGCCGTCACCGACGATCTGAGCCCATGTCGTCTCGTGGCCTTGCCCGGTCGGCCCGGTCCCGATCACGACTGTCACCGTGGCGTCGGGGTTGACCCTGACCAGACCCGACCCGTTGAATGAAGCGGGCAGGCCGTAGTTGGTCCAGGAGAACCCGATCTCGGCGAGGACGGCAGGTCCAAATCCGCAGACCTCGACGTAAGATCCGACGCCAACTCCGACGTGGCGCCCCTCCGCCCGGGCATCGTCGCGCATTTTGAGCAGATCCTGGTACCCGGAAACCTCGATCAATTTGTCGACTGCCCCTTCGTAGTTTCCCGAATCGAGGGAAAACCCACAACCCATAACTGCGGGAAACTCGTCTGGCTGCCAAAAGTTCTTCTTGCGGACTTCGAGCGGGTCCATCCCGATTTCGTGGGCGAAAGCGTCGATGATCCGTTCCAGGTAGTAGATGGCTTCCGGCCTCCCGGCGCCCCGATAGGCGTCGGTTGTCATGGTGTTGGTCACCACACAATCAACCGTCCACGAGACGGGCATCTTGTACTGGCCTGATGCAATCCACAGTCCTAGCAACGGGATGGCAACCGTGAAGTTCTGGGTGTAGGCACCCATATCGGCGATTGCCTCGAGCTTGTAACCGAGGAACTCGCCGTCTTTGGTCCCGGCAAGCGTTGCGGTGCCAACCCACCCACGGCCGTGGATGGTCGATCCGGCGGCCTCCCGCCTCGTCTCGGTCCATTTGACCGGTCTGCCGAGCTCCTTGGCGGCGAAAGCGGCGAGGATCTCGTCGTTGTAGACGTTTAGTTTGGCGCCAAACCCGCCGCCCACTTCGGGGGCGATAACCCGGACGTCGCTGGCGATCATTCCAAACATCTTCGACACCGCCCCGCCTAGGGCATGAGGCACCTGAGTCGAACTGTGGAGTGTGAAAGTTCCATATCCGGCGTTGTACTCAGCGACCACCGATCTGGGTTCGATCGCCACAGGGATCAGACGTTGGTTAACCATTTCGAGACTGACCACCACCGCGTCGTCGCGTTTTACGGCTTCGTCGACCTGTGGTGTCTGGTCTTCGAGCCCGAGAGCCTCCCAATACCCGTGATATGTCCAGGTGTGGAGGACATTGGAATCCAGCTCGTCATGGACCTTCACGGCACCCGATTTTGCCTCTTTTAGATCGATGACGGCCGGTAGGGTGTCGTAATCGACGTCGATGGCGTCGGCCGCATCCTGAGCCAGGTACCTGTTCTCGGCGACCACCATCGCGACGGCCTCGCCGACATGGTTCACCTCGCCTTCGGCGAGTAATGGGCGAAGTTTCCCGATTGGAACCTGAGCCAGCAGTGGTCCGAGGTGGGCCACATCGTCGTGGGTATACACAGCAATAACCCCCGGCATCGCCTTGGCGCCGGAGGTGTCGAGAGATGTGATTTTTGCTCGGGCGACCGGAGATCTGGTGAAGGCGATATGAAGGACTCCGGTGAGCTGGACGTCGTCCACAAAGAGCCCCGTGCCCTGGATGAGCGCCGGATCCTCCCGGCGGCGGACGGCTCCGCCCATGACACTTGTGGTGGCCACTATGACGCTCCTTCCCAATCTGGCGCCGGCGGCTGTTCGCCGCGGACCTTGGCGCCGGCGTACTCGACGGCGCGGACGATGTTGTGATATCCAGTGCAGCGGCAGAGGTTGCCTTCGATCCCGTGACGGATCTCATCCTCTGATGGATTGTCGTTCTCGGCGAGCAATGCCGCCGCCGACATGATCATGCCCGGTGTGCAGAATCCACATTGGAGGCCGTGCCTCTCCCAGAATCCTTCCTGGACCGGGTGGAGCTCACCGTTTTGTGCGAGACCTTCGATGGTGGTCACTTCCGAACCCTCGGCCTGGACCGCCAGCATGGTGCACGACTTGACCGGTGCTCCGTCGACATGGACGGTACATGCGCCGCAGTATCCCGTCTCACAGCCGACATGGGTGCCGGTGAGGTAGAGGTTCTCTCTGATGAAATGGACCAGCAGGGTGCGCGGTTCTACGTCGGCCGACACGTCCTGCCCGTTGACGGACATGGTTATGTTCACAAGTCACCTTTCTGGGCGTGTTCTGAAGATATCAAATCCCCTGGAGTGGTGCCGTCAAAACGGTCTTAACAAATTCAGACTCCGGATATGCAGCGGGTTGGGGGACAGCGACCGCGCGCGACAATCCACCCTACTGGCGTTGAGAGAGAGGGCTGGCTAAGCCACCCCGGTCGGTATTGGTTCGGCGTGGATCTCGGTCGCCTTCACCGATAGCCATACCTCTTCTCCTGTGTGAAGGGTGAGCGCCTCGACGGCCGCCCTGGTGATCTCGACGGTCAACGCCAGTGGCTCGCCGGTGAGGAGACGAGCCCTTTCACCCATCAACTCGATGCGATCGACGCGGGTCTGCCATGTGTTGCGCGGGCTCCCCTCTGGGGGCGATCGGTGCACCGAGACCGATGCTGGGCGCAGGTTCACCAGCACGTCACCGGTCAAGGCCAGGTCGGCGATGACAAGTGTGTGCGCACCCACCCGAACCCGACCATTCCCGGCGACGCCGTGTAGGAGATTCGATCCGGCGAGGTCGGATGCGTACCGGGTCTTGGGCCGGAGCCGTATGTCGTCGGCGGTGCCGATCTGGGTGATCGATCCATTCTCGATCACATAGATCTCGTCGGCGAGATGAAAGGCCTCCGCCGGGTCATGGGTGATGAGGAGTCGGGGTCCGGGAAATGCGACCAGATGCCCGGCGAGTGTGGTCCTGAGACTGTTCCTGGTGGTGACATCGAGGGCGGAGAGCGGCTCGTCAAGTAAGAGCAGGTCGGGCTGGAATGCGAGGGCTCTGGCCAGGGCGACCCGCTGCTGCTCGCCCCCGGACAACTCGGCGGGCCGCCGATCCTCCAATCCGGCGAGTTCGAGGCGGCCGATCCAGTCTTTGCATTGTTTGCGAGCCTCGGCGGCACTCAGGCCACGGGAGCGCCAGCCAAACTCGATGTTGGCGGAGACGCTGAGGTGGGGGAAGAGAAGGTAGTCCTGAAACACCACCCCGATGTTGCGCTTCTCAGGCGGGACGAAGACTCCATTGCTCGCGTCATCGAGCGCCAAACCATTCAGGGTGATCGTTCCGTCATCGAGGGGTTGTATACCGGCCAGGGCCTGTACCACAGTCGACTTCCCTGCTCCATTGGGCCCTAGCAAGGCCACCGTGGTACCGGAAGGTATCGAGATCCGGATGTCGACCACAAAGTCGTCGGATCGACGTAGGACAATGGAAGCATCGAGTCCGCTCAACGCGGCTGCCACCAACGATCACGCAACGCCACCAGCACCGACAGGGAGACGGCCACCATGAGGAGACTGATCGCCAGGGCCACCGAACGGTCACTCTCCAGGGCGACAAATACCGTAAGAGGCAGGGTTTGTGTCCTCCCCTGTAGGTTGCCGGCGAAGGTGATCGTCGCCCCGAACTCACCCAGAGCGCGCGCCCAGGTGAGGGCCAGACCGGCGACGAGGTACGGGGCGATCATGGGCAGTGTGATCCTACGAAAAACCACCCACCGGGTGGCTCCCAGGCTGGCGGCGGCGGCTTCGAACCGTTGGTCCATATTGCGTAGGGCGGCCTCGACGGTGATGACGAGGAAGGGCATGGCCACGAATGTGGTGGCGACGATCACACCCCAAATCGAGAAGGGGAGGAGCAGCCCCGTCCCTTCATAGAGCGGCTCGCCAACCAGGCCACGCCTTCCCAGGGAGAAAAGGAGTGCGGCGCCCCCCACCACCGGGGGGAGGACCAGCGGGAGCAGGACTACACCCCGTACCAGTGAGCGTCCGGGGAAGTCGACCCGGGCCAGCACCCACGCCAGCGGCACCCCGACCACGGCGGCGATGAGGGTGGCGCTCAACGATGCGATCGTTGACAGGACGAGAGCGTCGACCACCACCTCCTCGGTGAGGAGCTGCGGGAGGTCAGACCAGGGGACCTCCGCCAACAATCCGGCGAAGGGCACCACGAAGAACACAACACCAATAGAACCGAGGATCAACAAGGCAGCCGGGGATCGTCCCGGCACGCTCCGGGACCTCAAGGTAAGCGAAACCCGAAGCCTGCCAGAATTTCCTTACCCGCTCCGGAGAGGACGAACTCCACGAATCGGGCTGCGGCGGCGGGGTTGGGTGCCGACGTGAGGACCGTGATGGGGTACTCGGCGATGATGTTGAACTCGTCGGGGATGTCGATTCCATCGACCTTGCCACCCGATGAGGCGACATCGGTCACATAAGTGATCCCCGCATCGAGCTCACCGAACTCGACCTTGGTGAGAAGGGCGCGGACGTCGGGCTCATCGGTGTCGACCGCCGGGATGATCCCGGCTTTGTCCAAGGCGGCCCTGGCGAAGTCTCCGCAGGGCACACCCTCGGCGCAGAGACCGATCAGGAGGTCCTCGTCGGCGAAGTCTTCGAGTCCGGTCACCCCGGCAGGGTTCCCTAGCGGCACGGCGATCTGAAGTACGTTGTGGACGAAGACGGTCGGATCGTTGGCGAGACCTGCTTGATCGACCTGGTCCATGTTCGACGTGTTGGCCGAGGCATAGACATCCGCAGGTGCACCGGCGAGGATCTGTTCCCGGAGGGTGGAGCTACTGCCGAGGTTGAGGACAACATCAACATCGGGGTACTC
>DATDCF010000208.1:0-3415 GCA_036524475.1 Acidimicrobiia bacterium | reverse complement strand
GCCACCATGGCCAGAATCTTTTCGGGTTCTTCTACCACCGGTCGAATAAAAGGAATCGATTCCGGAAAAACCGGTTCGCCACCCGCAAGGGCAGGCAGACCGTTGCTGCTCATAAGACCTCCATCTAGTTGCGATCAAGTTAGCCGGGATTTGCCGGCGTCAAAGAAGTTCCAGGTCGCCGAGAGAAATGTCCCAACTTTCGATCGAGTGGATGTCGATAGGTAGTTCCCGAAGAGGCAGCGCCACGAGGGTTAGTGCCCGAACTCGTGGCACGGGAATCATGCCACCCGCAACCGCAGCCCTTCTCTCCGGAGATGCCGGGGAGAACCATGCGGCCAGATATCTCGACCGGGCGAGCCTCGCGACCCGGCGAACCGCCTTCGAGGGGTTGTTTCCGAATAGTTCGGAGATCACAATTTCTTTCCGACCCGATCGCAGGTTGGGACGGACGATTGCAGTCTGCCCCCCGGCTTCGATCAAGCCATAGCGAACGGTGGGGTGCCCGGAGAATCGCCACTTCATATAGCCGGCCGATCTCGGGGTGCGCAATCCCGTCGCAGCACGGTCGTCTACGGGGCCTCCCGCCTCTGCAAGCCGCTCTGTGAAGAAAAGGCCAGGATCGGGCGCGGTGTCTTCCGGGACCGCCAATCCGGATCGGACTATGGGCCGGACCATCACACCGATGGGTGCAATCTGTTTCCATCCCATCTTCTCGTAGCCAGGCCCGGATGCCTGGTTCGGGGTGTTGAAAATGAGGTCGAATCCGGCCGCTGTGGCCCTCTCGATGGCGCTCATGGTCAAGTTCTTGAAGATGCCCATCCGCTCGAAAGCGGGGTCGGTAGCGGTATCCACGGGTCGGAGACACCGGAGGACTTCACCAGAGGGCGTCGACAGGTCCCAACGCATCATCGCTCTGACACCGGCTATCTGGGAATCGGACTCGGCCACCAGAACCAGCGATGGCCCGAAGGGGTTCTCCCGGTGCTTCCAGTCCCAGAGCGCTTCGGTCCGGCGTAACACCGGTGTTTCCCCGAGCGCCCGTCTGAGGACTTCGAGCACGGCGGGGACGTCGTCGTCCCTCATCTCCCTTATGTCGATATTGCCCACGATGGCCCAGACTACCCGGCTTGTCGCGAGGGTCGAGCGCGTGCTTCTTCTCATCGATGCCGTAATGTGGCTCACGGATCATGGAATCGCGGGGCAGCCAAGAGGAGAGAGATGAAAGCCGTGGAGAGCGGCCTTCTGTCATGATCCTGGTGACCGGCACACAGCGCCGTGGCGCCGAAGTGGTCGCCGAGAACCTCGCGGCCTCGCTAGCTCAGACCGGTTGGCGGGCGGACCTGGTAGCCCTTCGCGACTCGGGGTCCGTCGCCACCATCCAGGCGACGCCTCTCGTTGACAGGTCACACAAGTTGAATGGGCTCCGTCCCGGTGTCGTCCGGAAGCTGAGGAGACTGATCCGAACCAAAGCTCCCGACGTAGTCCTCGCCGGGGGAGGAGCCACATTGAAGTACTCGGTCTCGGCGTTGCTTGGCTTTCGGCGGCCTCCGAAGCTCGTGTATGCCTCGATCGGCGAACCCAAATATTGGGCGAGGAGCCCGAGCAGCCGTCGTCTCTTGTCGTGGCTCCTCAGCCGGACAAATCACGTCAGCGCCGTGTCGCACGCCACTGCCCGGCAGTTGGTGGATGACTTCGGTGTCCCAGAGGACAAGGTGAGCGTCGTGCATCCCGGAATTCCGGAGTCCATGATCGATCAAAGCCCCAGGGAACCTTCTGAACGACTTCGGGTTCTATACCTGGGGAGTATCTCCGCCGAAAAGAATCCGTTGGCCGCTTTGGATGCCGTCAAGCGGTGTGCATTTCCTGTCTCTCTCCGTTTTGTTGGTGACGGCCCGTCGATGGCCGAACTTGCGAGACGCAGTACCGGAATGGACAACGTCGAACTGGTCGGTGCCGTTGCCGATGTCAAGCCCCACCTCCTCTGGGCGGAGGCGCTCATATTGACCTCGGCCACCGAGGGTCTGCCGGGGGTGATCCTCGAGGCGGCGGCCCATGGGCTCCCCGTGGTTTCATACGATGTCGGCGGGGTGAGGGAAGCGGTCGAGGACGGAATCACCGGATTTGTTGTTCCTCACGGTGATGTTCAGAGCGTGGCTGAACGACTGGACCTGCTGGCGGGTGACGCGGGTTTACGGAGAAGAATGGGAGCGGCGGGCCGGGAGAAAGTGCTGTCCGAGTTCGGTCAGGCGGAATCGGTTTCCCGATCTCGGGCCGTCCTAGCGTCGGTTGTTGGCCGTTGAGCCGGGCGAGGGAATTCATATTTCCAGCGCCGGTTTAAATTAAGGGCTCAATGTCGGTCATTCGCAGATTCAACGTCGCCCTGGTTGTCCTGGCCCTTGTCGCCGCCGGGTGTTCGTCGTCCGCCGGGGATGCCACCAGCACCTCGTCGGCCCCGGAGCCGAGCTCGACGCGACGGTCGAGCACCACGTTGAACAATCGCTCTTCTACGACACTTCCGTCATCAACTACGCCTTCGGTGCCGCCCAGCACACCACAGTCGAGTCTGCAACCGGCGACTCCGCCCGAGCAGGGAGCAGGCCTGATCGGTGTAGTCGGATGCTCCAACACCGATCAGTCGGTGACCGGTTATCTTGGGGCGTCCAGCCAGGATCGACTCATCCCCGGAGACCTTGGTGGAGGAACCGCATCGATTTGGGGAGATCCCGGCAACAACAGTTATTCCGAGTACTGGGCGATGTACGACAGCCGCCGCCCGGCCGATGGACTGAGCGACGCCTGGGTCCAATTATGTCTCCGGACCAGTGACCACGGAAGTGTCTTTGACCAACCCGAGATGGATTGGATGTCCCATATCGTCGAACAACTGCAACAGCGCGACCCGGGAATAAACCTCTGGATTTCACCTATCAACTTCTATGACGGTGTTGTTTGCGACGCCGTCGGGTCCGACGGTCCCGAGATTGCCGCCCAGACGGCAGATTGGGCTGCGGCCAACTTGAGCGGTGCCTTTCGAGGTCCTGATCTGGGACCCATATCCGCCAGCCAGACCGCGCAACGTGACAACTGCCACCTGAACGATTCCGGTAGAGCTCTAGTCGGTGGCCAGTTGGTTGAATTCTTCGACTGAGGAATCCAACCAACCGTGGCCGATCCGGTGGCTATCTCCTAGCCGAAGCTTCCGTAAGGAACGAGCCAGTCGTAGTACACGACAACCGCAAGCTTGAACCCGTCGCCCTTGTCCACGAGACCACCAACTCTCTGTCGGGAGTAGACAGTGTGGGGAGTCCCGCCGACACCGTTGTAATCAGTGAACGGCGACGTGATTTTGCCGAGGTCGGTGAACCGGAAGAAGTCGGTTCCGGGGGTAACGGTATTCGTGTAGGAACGATCCTCG
>DATDCF010000207.1:0-5479 GCA_036524475.1 Acidimicrobiia bacterium | reverse complement strand
GTCTTCGAGAGTTTCGAACCTCCCGACTGACTCGCGGTAGGCGATGATGTTTTCCGCCAGGACCGGGCCTACTCCCGGAAGGGTTTGCAGTTCGGCAGAGTCGGCGTTGTTGATGTCGACAAGGCCATCGCCGGCTTGTTCCCCTCCGGATGGCCCCGGTTGCCCGGCCTGTACCAGCACCTGGTCACCCTCATACACCGGCTGGGCCAGGTTCAGCGAGTCGAGGTCGGCACCGACCAAGGCACCCCCGGCGGCTGCAATGGCATCGGCGGTCAACGACCCTTCGCTCACCCACACTACGCCTGGATTGACCACCCACCCGGATACGTGAACCGGCACGGATGACCCCATGCTCGAGCTGGCGACACCAGGATCGGGCGGATCCGGCGTCTGGCCCGGGTCGCCGCGGAGACCAATGAATCCACCCAAGAAGGCTCCGAGAGCTCCCAGGCCGATGATAATCGAATGACCTTTGATCCAATCACTCCCTTCAACCGTATTGATACCGAACGCGGGTGGAGTTGGTAAGCCCCTTGCAGCTGCCAGTTAGGGTTCGGAAATGTTTGACGTCTCCCGCTATCGGATCTCCGCATCCACCCAGATCAGCCTCGATTCCTACGACCCCAATTCCAAGGCCGGCTTCGACGGTGGGAAGGAGGCGGGCAAAGCAGCACTTCCCATCCTGCGCAGGGAGTTATCCGGCCTGCAGAGACGTTTGTGGGCGGAGTCAAGTCAGAAGCTACTCGTTGTCCTGCAGGCGATCGACACCGGAGGCAAGGACGGCACTATCCGTCACGTCCTTTCCGGCATCAACCCTCAGGGCGTCAGGGTCTACTCCTACGGGAAACCGAACGAGACCGAGATAGCCCACGACTACCTGTGGCGGATTCACGGAAACACGCCAGGAAACGGGTTGATCACAGTGTTCAACAGGTCGCATTACGAAGACGTGTTGGTGGTGAGGGTCAAGGGTTTGGCCCCGGAATCGGTTTGGGAGAAGCGATACCAGCACATCAACGACTTCGAGCGGATGCTCGCCGATGAGGGCACCACCATCGTCAAGATCTTTCTGACCATTAGCAAGGACGAACAGCGGCAACGACTCCAAGCGCGATTGGACGAGCCCGATAAGTCCTGGAAGTTTCACATCAGCGATCTCGATGATCGTGCCCTGTGGGACGACTATCAGGCTGCCTACGAAGCGATGCTCTCTCGAACCTCGACCGAATACGCTCCCTGGTATGTCGTGCCGGCCAACAGGAGGTGGTATCGGAATGTCGTCGTATCCAACATCCTTATCCAGACACTGCAGAAGATGAATCCACAATTCCCGGAACCTGAGCCGGGACTTGAAGGCCTAGTCGTTCAGTAGCCGGCGGATCTCGGATGCCACCCGACGGGCCTCCACCTCGGAGTCGATCGACATGTAGGCGACATGGTGGCGTGCCCCCCAGAACCGGGCCATGAGGTATTGCCGGACATAGCTTCCGAGGAAGCCCACGAAACGCCGGTCGCGCCATTGCCGGACATGGACCAATTCGTGGACTATCAGATCCTCCAGTTCGGGGCCGCGGCGTCGGAGGAGGTCGGGCCGGACGAAGATGCGATTCCCGATGGTCATGGCCCCGGTGTCCCGGTTCCACACCTCCCTCATTGAGGCTGGAGCCGGGTACACGGCCACCTCATCGGGCACGACTGGGCGGATCCGATCGAGCAACTCAGGAAGAGTGGCGAATCCCAGGAGGTCTGCGGCCGTAGTCATCTCAGTCGACGACGATATTGACCAGGTTCGGCTCTCTCACGATGATCCTCTTGACCGCCTGGCCGTCGATCCATTGACTGATCTTGTCAGACTCGAGGGCCAGCCGCTCGGCATCGCCGGCGTCGATGTCGGCGTCGACGTCGACCCTGTCTCGCAACTTCCCGTTTACCTGGATGACCATGGTCACCGTCGAGCGCTCCAGCAACCTGGCGTCGGCAACCGGCCATGGTTCGGTGGCAAGCATGGTGTCGTGCCCCGTTCTCTCCCACAACTCGTGCGCTATGTGAGGAGCCATAGGTGACAGCATGAACACCATGGCCGCATAGGCGGCTTTGAACGTCTCTTCTCTCGGGCCATCCGCGAGATAGTCCGTCATCGTGTTGGCCAGCGTCATCAGCACCGGCACCGTCGTGTTGAAGTGGAATCGATCGAGATCGTCGGTGACCTTGCTTATGGCGCGGTGGGTGTCAGCAATCAATGCCCGATCCCGGTCGTCCTCCGCCCTGTCGATGTAGTCGTTGGATTCGGTACCCATTTTCCAGACACGGTCGAGAAACCTCGCCGTGCCGGCAACACCGTTGTCGTTCCACACGGCGTCGTCTGTCGGTGGCCCCACAAAGAGCTCAAATAGCCTCATGGCATCGGCGCCGAATTCCCGGTAGTAACGGTCGGGAGGGATGACATTGCCCTTCGACTTGGACATCTTTGCGCCGTTGAGGGTGATCATTCCCTGGGTGAACAGCCGCGCAAATGGCTCCTCCACGGACGACAGACCGACATCGAAGAGGAACTTCGTAATGAAGCGTGCATAGAGAAGATGGAGGACGGCGTGTTCGACTCCACCGATGTACTGGTCGATCGGCATCCAGTATCGGGCCTTCTCCGGATCGAAGATCTGCCCGGCGTTGTGAGGGTCGGTGTATCGGAAGAAGTACCACGCCGAGTCGACGAAAGTGTCCATGGTGTCGGTCTCACGCCTGGCCCCGCCGCCGCATGACGGACAGGTCGTCGCCACCCAATCCTCCAGTGCTGCCAGAGGAGACTGGCCCTTTGGTGCGTAATCAGGGACGTCGGGTAGCAGCACCGGAAGTTCATCATCGGGAACGGCAACGAGCCCGCAAGCTGGACAGCTGACAATAGGTATCGGGGCACCCCAGTATCTCTGTCGTGAGATCAGCCAATCCCGCAGACGGTAATTGACGGTGGCCGTGCCCAACCCCTCGGCCTCAAACCACTTGATCATCGAATCGATCGCCTCGCCTCGGGAGAGCCCATTCAAAAAGTCGGAGTTGATGGTGACGCCGTCACCTGTGAACGCCTCGCCGTCGTAGCCGGCAGGGGGTTGAACGGTCCTGATGATATCGATCCCGTATCTGGTCGCGAACTCCCAGTCGCGTTGGTCCTGTCCGGGAACCGCCATGATCGCCCCTGTCCCGTAACCCATCAACACGTAGTCGGCGATGTAGATGGGCACCCTGGCACCGTTGACCGGGTTGATGACGTGGCGCCCGGTGAACACACCCGACTTGGCCCCCTCGGAGAGACGTTCGATCTCACTCGCCCGACCGGCCGCCGTCATGTATCGGCGTGCATCGGCTTCCTGATCGGTCCCCGAAATCAACCTGTCGACCAGCGGATGCTCCGGGGCCAAAACGGCGAATGTCATGCCGAAGATTGTGTCGGGCCTGGTGGTGAACACCTCGAAACTGTCAGTCGAATCGTCGACCGCCAGCGAAAATTGTGCGCCGGTTGATCGACCGATCCAGTTGCGTTGCATCGTCCGAACCCGGTCGGGCCATTCGTCCAACTGATCGAGGTCGTTCAGGAGCCGATCGGCAAAATCGGTGATCTTGAAGAACCACTGGGCCAGATTCTTCTTCTCGACGATCGTTCCACAACGCTCACAGGCACCCTCGACGACCTGCTCATTGGCCAACACGGTCTGGTCCTGGGGACACCAATTGACGGGTGCCTCCTTTTTGTAAGCGAGACCCCGGTCGAACAGCTGGATGAATAACCACTGGTCCCACTGATAGTAAGAGGGCCAATGGGAGGCAAGCTCCCGCTGCCAGTCGAATCCGGCGCCGAGTTGGCGGAAGTGGACTTTCATCGCATCTATCTGAGAGCTCACCGATTCGCTGGGGTGAACCCCCGTCTCGATCGCCCGATTTTCAGCGGGGAGTCCGAAGGAATCCCATCCCATCGGGCTCAACACGTTGTAACCCTGCATCATCTTGTAACGGGTGACCAGGTCGATGTAGGTGTAGTTGCGGAGGTGGCCAACGTGGAGATCGCCTGAGGGATAAGGATACATCGCGACGTTGTAGAACTTGGGACGCGACTCATCCTCAAAGGCTTCGAACGTCTTCTCGTCCTCCCAAATCTGTTGCCACTTGGCTTCGATGCTCTGGTGGTCGTAGGCCATGGAGTCTGCAGAGTAGTGAGCAGGACAGGTTTCAAGTCGCGACAAAACGTCGCAACTTCGGCGAAACGGCTCCCGAGGCAGTACCGTGGGTGACTCATCACCGGTTACCCGGTGGTGAATTCCAATTAATGGAGGAAGAGATATGAAACGAACGCGATGGTTTGCACTCGTTTCCGTTCTGGCCCTGGTTATCGCAGCATGCGGTGGCGACGGCAGCGGAGAGACGACTACCACCGCAGGCGGGACCGAGACCACTACAGGTGGCGAAACAACCACGACAGAAGCCATGGTTGATTTCGAAGGTCTTGTCCTAGATTCGGGAGGCTGTGGAGCCGAACTCGGATATAACGACGCCGAAGGCAACCCGGCGACTTACGGAGGCCGTGTCAACACGATCACTGCCGTTGACCAGTACACCGTTGAGTTCGCACTATGTGGACCGCATCCTGCGTTCCTCGCCCAGATCGCATTTGGTGTCTTCGGCATTCAGCCGCAAGAGCATCTCGAGGCGACCGGCGGTGCACCGCTCAACAACCCAATCGGTACCGGCCCCTATGCGCTCAGCGAGTGGGTCCAGGGTGACTCGGTCGTTTACGAACGATTTGACGATTACTACGGGACTCCGGCAGCTGCGCAGACTTTTGTCCTCAAGTGGGCAACTGAGTCAGCCGGCCGTCTGCTAGAGCTACAGGCCGACACTGCGGACGGAATGGCATTCCCGGGAACAGAAGACCTGGCCGGGATCGAAGCCGATCCCAACCTGGCGCTTCTCGACAAGCCCGAGCCCAATGTGTTCTACATGGGTATGACCAACACGTTTGCTCCTTTTGACAACGTGCAGGTCCGTCAGGCCATCGCGATGGGAATCGACCGTCAGCGGATCGTTGACACGTTCTACCCTGCTGGCTCGGAAACCGCATCGCACTTCACGCCATGCTCGGTAGAGAATGGCTGTGAGGGCGACTCGTGGTACGACTTTGACCCGGTAGCCGCCAAGGCACTGCTCACCGAAGCAGGATTCCCCGACGGCTTCGAGACGACGATCTACTACCGCGATGTGACCCGTGGCTACCTGCCCACACCCGGTGATGTTGCTGCCGACATCCAAGCTCAGCTTGCTGAGAACCTTGGAATCACAGCCACCATCGAGGTGCAGGAGTCCGGTGCGTTCATCGCTGCCTCGTCGGCTGGTGAACTCGATGGAATCCACCTGTTGGGATGGACGGGTGACTACCCGCACGTAACCAACTTCCTGGACTTCCACTTTGCCGAGACCAACACGCAGTTCGGAG
>DATDCF010000206.1:0-2301 GCA_036524475.1 Acidimicrobiia bacterium | reverse complement strand
AATCAAAAGCGATGTCCTGGGGACGAACGGGCACCCGATTGATGGTCTTGCCGGTGGCGTTTCTTATCGCCCCGGCGACCGCTGCCGTCGACGAGATCGTAGGAGGTTCCCCCACACCTTTCGCCCCAAATGGCCCCCAAGACCCTTCCTTCTCGATCAGAAGAGCCTCGACATCCGGAGCGTCGAGAATGGTTGGCAGGAGGTAGTCAGTGAAGTTGGGGTTTTTGATGACACCCTGCTCGATGACGATCTCCTCCATTATCGCCAGACCCACTCCCTGCATGATTCCCCCTTCGATCTGGCCCCTGATCGACTCGGGATGCAAGGCCTTTCCCACGTCCTGGGCCGTGTCGACGCGCAGTACTTTCACCAGCCCGAGCTCGGGGTCGACATCGACCACCGCACGATGGCCGGCCACCGCGAAGTCGGCGTGAACGACACCCTGGCCGTCGGCGTCTGGAGCGGTTGTGGGCGGGTGTCGGAAGGTGACAGTCTTAGAAAGATCGCGAGTGGCGACATCCTCAAAGGATGCGACCAGTTCGCCGTCGCGCCACACTCCATCGTCATCGAAGTCGTCCCCCGAGTAGTCATCCAGAATCTGGCTCCGGAGCTGTCGGGCTGCTTCCAGCGTCGCCCCGCCCGAAAGCTGGGTCTGCCTGGAGGCTGAAGTCGAGCCGGCCGAATCGATGAGAGACGTGTCGACGTGTTGGACAGTCGCGGCGGAAATACCCAGGGCCGACCGGGCGATCTGGGCGAGGACCGTTACCAGGCCCTGACCTACCTCGATGGCCGCAGTTTCGATGACCGCACCATCACGGGTGAGGCGCACCCGGGCCTGGGCATAATCGTCAAACCCTTCGCTGAATCCGAGGTTCTTGATTCCCAACGCATAGGCCACCCCCCGACGCACGTGATGAGCATCGGTCGTGAGTCCTGTCCCGCCAGGCAGATGGACCGGATTCTCAGAGAGGTTCAGGTCGAGAATCGGCATCGCTTGTAAGGAATCAATCACCTCGAGGGTGGGGAGAGGGGTGTTGATGATCTGGCCGGTGGTCGGCATCGGGTCACCCGTGGCGAGGGCGTTTTTCCGGCGGATGTCGAGGGGATCCATCTCCAGTGCCGAGGCAAGCTTGTCCATCTGTGCCTCATATCCGAAGCAGACCTGGACAGCGCCAAATCCGCGCATGGCACCGCAAGGCGGATTATTGGTCCGGACGCCAACGCCATCGACGTTTACCGAGTCACACCTGTACGGGCCAACCGCGAAATAGCAGGCATTGGCAAGTACGGCACTGGTGGTCGAGGCATATGCGCCGCCGTCGATGACGATCCGGGCTTCAACCCTGACAAGCGTGCCATCGCGGTCTGAATGATGTCGATACCACATGCGCGCCGGATGTCGATGGACGTGACCGGTGAACGACTCCGATCGGTTATAGACCATTTTGACAGGGCGACCCGTGTGAAGAGCGAGCATGCACAGGTGAATATGAAGGTTGACGTCTTCCCGCGCACCGAAGGCACCGCCGATTCCGGCGGGATGGGACCTGACCTGGTTGGGATGCAGCCCGAGAGAGGCCACAACCTGCTCCTGGTCGACATGAACGAACTGAGACGTGGCGTAGAGGTCGACACCACCCGAACCGTCGGGGACTGCGAGACCGGCCTCTGTTCCCAGAGGGGCCTGGTCCTGCATGCCGACCTCGTAGTACCCCTCGACGACGACCGCGCCTTCAGCCTGTTGATCACCGCGACGGATCGTCATACGCCGAAAAACCTCGTCCGCGGTGTCAGCCTCATCGGTGTCGACCAACGGTTGCAGAATTTCGTAATCCACGACTACAGCCGCGGCAGCGCGCCGGGCAGTCGGTTCGTCTTCTGCGGCGACCACTGCCACCGGTTCGCCCCAATACTTCACCGTCTCCGAGGCAAGTACGGGCTGATCGGGGTGTTCCAGACCGAAGGTCGTCCTACCGGGGACGTCTGCTGCGGTCATGACTGCATGTACCCCTCCAATCGCCAATGCCGGGGCGACGTCGATGGAAAGGATTCGAGCGTGGGGATGGGGACTTCTCACCGTGGCACCCCACAGCATGCTGTCAGCATGGAGATCCTGGGCATACTCGAATTCGCCTTTCAGTTTGGCCACGCCGTCCGGTCGAAGGGGCGACTCCCCAATCGCACCTTCGGGAGTGGTCCGGCGTGCTGATGTGGTGGTCATCGGTTGCCCTCAGCGAGCGTCTCGAACGCCCTCACGATTGCCCCATATCCCGTGCAGCGGCAGATATTGCCGGCGAGAGC
>DATDCF010000205.1:0-5583 GCA_036524475.1 Acidimicrobiia bacterium | reverse complement strand
TCCTCCCCACCGGAAAGATGTATGGGAAATCCGCCCAAACCTTGAAGGGCTAAGGCAGTTTCGGCGGCTGTATTGGTCCGTGCCAGGCCCTGGCGAATGGCGCACAGGTCCACGGCGGTGACGCCGTTACTCGAATAGACCAGGTCGAGCAGTCCGGATTCTCCTAGGGCCGCGATCAGGGCTCGATTGACCTTTCCGATCTCACCCGATGAAGCCACGTCGGCCAAGGACAATCCGACCGATTCCGACCGACGGATCAGATCTGTTGGCTGGCTCGATGTCAATTGGCGTTCTTCATCTGTCGGATGATCTCGGCAAGTCGTCGTTCGATGTCGTCGATGCCCACTCCCGATTCGATTGCGCTGTTCACGAAGCGAATGAAGACGTTGTCGATTCCTGCGTCGCCAGAACCCTCACCGACGAAGCTGAGCCGGGTCGCGAGGAGGCGGTCGCGCTCCTTGGCAAGTCGATCGAAGGCAGCGTTGAGTGCCTCTTTGTCGTGAAGCGGCATGCCATCCGCAAGTTCGTGAGACTTCTGCCTGAGTTGTATCTGGCGATCCCTGAGCCGGGCCCGGCGGTCGAAGTCATTTCCGGGGAGATCGAGAAGCTCGTCGTGGATAGCGGCCAATTCATCGCGAACCTGGTCAAGTGTTGGTTCCATACTGAGAACTTAGCGATTTCTCCTTTGTCACGGCTACATCGGCATACCACGGCGTTAGCCTGCCGCTTGTGAGTCCATATCGAGCGTCGGCGTCATTTACCGGGAAATGGGAGAATTTCGAGTTCTCCGTGGCAGACGGGGTAGGTGTGGTCACCTTTTCCCGTCCGGAGCGGTTGAACGCCCTGACTTTTGACGTCTATGCCGATCTACGCGACCTTCTGGGGGAGGTGGAGCATCGTTCGGACGTGTCGGTTTTGGTCGTTACCGGCGAGGGACGTGGGTTTTGCTCCGGGGGCGATGTCAACGAAATCATCGGCCAGCTGGTTGAAATGGACACCAGGGAACTGCTCGAGTTCACGCGGATGACCGGCGCTGTGGTCGAGGCGATTCGTCGGATCCCGATACCGGTGATCGCGGCAGTCAATGGAGTGGCCGCAGGAGCGGGAGCGGTGATCGCTCTGGCCAGCGATCTCCGGTTGTTGGCTGAAAGCGCCACATTCCATTTTCTATTCACCAGCGTGGGACTGGCGGGGGCAGACATGGGTTCTGCATACCTCCTGCCCCGCATTGTGGGGCTGGGGCGTGCGTCCGAACTGCTCCTCCTCGGTGAGCCCGTCGATGCCCGAGCGTCCCAGCTGATCGGACTCGCAAGCAGGGTGGTCCCCAACGCGGATTTGATGGACGTGGCCCTGGAAACCGCCAACCGGCTAGCCACGGGGCCCACCCTCGCCTATGCCGCCACCAAAGTATTGCTGAGCAGGGAATTGGACATGGACCTAGGATCGGCGATCGAGTTCGAGGCTTTTACCCAGGCGTTTTTGATGACATCCGAAGACCATGCGGAGTTCTATCGCGCCTTCACGGCAAAACGACCTCCGCGGTGGACCGGACGATGAATCTTCCGATCAACCCCGAAGGACTGCCGCCGGCGCGCGGATTCTCACACGGGATGCTCTCCAGGGGAGGGGAGGTGCTTCACATCGCGGGCGAAACCGGCCATCACGAGGATCTGACACTCGACGACGACTTTGTCGCCCAGTTCGGCCAGGCCTGCCGCAATGTTTCTGCGGTGGTCGTCGCCGCCGGGGGGACGCCGTCCGACATCGCATCCCTCACGATTTTTGTGACCGACGTGTCAGCGTATCGGGACAACCTCGGTGCGATTGGTGAGGCGTACCGTGAGGCCTTCGGCAGGCACTTCCCGGCGATGGCCCTGATCGGTATCACCGAACTTGTCGACCCCAAGGCCCTGGTTGAGATCACCGGAGTTGCTGTCATCCCATCCCGGTCATAGCCATGTGTCGAAGAACGTGCGCCGGTCGGTAACGAAATCGACACAGAACGGCTTGATGGAGCTCAGTCGTCGAGGATGATCACCGGTTCGTCGTATCGGCGTATCCGGCCTTCCCGGTCTCTGCTCGCCAGGATGTCGTCGAGACGTTCCTGCTTGACAGAGGTGCCGGCCGGATCACGGAGGAAATCGAGGCCGATGCTCAACCTGAGGGCGCGGGCCGGCACCACGAATCGGGTGATACCGGCGGGCACGTGATCGGACCTGGTGGCTGCCTCCATCACATCTTCGATGGTCAGGGCGGGGAACTCGACTATGGCCACCCAGTCGTCGTGGGTCCGACTGACCGCCTTTTCCGACGGATCGGTGAACCGGGCCACCGTGAATTGACCCCGGTAACAGCTCACGAGCGAGTTCAGAGCGGCGTTTCCGCTGACATCAACCGGAGTGATTGTCATCCACCCGCTGCCCGAGATGTTGATCCTGGGGGTCCCCGAATCGTCCACGGCCCTTATGCTCGGGTTGGAGGCGATTGATGACTCCAACCGGTCCCTTTCACCTTCACGAAGAACGTGGTGCCAGGTCCCCAGGCTGACGGTCTTTGGATCGACGACCTGGACGACTGCATGGGGGAGGCCCAGGCGATGGAATGCCTCGCGGCGCGTGGCTCCGTCGAGCAAAACGTAGGATCCATCGGGAGCCAGGGTGCAAACCATCGGGTTGAGCTGGGTTCCGTCGCCTGCGATCCGGTTCTTGAGACGATCAACACGAATTGGATCGAAGTCCTCGTGGGGCCGGATCTTCTCTATCGGGGCGACGGCAAGTACCGGAAGCTGAGACATTTGGTCTGCATTCTGCCCGAATCGGAGCGATTTGCCTACAGCACCGTGCGAATCGCGTCGACCAGCCTTTCGATGTCGGTCTCGTCTTGATATATGCCGAATCCGAGCCGTAAACGGTCCCCCCGATAGTCGGTCACCACACCAGCGTCATGCAGGGCGTGATATGTATCGAGGGCGTGCTCTGACCTGAATGTGAGGAAATTTCCTCTCTCGATGCCGGGCGGAGGGACAACCTCACCTAGGGGAAGGTCCGATTCGAGGAAGAGGCTTTGGAGCCGGACGACATGATTGTGAATCGATTCCGGGGTGAGTCCCATTGCAGACAGCCACTGCAGCACGGCGTCGAGCCGATAGATGCCGGAAGGATCGTAGGTGGCGCCGGCGAACCTGGAGCCGTCGGTGCCGTAGCCAACGACGTCCCCTACGCCCGATTCGAGTTGGCCGAACCCGGCATACCAGCCGGTGTCGACCGGGCGGGCCCCGTATCCGGGCGGGCTGTGGAGAAAGCAAACGCCCTCGCCCGACATCGCATACTTATAACCACCGGCAACGAAAAAGGCGCGGTCCTGGAGCGGGCCGAGATTGGTAGGCAACGCCATGAACTGGTGATACCCGTCAATCACAAAATGGGTCCCGTGATTTGGTGTCGCCTCTACCAGGCCTTCCATATCCTCGACGACGAATCCGGAGTCAAAGAAGACAGAAGAGATGTAGACAAGATCGTGCACGCCGGCTTCGAGATGGGCAAGAAACCGCTCGTTGAAAGTGGCGAAGGGCTCAGACTCGATCCGATCGACGATTGCCAGGCCAGCTTCTTCCCAACGCCTGCTCTGGCGATTGAACGAATGGAACTCCGAGGAGGTGGAGAGGATGCGCACCGGCGGCTCGAGACAGGAGAAGATCCGGACGAGAAAATCGTGGGTATTGGGCGCAAACGTTAGGGTCTCCGGGCTGGCGAGCCCGACGACACTGGCAACGGAACTTTGGGCCCGGGGCACAACCTGACCAAAGATGTACTCCCACTTGTCATCGGCGAGTCGTGCCGAGTCGAGCCAATACTGGTTGTGGGCCTCGAGTGCAACGTCGGGCCAAGGGTGGTGGGAATGGGCAGCGAAGTGGAGGCGTTCGGGATCGCCGGCAAAGAACCGGCTGAAGTGCTCTTTCACGTTTGATAGCGAAACTTCATCGACTCCACCATGGAATCAGGCAGTTCGGGCCGGTCGCGATGGGGGACGAGGAAAGTGGTGACATTGAATAGGTCACTGAAGACCTTCGATCGTTCCGCCGACTTTTCCAGATATTTGGCACCCGCCGAACCACCGGTTCCAATCCTCCTCCCGATCATCCGCAATGCCATCTGCGCATGTCTGTAACGCCAGGCGGTGAAACCTTCATCGAGGTCCATCAGCAGTTCCAGCATCCGGTGCGGCTCCTGGAGAGCGGGGAGGTCGCGATAGAGATTGATGAAGAGCGCCGCCTGGAACGCACGATGGCTGAACTTCCTCTCACCCCGTTTTGAGACACTGTCGTGTTTCGACTCATCGAAAACAGATTCGTACTGGCGCATCGTTACCTCGAAATCTTTCAACTGGCCTTCCTTCTGCTCTGCGGTGAGGTTGGGATTGCTCGCGACCACGTCACGGTCGGCATTGAGGCGTTGTCTGACCGCCTCCTGGTACGCCTCCCAGAAATTGAACTGGCCGTGCTCGAGGAACGGGGTCCGCTCCAGCCACTCCTCGACCTTGTCGAACAAAGTCGCTCCTTGCTCGGTTGCTTCCACCGCCTTCCGATCATCCTCGTCGAAGCGCTCCACGTACGCGCCGCCTTCGAAGAGCATCCTGTCCTCGCGCCTCATCCCCAATTTGTTTTCCACCTTCCGGAACTGGGCCGACTGAAACCCCGAAGCTGGGAACAGTCGATCGCGAAAGTCGAGGAAGTCGAGCGGTGTCATCGTCTCGAGAACCGAAATCTGCTGGATCAAGAGCTTTTGGATCTCCGTGATGCGCCGTAGCCGGGAGACCACCCTGCCCATGTCTCCCTCTGCGACAGCCTCACGGGAGAACATACGGAGGAGGTCATCGAGCTCCCACAGGATCTGTTTGAACCAGAGCTCGTAGGCCTGATGGACGATGATAAAGAGCATCTCGTCGTGTTCGGTCTGCCCCGCCTTGGTGGATTCCAGCGACTGCGCGTCGAGCAGCTTGTCCAGCTGGAGGTAATCGCCGTAGTAGATGTGTGGTGAGCCTTCGCTCACACCTTCAGTTTCCATTCAGATCAACGCTAGTGGGTGCAAACGGTGGGTGACCTTCAGTCGACGGGGCCGATACCGCACCATCGTTCGGAACGAGTCCACAACTCGCGCGCCAGTGCGTCGTCCATGGCGGTGGGAGACGGATCAGATTGACCGGCCGGGGTGTAGTAGCGGCCAGTTTCCGACTCCAACGAGGCTTCGGTTGCGCAACGGATTGTCGTCCTGGCCCCCGCGGCGGGGGTGATGAGGGTGCGCCGGAGGAAGGGGCGAACCCATCGAGGAATGATGGCGGTGTCGACAAATCCCGGATGCACCGCATAGGTGCGCCAGTCGGGCTGCCGTCGGGCCATTTCCCGTGTGAACAGGACGTTTGCCAGCTTGGAGGTCGCATAATCATTCAGACCGAGGAACGAAGCCGATCGTTTGGTCAGCTTGTCGAAGCCGATCCCGTCGACTCTGAAATGCATGGCACTCGTGACGTTGACGATCCGGGTTGCGGGGCGGAAAGTGCGTCTAAGCAGGTTGGTGAAGAGGAACG
>DATDCF010000204.1:0-25935 GCA_036524475.1 Acidimicrobiia bacterium | reverse complement strand
CGTGAAACAGGGTCTCCACCTCCGAATGCTGGAGAAGTGACGGAGTGGTCGCGGTCGGTTTGGTGAAATTGGTCACCATGGCGCACACCGGGTTTTGATACGTGCCGTCTTCGAGGCGTCTGCTCAGAATCAATGGAAACTCGGCGGCATGGCCGAACTTCCCTTCCCGTGGGAACAAATCGAGATAGAAATGGGCTAATGAGTCTCCTGACCCGGTGTCGGACATCGCAAACAGCCTGACATCGGGATGCCAGGCACCCCCGGCGTCGATTTCTTCGAAAGTGATGCCAAACGTCGACTGAACCAGCTCGAACATCCCGTCGAGTACCGCGTCGAGCGGGAAGTATGCGGCCACTTCGAAGGGATCCACCCCGTAGTCGGTCTTGCGTTGCAGGGTGTCGAAGAAGCGCCAGTCCCATACCTGCATCTGATCGTCGTCGTATTCCTTGGCGAGGATGGCGGCCATAGCCTCGATGTCTTCTACCCCTTGCGCTTTGAGGGAAGGGATCAGATTCTCATAGAAATCCGAAACGGCCTCGGGGGACTTGGCCATTCGCTCCTCGAGTTGATAGTGAGACCAGCTGGCCATACCGAAGTCTTGTGCGATCTTATTCCGCAGCTTGATGGCCTCTTCGAGGATGGGCCGATTGTCTTCGACTGCCTGATTCGCCGACTTGCGACTCAGCTCCTCCCGGAGGTCGCGTCGTTTTCCGTTTTCGATGAATGGAAGGAGGTCGGGGTAGTCGAGCGTCACTTTCATCTTGCCGCTCTCCTCGTCGACGCCGAGCCCGTCGGCAAACGAGCGGGGTAGTCCGTCGAGGTCGTCATGGTCGACGAGGATGAAATCCTCGTATTCGTCGATGTTGTTTTGGAACCGAACCCCGAGTTCAACGAGGCGCTGCATCTTCTCTTTCACGGCGGCACGGGTCTCCGGGTCCAGGTCATGGCCGGCACGGCGGAGGTCGCGCAGAACAAATTCCAGGAGTCGCTTCTTCTCGCCTTCGAGGGTCGAGGCTACCCGGGTGGAGGCAAACTCCTTGACGGCGGCATTGAGGTCGTCGCGGAAAATCATCTCCACACCGAAGGTGTTCAGTTTCTCCTGAGATTCGTTTCCCGCTTTACGCACTGCGGCGTCGGGGTGCACGAAACCCATGAAGGCAAAGGCGGCGAACGCATGGGCGAGGAGGTCGCCGATCTGATCGATGGGCATGAGAGTGTTCTCGAATGATCTCGGCGAGGCGTCAACGAGGGTGTCGAGAATTTGTTTGGCATCGCTGATCGCCTTGTCGGTGCCGACGGAGATGTCTTCTGAAGTGATGTTCGTGTACGAGTACATAGATTCTCAAACGGTAGTGGCGTCTCGGCCACAGGCCGAGACGTTTGAGGTGTGACCTCCGTTAGGTTATTCCACGGATTCCCGGCGGGGTGAAGAGAGCCTCGGATTGCGAGGCCGTCAACTCCTCGTCCGTGTTGATGCCATGGCGATTGGTGGCAGCGGCGATTCCGATCGCCGGGTCGGGTGGTTCAACAGGACAATCGCTACCGCCGAGGACGGTGAGCCCAGCTTCCACCATCGACCGGAATCTATACGCAAGCCGCATCCTTGCCGCCCCGAGTCTCTTCTCCAGCCAGTCGCCTTCCGAGGCCAGGAACGCCGGTTGCACCGAGACGGTGATACCCATCCTTTGCATCCGTGCCAATGCCTTGTCAGTTACCAGCGAGGCGTGTTCGAGACGGAGTGATGCAGGGTGTGCACCCTCGCCGAGGAGGACTTCAAAGAGGTCGAGTACCTCGTCGTTGGCCCGATCGCCGATGGCGTGAATTGCCACTGCCCCACCCAGGGCGAGCGAGGTGCGCGCCATCATCGCCGCCTTCTCCGGGCGAAGCCTGAGTGTTCCGATTTCGTCCGGCTCATCGGCAAATGGCTCGTACATAGCGGCGGTATGGCCGCCGAGGCTTCCGTCCGAGAAGTCCTTCCAACCGACAAAACTGACACGGCCTTCAGTCGATCGAATCGCCGCTGCTGCCCCGGCCAACTCCGCAGGGTCTTCGGTGATAACGATCAAGCCGATGTCGATCGGAAGGTCGGGCGCCAGGTCGAGGATGGCATCGAGTTCTCTACCCACACCACACCACATCGGTTCGCCCGCCGAGACCATCCCCGTAACCGAGCCGATGCCTACTTCTGTCAAACCTGTGAGGGCGGCGAGGGTCTCATCGCGAGAAGGTATCGGACTGATCGGGGAAAGGGCATCGGAGACGACGCCGAGTGCCGTTTCGCGAAGGACACCATTGGGGCTACCAGTGCTGTCGCGGTCGAAACGTCCCCCATCGGGGTCGGCGGTGCTTGTTTCGACGCCGGCGAGTGCGAGTGCCGCCGAATTGGCTACTCCAATGTGCCCGCAGTAGCGATACAGGAGGATGGGCCGATCGTGGGAGATCTCGTCGAGAAAATGACGGTCGGGAAATCTGTGCTCGGTGAGCCCCTCGTCGTTGAGTCGCTGGCCGATAATCGCACCCTTGTCCGATGCGTCCCGGACCTCGGAGACACGCCGGAACAGGTCATCGAAGTCCTCGGTGTCCATCAACTCGAGCCCGGTGACCATCGAGACATAGCCCATGGGGTGAAAGTGGTGGTCGTGGTAGTTCATATGAGGTGTCCCGGCATCTTGTTGGCGACGATTTCCCTGACCTCCTCGTGGATCAGTCCGTTTGTGGCGACCAGGGCTTTTACATTCAATCGGTCGATGACACCGGATTCGTCGGTGACCGTGCCGCCGGCCTCGGTCACCAGCAGCACTCCAGCAGCGATATCCCAAGGCTTGATGCCGTGAGCCCCACCGTGCTCCCAGTACCCGTCGAGCCGTCCACAGGCAACCCAGGCGAGGTCGAGGGCGGCAGAACCGAGACGTCTCACACCCTGTGCCACCTCGAGTATCGATCCGACTACCTCTAGGTATGCCCTGGCGTGCTCACGGCGGTCGTAGGGGAAACCGGTGACCAGGAGACTCGACCCGATGTCCGGTGTCGCAGACACGGAGATGGGTTGGTCGTTGAGTGTGGTCCCGCGGCCGGCTACCGCGACGAACTCTTCATTCCTGGGCACATCGATCACGACACCGATCGAAGGATGGCCATCGGTCCACAGAGCAACCGAAACGGCGTACTGGGGGATGCCGTGGACGAAGTTGACCGTCCCATCGAGAGGGTCGACGATCCAAACCCGCCCCCGATCCCAGCCCTCTCCGCCGCCTTCCTCACCGAGGACGGCGTCGTCGGGAAAATGGGTGGTGATCACGTTTCGTATGGCGTCCTCGGCGAGATTGTCGACGTCGGTGACGGGATCGACAACCCCCTTCATCTCGGTCAAGAATTCCGTCGAAGAACCTGCTTGAACCTCGTCAGCACCGGCCCGTGCTGCTCGGAGCGCTACCCATACGTCACCTTCCCACATGGGGTGACTCTACGGAACGAGAGACAACAAGGCGTGCTTGGGTACCGTGACGCCGTGATCCAGATCGTTATCGCCGCTCTGGGAGGGTCGATTGCCGCTCTGGCATTTCCACCCTTCGGCCCGGGCGTACTCATCGTGCTCGGTGTTGCTCTGTTGCTTTGGTCGCTCCGCAACTCGCCGCGCCGCTCCATCGGAGTGTGGAGTGGCGTTAGCTATGGCATTCCTTTCTTCACGGTGTTGATGTGGTGGTCCACCGAGCTCGGCCTGATCGCCCTGGTCCCCCTGGTCTTGTTGATGTCAGGCTGGTTTGCCCTACTGGGATGGTTCGTGACCGGGTATCGGTCAGCGAGGCCGGGTAGTTGGCTGCTGATAGCTGTGGGGGCTTGGTCGCTGATGGAGTTGCTCCGGTATCACTTCCCCTTCAGCGGCCTCGAATGGGGCGGAGCGGGCTATGCCCTTTCGGAATACCATTGGATAAGGCTGGGGGCGCCCCTTGTAGGCACGTCTGGCTGGACGGTGCTGGTGGTGGCGGTGGCGGGGGCTCTTATGCTTGCGATTACTGAACGGAGCCTGCGATGGTGGACATGGACCGTCCTGACCGCTCCCCTTCTTGCAATTGGAGGTGTCGTGGTCGCTTCCGGACCCTTCACGTCGGTTTCCATTGACTATGCCGCCACGTCCGTTGCGATAGTGCAGGGATCCACTCCGTGCCCGTTCGAGAAGTGTCCCCCGGATGAGCGGCTGAGAACCTTTGAGCAGCATCTAGAGCTGACACGAACCATCGATCCCGGGGCGGTCGATCTCGTGGTGTGGGCGGAGGGTTCGACGGGTTCGGCCAACGCCGATCCGGTACTCAACGAAGAGATAGCCGGGGCGATCGCCGATGAGGCCCGCCGAATCGGAGCATGGTTCCTGGTCGGTAGTGATCGTCCGATCAGCGAGACCCAATGGGTCAACGCCAACGTGGTTTTCAACGATCAGGGTGAGATAGTTGGGGAATATCGCAAACAGCAGGGCGTGCCGTTCGGTGAGTACATCCCGTTCCGACCTTTATTTGATTGGATCCCCGACCTTGCCCAGGTGCCGCGTGACATGGTTCCTGGAGACGGCCCGGTTGTCTTCGACTTTCCAGCCTTCCCGCTTGGCTCCGTAATCTCGTTCGAAGGCTCCTTCGCAAGGTATGGCCGAGAACATGTTCAGGCGGGAGCGCAAGTGATGGTCGTTGCAACCAACGAAGGATCGTATGGATATACATCGGTATCCGACCAATTGATCGGGATGACTCGAATGCGGGCGGCCGAACTCGGTGTGCCGGTAATTCATGGTGCCGTCACCGGCAGGTCGGTCTTCATCGACGAAGAGGGGGAATTCAACTCTGCAAAGACGGGACTCGGAACGGAGGAAATCCTCTATGGAGAGGTCGTTGCAGGCCATCCCACGGTGTACGCCCGGGTTGGCGATTGGTTGATGTACCTGGCTGTTATTGGTGGCATCATCGGGGTCTGGCGATCCCGGAGCCTGTTAGTTTCAGAGCCGAAGACGTTTGAAGGAGAGCCTGATGTCGGAAGCCCTTGAAAATCTACTCAGCGAGGACCGGGTTTTCCCGGTCGACCCCGCTTTTGCCGCCACCGCACATGCCAGAGCAGGGATCCACGAAGAGGCCGCGGCCAACCCGCAAGCTTTCTGGCAAAAGCAGGCGCTGAGCAGAATCACATGGTTCAAGGAGCCGACCCGGGTACTCGATGACTCCAATCCGCCCTTTTTCAAGTGGTTCGCCGATGGTGAGCTCAATCTGTCATACAACTGTCTCGATCGGCATCTCGAAGACCATGGTGGCCAGGTTGCCTACCACTGGGTCGGTGAGCCTGGCGATTCGAGGACCCTCACCTATCAGGACCTCGCCGACGACGTGGGGCGATTCGCCAACGGCCTGAAGGGTCTGGGTTTGGAAAAAGGCGACCGGGTAGCCATTTACATGGGGATGATTCCCGAACTTCCCATCGCCATGCTTGCTTGTGCACGGCTCGGCTTGGTCCACTCTGTCGTATTTGGAGGATTCTCCGCCGACGCCCTGTCGAGCAGGATTCTCGACGCCGAGGCGCGCATCGTGATAACCCAGGATGGGGCATGGCGGGGCGGGAATGTGGTGCCGCTCAAGGTCAACGCCGATGCAGCGCTGAAATCAACACCGGACGTCGAGAAGGTGGTTGTAGTCAACCGGACCGACCACGGTGTCGACATGGTCGAGGGACGGGATGTCTGGTGGCACGATCTGGTCGACGGACAGGACTCCATGTGCGAACCCGTCGTCCTCAACGCCGAAGACCCTCTCTACATCCTCTACACCTCGGGAACCACGGGAAAGCCCAAAGGAATTGTTCACACCCAGGGCGGCTACCTGACCGGGATAACCACAACCCACGCCTTTGTCTTCGACATCAAGCCCGACTCGGACGTCTACTGGTGCGCCGCCGACATTGGCTGGGTGACGGGCCATAGCTACATCGTGTACGGCCCTCTGGCCAACCGGACCACCGGTGTGATGTACGAAGGTGCACCGAATTTCCCCGATTTCGATCGGCTGTGGCAGATCATCGACGACTACGGCGTCACCATCTTCTACACCGCCCCTACCGCAATCCGGGCGTTCATGAAGTGGGGCGACGAGCATGTGGCCAAACACGAGATGGCATCACTCCGGCTGCTGGGAACAGTAGGTGAACCGATAAACCCCGAAGCCTGGGTGTGGTACCACGAGCATGTAGGTCGGGGACGTTGTCCCGTTGTCGACACCTGGTGGCAGACCGAAACCGGTTGCATCATGATCTCACCCTTGCCTGGGGCCGTTGCGACCAAGCCGGGGTCGGCCACCATCCCGTTTCCCGGCATCAGCGCCGATGTCGTCGACGAAGATGGCAACTCGGTCCCATTCGGGGGCGGCGGATTCCTCACCATCACCGCGCCCTGGCCCTCCATGGCGCGGACCATCTACGGCGACGATGACAGATATGTCGACACCTATTGGTCTCGATTCCCCGGTAGGTACTTCCCGGGGGACGGCTGCAAACGAGACCTCGACGGGTATTACTGGTTGCTCGGCAGGGTCGACGACATCATGCTGGTATCCGGACACAACATCTCCACGACGGAAGTGGAATCAGCGTTGGTCAGCCACCCCGCGGTGGCCGAGGCTGCCGTCGTCGGTCGGAAAGACGATCTGACCGGTCAGGCGATCGCAGCATTTGTCACCCTGCGCGGATCGGCCGAAGGCAACGATGAACTCTTGGCCGAGTTGCGAGAACATGTCTCCAACACGTTGGGGCCAATCGGTAAGCCAAAGTCGATCGTTTTCACCAATGATCTCCCCAAGACTCGCTCCGGAAAGATAATGAGGCGACTGCTCAAAGACATCTCCGAGCACCGTCAGCTAGGAGATGTCACCACCCTGGCGAACGAAGACGTGGTCAATGAGATTGCGTCGAGGTCGGCAGCGGCCACCGAGGACTGAGGCCTTCCTTCCGTTCTGTGAGTGTTTTTATACCGTGGCAATGGAAAGCACTCACAGAACGGTCCTTCAGACGGCGTAGCCTCCAGGATGTAAGCAACCAGGCCCGTCCGGACACTCATATTGTCAGAAAGGCAAAAGTGTCCAAGAAATCAGATGGAGTCCAATCGAGTGTCAGCCAAGAGCGGTTTGACCGTCTGTTCGACGATTACCACCAGGCCGTCTATCGCTATTGCGTGCGACGACTCGGTCGAGTTGATGCCGAAGACGCCACAGCCGAAGTATTCGCGGTGGCGTGGCGCAAGATCGATGACTTGCCAGACGATGAAGCGACCCGGGCCTGGCTCTTTGGCGTTGCCTACCGGGTAGTCGGCAATCAGTTCCGCAGTTCGCGTCGGAGAACAGGTCTCTCGAGACGAATCGCTATGGAACGAATAGAGGAATCAAGACAAACGGTTGATTCCAATCCCATGGCAGATCTGCTCCTCGAAGCTCTCTCCTCCCTCGGTTACGACGACGCTGAGATCTTGCGCCTGTCCGTTTGGGACGGGTTGTCTCGTGCTGAGATCGCCCGCGTTCTGAAAATGAAAGAAAACGCCGTCGACCAGCGTCTTCATCGTGCGCGAGTCCGACTGAGATCGAAGTTCGAGAGCCTGGCACCGACTATTGAGCCTGAGGAGGCTTCTGCATGATTGAACTATTTGAAGCCGTCGACCCGGCCAGGAACGCAGAGGCAGATTCCCTTGAGTTGCGCTCTCTCGTCGATGAGAAGGTTGGACTCTCCACGCGCATGGCGCCCGGGGCGCATTCTTGGTGGAAGGCATGGTCAGTCGCTGCTGCTGCCATAGCTGTTGTGGTAATTGTCGCATTGCCATTCGTTATTGCACCCGATCCCGAGTTTCTCCCTGAACCCGACGCCACCCTTTTGGTCGGAAGTGCCGGAATAGACCAAGTGGTCCCGCTTGAGTCTGGCGGCATTCAAACCATGGATGAAGATGGAGAGACCATTTGGGTCATGTCTGCACTGCCACGAAAGCTCCAGAAAGTATCAGTGGCTACTGGCCATATCGACGGCTCCTTTGAGATCGATGGACATGTCGAGGGAGTGGTGGTCGGCGGGTCCCACGTCTGGCTCAGTAGCTACGACCACGGCGGTGAGATACTTCGGTTCGACCCCGATCGTGAACAGGTTGATCTCGCTTTCTCAATTGACGGCCCACCGGGCGGCGCAGCCTGGTTCGGAGAGAGGCTCTGGGTGAGCAATCAAGATGGGGACCTCTTCGAATTGTCGCCCGACGGAGAGTTGCTTTCGAAGTCCCGCGGTGAGGTCAAAGGTCAAGGTCTGGGATACCTCTGGATAAACGATCCCGACACCGGCTTGATCTCCAGTATCTCTACGGATGGGACCGTAGGAGAATTCGTAATCCCGACCGTGGAAGGTTCCGACACAATGAGCGGATGGGGCGTTCGCCAGGTTGCCGAAGCTGGTGGTTTCCTATGGTTGATGGACGGAGACTTTCCGTGGGGGACGAATCTGAGCCGATTTGATCCGGAGACCGGAGAATTCCGATCTATGGGCGGATACACCTTTGGCCTGTTCGATTTGGCGGAATTTGACGGCTCGCTCTGGGTCGTGTCACACACCGATCATCTACTTTTGAAGGTTGATACTCAATCGGGTGAGTTTGTCCGGTATGCCCTTCCAGGAAAAGTTGGTGGCCTGGTGGTCGCCGGAGGTGACCTGTGGGCGACGTTCTACCAACCGGGAGGATCGCTGGTGCGACTCGGTCCTGAAGAGAATCTGACCCGGGCAGGTGAGGTCGTGATCGACGATTGGAATCGCTTTCCGCGCCGCCTTCTATGCACGGGCGACGGAGATTCTGGCGACCCGACTGTCATCCTCGAACCGTCTGACTGGATCGACTATGGGTCGATGTCAGTTGTTCAGGCAGAACTTTCGGCTAGCGGTTATCTGGTTTGTGTGAACGGCTTCGTAGAGGGTGAGCCCACACCGGAGGAGCGCGCTTCGAGCCTGGTCGCAGGCCTGGAGGAGAGTGGGCTCTCCGGCCCGTTTGTGCTCGTAGCGGCGGTGGACGGTGTTCACTCGGCACGCTTGTTTGCAGCAGGAAGGTCTGATATCGACGGCGTAGTGATGGTAGACCCAGTGCCTGTTGGCTTCCCGGCGTTCTATGACGAACGGCTGCCTGGCTGGAGCTATCCGCCCTGGCTCGACCTTGGCTCGAGCGAGTCGGCAGCGCTGGGCGACTTTGGTGACGCACCTCTTGTCGTTATCCGACAGGATGCGGAGGCCACCTTCCTCAGCGACGGGTTTGTCGTGGCAGCGGGCCGGGATGCCGCCGAAGACATCAACGACTATTGGCAACAGGGCCAGGACTTCTATGAGAGTCTCTCGACAGACGCCAGTTCGGTGACGGCAGTCGGTTTGGGGTTCGACTCGGTAGTGGCGATAAACCCCGAGCTCGTCGTGTCGGTTGTTCTGTCGATGCTGGAAGGGGAACAAAGCTGACACGGATTGGTGGTGTGTCAGGAATCAAATATCGAGGTGGAGGCGTCTACGCGACCACTGCGGCAGTAAACCAGATTCCGAAGATCAGCAGTCCTCCGGCCAGTTCGATGCCGATGGAAAGAGCTGCCTGGCCCGCTGATGTCTTGGTTGCCGGCCAAGCGCGCTGGCGCCCAACTCGACGCCATTCCGTGAGGTATATCCCGATCACGAACCCGACAGGCGCCCCGACGATTGGGATGGCGAAAAACCCGATGAATGCGCCAAGGGAAGCCACCAGGAGGGTCGACGTGGGAATACCCGCCTCTTTCAGATTCCGTCCGGGGATCAGATACTTGACCACGGTCGCTGCGATGGCGAGGAGCAGCGCCACGCCGAAAACACCCCATGCCACGGTCGACGACTCTTCGAGGGCCCACACGAATACGGCCGCCAGAATGAGCACGAGGCCGGGAATCACCGGAAGGACTATCCCCGCCAGCCCGATGAGCATGACGACGCCGACCAGGAATTCGCCGAAAGGGTTCAACGCGGTCTACGCGCCCAGGTCATCGGCCAGGGCGTTCACCTCGTCGGAGCCCCCGGTGAGGATGGGCTCGCCATGGCCTACCAGGACGATCTCGAAGTCGAAACCGGCGAGTTTGCGTACTGAAGCGTCGGCAAGCGCCAGATCCTCAGTGAACTGGGGGTTGGCTGATGCCGAGGCCAGCGCCCCGCTCCCTGTATTCATCGCATCGCCCGCTACCAGGATGCCGGCGGTCCGGTCCAGAACCGAAATGCTCCCAGGGGTGTGTCCCGGTGTTCCGATCACCTCGAGTCCGAATACATTGTCACCGTCCCTGACCGACACCGGCCCCTGGGTCCCGTCTTCCGACTCGATAGGTCCGATGGCCGCCAAATCACCCTCACCCACGTAGACGTTGGAGTTGGTGGCCAGGCCTGCCACCCCCACGGCGCTCCCGGCGTGGTCGCCGTGCTTATGCGTGAGGATGACGCTGGTGACCGAGTCCCACCCGAGCCCGACCGTATTGAGGGCCGCCTCGATGTCTCCCTCGGCACCCGCCTGCCCGGTGTCGACCAGCGCAGCCTCGTTGTCGCGATAGAGGATGTAGGCGGAGACGAATCCCAAGTTTACGCGGGCCCATTTGGCGGCTTGTCCCGACGTCGTGGTGGTACCCCCACCGGTGGTGGTCGATATCGCCCCGACCGTTGTTGTGCTTTCGTTGAGCGGGGTTGACGTGGTCAAGCCGGGCAATGTGGTCGAGCCTGGTTCGCTGGTGCACGCCGTGCCAAACACGACGATGGCCAACCCCGCCTTGCCCATGTCCTTGATGGCAGCCCGTCGTGTGGTTAGTCGATCTAATCCCACAAAGTCACTCTATCCGATAACTGAGATATCCCGATTTCCGTTCTGTGGAGACCTTTTGTGGGCCACGTCGCACTTTTCCTTCACAGAACGGTGCAGAGGCACCGGGCAAAGCTGATGCGGTCCGGTGTAGCGTGGAAGCCATGGCTACGAAAATCACGCTCCCCGAATCTGACCTTCCTACTCATTGGTACAACATCGTGCCGGACTTACCAGTAGCCGCCCCGCCTGTACTTCATCCGGGTACGCATCAGCCGGTGGGGCCTGACGACCTCGCGCCTTTGTTCCCGATGGACCTGATTCTCCAGGAGGTTTCACAGGAACGTTATGTCGAGATTCCCGAACCGGTACGCGAGATTTATCGGAAGTGGCGTCCGTCGCCGATGTATCGCGCCCACGGGCTGGAGAATCTCATCGGTGGGCCCGCCCGCATCTATTACAAGTACGAGGGTGTGAGCCCGGTCGGTTCGCACAAAGCAAACACTGCTGTGGCCCAGGCCTACTACAACGCCCAAGCGGGGGTGAAGAAGATCTCCACGGAAACGGGAGCCGGACAGTGGGGTTCAGCCGTCGCCTTCGCATGTGCCCTGTTCGGCATCGAGTGCGAGGTGTTCATGGTCAGGGCGTCGTATGACCAGAAACCCTATCGCAAGGCGATGATTGAGACTTACGGGGCGACCATCCATCCCTCACCGTCCGACCGCACCGAGGCCGGTCGGAGGATTTTGCAAGAGATGCCTGACACACCGGGGAGTCTGGGGATCGCAATCTCCGAGGCCGTAGAGGTGGCTGCCACCAACGAAGACACCAAGTATTCCCTGGGATCCGTACTCAACCACGTCCTGATGCATCAGACAGTGATCGGTGAGGAGGCACTGAAACAACTGGCGTTGGTCGACGAGACCCCGGATGTCGTGATCGGTTGTGCGGGCGGTGGCTCCAATTTCGCAGGTCTCGCTTTCCCGTTCGTCAGGGAGAAGCTGGCAGGAAATATGAATCCGGTCATCCGTGCCGTTGAACCGGCCGCAGCCCCTTCATTGACCCGGGGGAGTTATCAGTTCGACTTCGGTGACACAGTGGGAATGACCCCTCTGGTCAAGATGCATACGTTGGGCCACGACTTCATTCCGGATCCGATCCATGCTGGTGGTCTCCGCTATCACGGCATGGCGCCACTCGTCTCTTTGCTCGTCGATGAGGGGATCATCGAGGCCGAGTCGCTCCACCAGACCGAGACGTTCGAGAAGGCAGTCCAATTTGCCCGCGTCGAGGGGATTATTCCCGGCCCGGAGCCAACCCACGCTGTGGCGTCGGCAATGAACGAGGCTATCGCGGCACGGGAGGCGGGGGAAGAAAAAGTGATTCTCTTCAACCTCTCCGGACACGGTCACTTCGATATGGCGTCGTACGCTGCCTATTTCAAAGGCGAGTTGGTCGACTACGAGCACCCAGCCGAAGCGATCGCGGCAGCCATGGAGAACGTGCCGGTGGTTGCCGGCTGATCACCGCACACATCAGGAAGTGGTCGGTCGGGCATTGTCGTCGCCTTGCGAACCATGGATTCTGAACCTCACGGGTCTAACATCCGTCGTCGACGGGTCCTCGAGCGTTGGAGAATGAGATGAATCAAACCGAAGCCGGTTGGTATACCGACCCGCAGGGACGGCATACCCACAGATACTGGGATGGCACCGAGTGGACAGACAACGTCGCCGACAACGGGGTTACTTCAACCAGTCCACTTTCGGACGCCAGCAGGACAATCCCACCGGCACCTGAAACCCACGAGCCCATGCCACCACCCCCGGCGGTTTCGGTGACACAGTCGAGTGGCTCGAGTGCCTTCGGTGTCATTTTGGCCACCATCGTGGTACTCATCGCTATCGGGGTGCTCTTCTACGTGTTCCTGATCGCCGGTGATGCCGATTCCTCCACCACGACCGTCCCCCAGACGGAGACCACACAGCCGGCCGAAGTGACAACGACCGCCGGAGTGACAACGACCGCCGGGGTGACAACGACCGCCGGAGGCTGAGGTAACCGGGGGACGACCACTTTCTCAAATGGTTATATGGTCCCGGTCTCTGACCCGATGGAACTCATTTGAGCGATAAACCAGAACGAAAGATCAAGACAAGACTCGAAGAGAGTTCGACCGGTGTCATTCTGAGGGAGCGATACGGGTTCGTACTCCTCTTGATTCTGATCGGTTATCTCCTCACCGGGGTCGAGGCATCCAAATTCATAAGCGCAGTCAACACCGTCTTGTGGGTAGCGATGTTGCTGGTCACTCTCTGGGCACCCGGAGTACCCACCCGGGTGCGAAGGATCGGTGTAATAGCCACGGCCGTCTTGCTCGTGACGTCGGTTTCGCTGGGTCTCGTCTCGAGTGACGCTGCGGAGGGTTGGCGCTTCATGCTGCTGGCCCTCGCTCAACTGGCGGCGATGATCGCGATTGTCAGCCGGATAGTCCAACACGAAGAGGTGGGCCTCCAGACCGTCATGGGTGGAGTTGCCGCCTATGCGTTGATCGCCTTCTTCATGGGGGCGATCTACAGCGGCGCCGATCTGCTCACAGCCGAGCCTTTCCTGAATGGGATCGTCGACCCTGGCGACTACACATACTTTTCCTTCGTGACACTCACCACCGTCGGCTTTGGGGATATAACCGCGGCGACGGATCTCGCTAAACGACTTGTCGTGATCGAGGCGTTCGTTGGCCAGGTGTTCATCATCGTATTCGTTGCCCGATTGGTTTCCCTGTGGGGTCATCCAATTCGAGGCGGTCGGACCTGATAGGCGTCGCTACCCGTTGCCCAACGCCTGTTCCAGGTCGGCGATCAAATCGTCGACAGGCTCTATCCCGATCGATAGACGAAGTAGGTCGCCGGGAACGACCGACTCCGGTGGCTCGAGTACCATACGGTGCTCGATCAGGCTCTCCACGCCTCCCAACGACGTGGCGGGAATAAAGACTCTCGTCGACACCGCAACCTGGTGGGCTGCATCGAACCCGCCCTTGACCCGAATCGACATCATGGCGCCAAATCCGCGGTCCATCTGCTTCGCCGCCACTTCATGGCCCGGATGCGACTCCAAACCCGGGTAGAGGACCGACTCAACGGCGGAATGCTTCTCGAAATGGCGCGCAATCGACATGGCACTGTCCGACGCCCGGTCAACCCGTAGGTAGAGGGTCTTCATCCCTCTGAGCAAGAGCCAGGCCTCAAACGCACCCATCACGGCCCCGGTGTGGGTCCGGATCCACTTCACCTGTTCCCAGCGATCACTTTCAGAGGCGCTGATGAGGAGTCCGCCGAGCAGGTCGGCATGGCCGTTGTAGAACTTCGTTGCCGAGTGGAAGGTGAAGTCGGCGCCCAACTCGATCGGTCGGGTCGTTAGCGGGCTTACAGTCGCATCGACGGCCAAATGCCCGCCGACACTTTTCGTCGCCGCAACGGCGGCTCTGATGTCGATCACATCCCATGTCGGGTTGACCGGTGTCTCGATCCAAACCAGGTCGGGTCGGTAGCTCTCGATTGCCGCTTCCATGGCCCCGGGCTCGGTTTGGTCGAACAAGACGAGGTTGATCCGCCCCTGGCCGTGGAGACGTCGCAGCCACAATTGGCCGCCGTGATACATCACCTGAGGAGCGACTACGCCGGCGCCGTGGGGAACGGTCTCGACCAGGGCAGTAAAGGCCGCTAGACCCGAAGCGAAGACGCGTGCATCGACTCCCCTATCGAGTCGGGCGGCGAGGTCTTCGACGGGGACATGGTTCGGTGCGCCATGTCTCGTATAGAGGTAATCGGAAATCAGGTCGTAGTTCTCGTCCCGGGCATACGTGGTCGAAGGATGAATCGGGGGGACTACGGCGCCGGTGCCCGGGTCGATCCGATGTCCACCCTGGACCAGGTCCACCTCGGTGCTTCTGTTCATGCGGCGACGATACACGCCCCCGGTTCGGTGTCGATTATGTGCGTCGTCGGCTCTCGTAATCGACACGCACCGATCTAGTGCGCCTACTCAAGGGAGCAGTCCTCTTCGCCGGGGTGGAGGGGCCGCACCAGGAGCTGAATGTTCTGGGCATCCCCGGACTCGCTGGGATCCATCCAGAGTGTGGCTTGAGTGGCGTCCTCAAAAGGACCGATCGCTTCGGGTCCAAACGCCTGGCAGGTCCAAGTCTGCTCGCCAACGGTCGTCAGCTCAATCCAATCGTGCGGATCCTCACCGTCGAGCGGCCAGGGTCGTATGTCGATGAACGTGGGGTCCTGTTCGGCGTAACTGGGGCTGGCTACCACGCGGTAGAGGACCGCATCGTAGGGCGTGCCGTCAACGGTTCCAGTCAGTCCATGGAGATAGGTGAAAAGCTCCTCGAAGGCTTCAGTTGCGGCGGGGGCCGGCCGGTCGTCAACTCCGAGGGCATACACCGAATAACGGTGGACGCCGTTCTGATCCCAGTACTCGATGACTTCGGTAGAGGCATCGGCGACGTTTGTCACCGAGTCGTCTGCCTCATCCTCCATATCCTCGATCCCCATCTCCTCGATGAGTTCGACGATTCGCTCGTATTGCTCGTCGGTGAGGTCGCTCGAGAAGACGGCGGGAATCAATGGACCGGGGTATTCGAGGGTGGTGAAACCGGGAAAGATGAACTGTTTGTCTCGGGTGAGGGTGAAGGTCGGCCCGCGCGCGATTTGAAACTCAACTGGAACGAACCCGCCTTCGGAGGACACCTGAATCAAGGGCCCGTCGACAGAGTCGTCCGGCGGGTCGACGACTTCTTCAGACCCACAGGCCGCCAGTATCAGAGTCGCTGTCAGGGCCAAAGCAATTGTTTGAATCGTTCTCCTCATATTCTTTGGACGGAACGACCTATTCGCACGGTTCCCAGGTCCGTTGGTGACCCGAACGCCGGCTTCATTTGCCGGTGGCGGAGAAGTGCTGGTAGTCCTTGAGCGAAGTCCAGGTTCCTCCCCAGACCCAGCCGATACCGTTGAACGCCACGACTACCTCATCGCCGGCGTGGATCATCCCGGGGGCATCCTGGCTGCGATCGGCGTATGGGGCCCCTGCGGGCGGGAGGATCGTTGAACCCTTGACGTACGGGTTGACCAGGGGGTTGATGTCGATCGCATGTCCGTAGGAATGCTCGGAGTAAGACGAACCTCCGGTGACCGGGCGGCAATTGAAGGCGCTGGTGTTGTTCGCAGCCATGCTGGCATTGTCATCGCCACCGTATTCCTCGACCATTTCCATCCGTTCAATGGGGAAGCGCTCGTCGTAGAGGATCTGGAACACTTTGGTGACTGCTCCCACCTGTGTCGCGGAGACCACCAGCTTTCCATTCCTGACCTTCCCGTCGTAGCCCCAATGGCTCATGGTCAGAATTCGCAGGTCGCTGACATCGACCGGACATCCCGGTTCCCACGATGCGAATAACTGGGCTGCCGTTGGGGTCGAGACGCTTATCGAGAACGGCGGGGGAGGAACTGTGGTCACGGAGACCGTCGTTGAAGGGGCGGGTGGCTTCGTTGTGCTGGTAAGGGTCGTTGTCGTCGTTGCCTGCGTCGTCGAAGTCGGGGTCGACGTCGTAGTTGTGCCTGGCGCCGAACCGGTCGTCGAGGGCTCGGTCGGGGTAGTCGACGTCGAGTCGGGGATCGTGGTGTCTGCAACCTCATCGGCCGGGTCGTCACCGGTCAAACTAAAGAGGAAGACCAGGCCGATTCCGAGGGTCACTGTCAGGCCTATTGCGGCTATTGCAAACCTGTTCATCGGCCCGGGCTACTTCTTATCGTGACACCCCTATTGCGTCTCCCAACTGGTGAGCCCTTCGTCGACGAGGTCGATCGCCCAATCGAGCTCCTCCCTGGTCGTGACCAGGGGGGGAATGAACCGGAGGACGTTGGCGTCCGGTCCACAGTCGATGATGATCAGCTCGCGTTCAAATGCGTGCTGCTGGACATGCTGGAAGGCACCGGCATCAGGGGCCCGGGTGTCACGGTCGGAAACGAACTCGACACCGATCATCAGGCCGAGGCCACGAACGTCCCCAATCGTCGGGTGTCTTTCGGCCAGCTCGTTGTACCGCTCGAAGGCATGTTTGGAGAGGTCCCGCGCCTGGGGCAGCAAGCCCTCCATTGTGTCGATCACGGCAATGGCGGCGGCAGTGGCAACCGGGTTGCCACCGAAGGTGGTCCCGTGTGAACCGACCGGCCAACCATCAATTCGTTCTCTGGAGGCTCCATAGGCGGAGAGGGGCAGCCCGTTGGCGATCCCCTTTCCCATGGCCATGATGTCCGGCTTGGCGTCGAAGTGATCTGCAGCGAACCACTCGGCGGTCCGACCAAAACCGGTCTGTACCTCGTCGTATACCAATGCGATACCGTGTTCGTCCGCGAGGTCTCGCAAAGCGTTCAGGAACGAATTTGGCGCCGGGTAGTAGCCACCCTCGCCCTGTACCGGCTCTACTAGGAAACAAGCGATATTCTTCGGCGAAACCACGTGCTTGAACAGGAGCCTTAGTTCCTCGAGACAGTGGCTTACGGCAGCTTCCTCGCTCATCCCCCAGCGAAAGGGATGGGGGAATGGCGACACGAACACCGATCCCATTACCGGGTGGTACCCGTCCCGGTACTTGGCGTTGGATGTCGTGTACGACACCGAGCCCATGGTTCGTCCGTGGAAAGCGCCGCGGAAAGCGATGACACCCTGGCGGCCGGTGGAATGCTTGGCCAGTTTGACTGACGCCTCCACGGCTTCGGCGCCCGAGTTGGCAAATGCGAATTTCTCGATCGCCGCAGGGGTGATGGCGCGGAGTTTCTCGGCTGCAATCACCAACCGGTCGTAACGGACGATGCACCCCGAGTGCATCAGTTTGTCTATTTGTGTGTGGGCCGCCTCGACCACGGCGGGGTGGTTGTGTCCCAGGTTGGTTACAGCGGTCCCGCAGGCAAAGTCTGCCCACCTCCGCCCCTCGACGTCGGTGATCCAGATACCCGACGCCGAATCGGCCTGTATGTCCGTATCGAAAGCGATCACCGGTGCGATCACATCGTTGTGACGCTCTACAAAGCTACTCATCTACTGCTCCTTAGAAATCCGAACTGACTAATAGAAAATGAGCAGGTTCTACGGCGCGGCGTAGAGTCCGCGCCGGTCATTGATCGGGGTTACGACAGGCACAACCCGATCCTAACGAATCGGCTGTGTCAATCGCTCAGTACTTGACGCTGATGACGATTGCAGCGATTCCTTCGAGAATCAACAGGATGGCAAAAAGAGTGACCAGAAGGGTGGTCGTGAACGCCGCGTTGGCCAGAATCAGAATACCGATCAGAAGGCTGAACACGCCGACGACGACCGCACCCCAGTCCTTCGATCTGAATCCGCCGAACAATGCAGTTAGACCGATCAGAACACCAATCACACCGAGGACGATTCCGACCGCGCTCTCGAGAAGCTCAGCCGCCTCACCAGGATTGAGAAGGGCGAAGATACCCGCAGTCACGCCCAGGATGCCGAGGACGAGCTTCCAACCCCAATCCTCGCGGTCGATCATCAGAGAGAACAGGGTGAAGGCGCCCTGGATCAGCCACCACAGGCCCAGTACCAGCATCAGGATCGAGAAAGCCCCGTCCTGACGGAACAGGAGGATCAACCCGAAAACAATCGCCGTTACCCCACCCAGCATGTAGGCGTATTTGATCGACTTCATTTCTGCCATCGTTGCGCTCATGGGGGAAACTTTAGGTACACGGCCCTCGGGATTGTGCGATTACCAACCCCGGGAGCCTGTTGCGCTGCTGAGTCGGGCTTCTTCGCCATAGGGGAACACCTCGATCAGTTCTCCGTTTCGGATCCGGCTCTGGATTGCCCGCCACGACTCAGCCTGGAACAAATCTCCGTGGCGTTGGGTGAATCGAGAACGCAACTCTTCGGTCATGCCGAGAAAGTACTCGTGCTCCTCGGGGAAAACGTCACGATCACTCACCGGATACCACGGTTGGTCAGAAAGGGCGTCGTAGTCATCCCGTGGCGCTGGGATTTCCTTGAAATTGACTTCGGTCAGCGGGGCGAGTTCGTCGTAGTCGTAGAAGACCACCCTCCCGTGCCGGGTGACACCGAAGTTCTTGATGAGTAGATCCCCGGGGAAGATATTCGTCGAGGCCAGATCTTTGATTGCCTGGCCGTAGTCGAGCACGGCTGCGGTCCTCCCCGCCGGATCGGCAATGGTGATGAACAGGTCGAGAGGTGTGATCCGCCGCTCCACGTAAACGTGTCGAATCACCACCGAGTCGCCCTCGATCGAGACGCTATTGCCCGACTCGGCGAGCAATTCCTCGAGCAGCTCTGGGGTAAACCGGTCGATATCGAACTTGAGATGCTGGAAGTCCTGGACATCCATGAGTCGTCCGGCTCGATCATGTTGGAACACAATTCGGTACTTCCGCATGACGGCTGCCCGCGTGGTTCGCTTGGGCGGTGGAAAACGGTCTCGGATGATCTTGAAGACGTCGTCATATCCCGGCATCGTGAACACGATCATCACCAGCCCCTTGGTCCCAGGGGCATGCTCGAACTTCTCGTTCGAGCTTCTTACGTGTCGGAGCAGGTCCCGATACAACTCGGTCTTGCCGTGCTTGTTCTGCCCGACCGAGATGTACAGCTCGGCCACTCGTTTTCGGGGCATGAGGGAGCGAAGAAACGTCACCAGGGCACCAGGGTTTGGCGTATCGACATGAAAGTACGACCGGGTGAAACTGAACAGAATCGAGACTTCGTTCTCAGTGAGCAAAACAGCGTCGCACACAACCCCGTCGCCCATATTGCGAAGTGAGATGGCGAGCGGCGCTTCCAAACCTCCCACGCCATGTATGAGGCCGATCAGATAGGCAGCCTGACCCCGATAGAACACCGAGTCGACCACTTCGATCGATTCCACAGCGTCGGAGCCTGCCCTATCCGTTACACGACGACCGAGTTCAGCGGTGTCTGCTTCGAGGTCGGTGTAGGGGACCGAGTAGGCGAAGTGGATGAGGATCCGGGAGATGACGTCGGCCACAGAGGTGGATCTCGAGAAGAGGCGGGTTGTGGCGTCGTGAGACGTCGCGTTATGGACACTCAAGTCGACAAACTCGATTTCGGGATCGACCCCGACCGTTTCGAACAGTTTTCTGGTGATCGAGTTGTGGAAGGTCTCGGCGAGTTCTCGATTCGGGTTTGAGCGGACCAGCGTCGAAAAGGCGGCTTTGATCTCTCTCCAGAGAGCAGGATCGTTCGATTTTTCTCCCAGACTCCTCGCGATGTCAGCCACCACGTCTGTCACCATCGCCTGGTATAGGAGAAGCCGCTCCAGGCTGTCGGCCTGCATGGGGGCCCACTCGCGTCGTTCGAAACGACCGGGGGCCCGCCGATTGATCGTTCGGAATCGGTCCATGTACTGGTCGTGTCCATTCGCGATGTGCTCCGCCACCCACTCCACGGTGTTCCCTGTGGGGCTCACTGGGTCCGAAGGTGACAACTCCTCAACCGCCCGAGGTCGAAACCAGCGCCAGTTGCCGTGATTGGGCGACGAGCCGATCGTCCTCGTCCCAGAAGAGACCGTCCTCTTCGATGAATCCGCCGGTGATGAAATGGCTCTTGAATTGGCACCGAATCCATCCGGTTGCTCGAGGATTACGGATGTGAACTGTCAGCTCAAGGGTCGGGGTCCAACCGATCGGAAAATTGGCCGCAAATGCCGTGGGAGGGAAGGCATCGGAGCTGAGGATCAACGCAAATGGATCGAGTTCCTCGTCGTCCTTGAGATGAAACCACCCTGCGACCAGAGGCACGGCCGGTCCGGCTCCTCCGAAGAAACCTGCTGCCGATACCGGATCCACTCTGACGTCGATCTCGCCGAAAATTGGAGGAGGGAATGAGCCTTCACTGGCAGGAATAATCGGGATACAGCTTTCAGGATCAGGCATGACCGGCGGCGGGACGTCGCTGAGAAGAATTTCTTGCTCGTGCTTGGCAGGCTTGGCATAGGTCCCGAGCGTTTCCAGAATTATCAAATCGGACTGTGTGACCCGGGCCCTAACAACGGAGAATCGGAAACCCTGGCGAACGATTTCGGTCTCGATGGTGATTGGGCCGGTGTGTCCAGGGCGGGTGAAGTGTCCTGTGACCGATACCGGGTCGTGTCCACCTACGGCAAGACTAGAAGCACGGGCGGCGATTGCCTGCATGTATCCGCCGTTGGTGTTTCCGACGATGTCCCAGTTCTCGGCGAGATCGGCTGTCCACCGACCATCGCCAGCGGCCTCGACCCTTGTCGCATCACGAAACTTCATATGATGGAAAAGCCTGGCGTTTCCGTCACTATTCCGATCGGTCGCGCCTGGTGCTGGCTCAGTCCGGCCACCGTGTCCCCGACGTTTTCAGGTGCGACGATGACGCAAAACCCGATACCCATGTTGAATGTGTTGAACATCTCGGCCGAAGCCACACCACGCGATGCCACCTCCGCAAAGATGTCCGGTGGTCTCCAGCTGTCGCGTTCGAGTTGTACGCCCAATTCCGGGGGGATTGCGCGGGGCAGGTTGCCGGGGAGGCCCCCACCCGTGATGTGGGCGGCGGATTTGACCAGATGTGCCACGGCCAGGACCGATTTGCTGTAGATGACGGAGCCTGCGAGGAGGGACTCATCGCGGTCGGGTTCGGGAAACAGCCGCCTGATCAGGGAGTATCCGTTCGACCGCAGATTCGGTGAACGGAGACCGATGATCACATCACCAGCCTCGACCCGATGCGGTCCGAACTCCTCGCCTTTTTCCACCACCCCCATGACGGCGCCAGCGAGATCGACGGCATCCGGATCCATGACACCCGGATGTTCTGCGGTCTCACCTCCGAGGAGAGCGCACCCGGACTCTGTGCAGGCATCGGCGATCGAGGCGACGATTGACGAGTCACGTTCCGGGTCGAGTTTTCCCACCGCCATGTAGTCGACAAACCCCAACGGCTCGGCCCCCACGGCTGTGAGGTCATCAACACACATCGCCACCAGGTCGAACCCAACTCCGCTCCAGATTTTGGAGCGCCGCGCCAGATCGAGCTTGGTTCCCACGCCGTCGGTCGCCATCATCAACACCGGATTCCGGTACCCCGACGGCATCTCTATCCCGGCGGCAAAGCCGCCGAAACCGCCGATGACGGCATCGCTCCAGGTCGCCCTGACAACGGGAGCAATGGTGGAAACATGACGCTCGGCGCCTGCGAGGTCGACACCCGCGTCTTGATAGGAGATCGGGCTCATTTTCGTTCGAGATGGAACTTGTCGGTCACCGATGAAATATCAGTCGGGTAACTTCCGGAGAGACAAGCGGTGCAAAAACCGGCGTCGGCGACATGAGTCGCCTCCAGAAGACCGTCCAGGGACAGGTACCCGAGGGAGTCGGCGTCGAGGTGGTCTCTGATTTCATCGACCTCCATGCGGGCGGCAATCAGGGTTGACCGGTCGGAGGTGTCCATCCCGTAGAAGCAGGGCCATCGATAAGGGGGAGAAGAGATTCTCAAGTGGACCTCGGAGGCTCCCGCTTCGCGAACCATCTGAACCAATTTTCGGGTGGTGGAACCGCGGACGATCGAATCGTCCACGAGGACGACCCGTCGGCCTTGGAGATTCTCCGCAATCGGGTTCAGCTTCAGCCTGATCCCCTGGTCGCGCAATATCTGCGACGGTTCGATGAATGTCCTTCCGACGTATCGGTTCTTGACCAACCCGTCGGCATATGGAATCCCGCTTTCTGCCGCATAGCCTTGGGCTGCGGGGATACCCGATTCGGGGACGGGGACGATCACGTCGGCGTCGATCGGATGCTCCCGCGCCAGGTGCCGTCCCATCTCGTGGCGGGCCGAGTGGATATTCCGCCCGTAGATCTGAGAGTCGGGACGGGCAAAGTAAACGAACTCGAACAGGCAGAGCCCCGGACTGACTTCGGCGAATGGAAAACAGCTGTGCACGCCGGTTGCGTTGATGGTGACCATCTCGCCGGCCTTGACCTCCCGGACGAAGGAAGCGCCAACGAGGTCGAGCGCGGCCGTCTCGGAAGCCAGTACCCATCCGCCTTCAGACAGTCGTCCAATACATAGCGGGCGGAAACCATTGGGGTCGCGCAACCCAATCACTCTTCCCTGGTCCATCAGAACCAGAGAAAACGCGCCCTTCCACGTGGGCGCAACCTCGATAAGTGCATGCTCAAGGCCGCGGGCATCGGACCGCTCATCGTCGATCGAGCGGGCGAGACTCTCTGCCATCAGGTCAGAGTCTGTGGTCGCTGTGGCGAAGCCCAATGAAAGTGCTAGCTCGGCAGTGTTGGTCAGATTCCCGTTGTGTCCGAGAGCGATGCTGGTGTTGCCGATCTGGCGGTGGACGGGTTGGGCGTTGGCCCAACTATTGGAACCGGTGGTGGAGTATCGGGTGTGGCCGATGCCGAGGTGTCCATCGAGTCCAGCCAGCGATTGCCGGTCAAAAACCTGGGCGACAAGCCCGAGGTCCTTGAAAACGGTGACTGTCTGCCCGTCGGAGGTGGCAATTCCGGCGCTCTCCTGTCCACGATGCTGCAAAGCGAACAGACCAAAGTAGATCAGTGACGAGACTGATTGTCCCGGCGCGTAGACGCCGAAGACGCCACAAGCCTCTCCGGGGCTGAAATCTGTTTCTAGGGCAGCCTCGTTGGGCACATTCGCATCCTACCCAGCGCTTGGGGATTCCCGTAGTTGCGTCTGCCAGCTTTCGTTCTGTGAAGGGAAATTGTGGCTACAGCGCATTTTCGGTTCAGAGAATGGTGAGAATGGGCTGATGGATCCGTCCCGAGAAGCGATCGAACGGGTATTCCGCGAGTCGTACTCGATGGTGCTGGCTTCGATCTCCCGGATGTCGCGCGACATCGACCTCGCCGAGGAGGCGATCCAGGATGCCCTGGTTCAGGCATTGAAGGAGTGGCCTGCCAGGGGAGTTCCCGATAACCCTCCCGCATGGATCTCGACCGTCGCGAGAAGACGGGCGATCGATCGGATACGGCGACGCGACAATCTGGCGAGAAAGCATCTCGTGCTTGCCGGATACCGTCAGATCGAGATCGATCAGGCTGACCCGGAGTTGGAGCCTCCTCCAACCGTCAGCGACGACCGTCTCGAGTTGATCTTCGCCTGCTGTCATCCCGCATTGTCGATCGACAAGCAAGTTGCGCTCACTCTTCGAACTGTGGGCGGGCTCACCACCAGCGAGATCGCTAGCGCATTCCTGGTGTCCGAGGCCACGATGGCGCAACGGCTGGTGCGGGCCAAGACGAAGATCCGCGATGCCGGGATTCCCTTCAAGGTTCCCGAGCCACACGAGCTGACTAATCGACTCCCGGCGGTTCTCTCCACCGTGTACCTGATCTTCAACGAGGGCTATTTCTCCTCCGGAGGTACCGACCTGGTCCGTGACGATCTTGCCGGAGCGGCCATCGAACTCGCCGAGGTCATGGCCGAGCTGATGCCTGATGAGTCGGAGGTGTTTGGCCTCCTGGCGCTGATGCTCCTTCAGCACAGTCGGAGGGATGCCAGGGTCAATTCGAACGGCGATATCGTGCTTCTCAAAGACCAGGATCGGTCCCTATGGGACGAGGACATGATCGAGAAAGGTCTCCGGGTCCTGCGGGCCGCCCGGGCCACGGCAAAACCAGGCCCCTATCTCATTCAGGCCGAGATCGCCGCCGAGCACTCGTCCGGCCATCCCAACTGGCCCCGGATCGTGCGTTGGTATGACGCCCTGGCAGCGATCTACGAGGCGCCGGTGGTGCTGCTCAACCGTGCCGTGGCTATAGGCGAGGCATATGGCTGTCTCGAGGGCCTGGCTGCGTTGCAACCTCTGACGGACGCCCTCGATGAATACCACGCCTTTCACACCGCCCGAGCCCACTTCCTCGCTGAATGCGGGGATGATGATCAGGCTCGAATCGCATATGAGCGAGCGATCGGCCTGGTAGGCAATGATGCCGAACGCCGCTTCCTGGAAGGACGAATCGCCGATTTATCCGTTCTGTGAGTGTTTTCATACCGTGGCGGTTCATAAACACTCACAGAACGGTTCACGATCGTCCGCGGAAGACATCTGGTGCGATCGGATCCTGTTCCCGTCTTCGGGCCGCCAGCCCGGATAGGTACTGGTTGGGGAAGGAGTGGCCAGTGAATCCGAGGTCGATGGCCGCGTTCATCGTCCAGTAGGGGTCGACGAGGTGCGGTCTGGCCAGGACGCAAAGGTCGGCCCTCCCCGCCACCAAGATGTTGTGGACATCGTCGATACTGGATACGGCGCCAACTGTCATCGTCGGGATTCCGACTTCGTTGCGGATTCGGTCGGAGAACGGGGTCTGATAGAGACGTCCATACTCGGGCCGTGCCTCAACGCTGGTCTGTCCAGTGGAGACGTCGATGATGTCACAACCGTGATCCTGGAGTGAGCGTGCCAGCTCGACTGCATCATCGCCATCGAACCCGCCGTCGACCCATTCGGTGGCCGAGATCCGAACCGAGATTGGCCTCTCCTCGGGCCAGATGGCCCGAACCTGATCGAAGAGCTCCAGGGGAAATCGCATCCGATTCTCGAGTGTCCCGCCATATGCGTCACTTCGCTGGTTTGCAAGGGGGCTCAAGAAGCTCGAGGCAAGATATCCGTGGGCGTAGTGCAATTCGAGAAGGTCGAATCCGGCCTCGGCCCCGCGTCGAGCGGCCGCAACATGATCAGCGACCACCTTGTCCATGTCGTCGCGTGTCATCTCCCGTGGAATCTGGCTGTCGGGCCGATACTTGATTGGTGACGGAGCGATGATCCCCCAGTTGCCGTGTTCGAGGGGCACGTTGTCTCCCTCCCACATCAGCTTGGTCGAGCCCTTGCGGCCAGAATGTCCGATCTGGAGGCCGATCTTCGCGTCGGTGTGCTCGTGGGTGAATTCGACGATCCGCCGCCACCCCTCAGCCTGTTGTTCGGACCAGATGCCGGTGCAACCGGGGCTGATTCTTCCTTCCGGCGATACGCAGGTCATTTCGGTCAT
>DATDCF010000203.1:0-4485 GCA_036524475.1 Acidimicrobiia bacterium | reverse complement strand
ACACCACAGCGCCACTCGAGCAGCACTGGTGGGGGGTGGGAGTGGCCACCCCACTCCGGGGGAGATTTCGCTGGCCCATCACGGAGTTCTATTTCTCGATGAACTGGCTGAATTCCCCAGAGCCCATCTCGACGCCCTCCGCCAGCCCCTCGAAGAGGGGAGGGTTCTCATATCCCGCCAGGGTGTCTCAGCAGTGTTTCCTTCCAGATTCCAATTGGTTGGTGCTTCGAACCCCTGTCCCTGTGGATACTTTGGCGATCGACGCAAGCCATGTTCGTGTACGGATGGAGTTCGAACCCGGTACCGCCAACGCGTCTCCGGTCCGTTGCTCGATCGCTTCGATTTGTCGGTGTGGGTAAACCGGGTCGAGGTGGCCGACTTCCGGGAGGATCTCGGGGAGTCAACGTCCGTGATTTCCAATCGGGTTTCCGGCGCCCGGCATGTTCAACTCGATCGACATTGCCTGAATCGCGATCTGAACGGAGACCAACTCGATCGCGTGGCCATGAAGACCGTCGACTCCCGTGCAATTGTCGCCAGCCTGGAGAAAGGCGCGATCACCGCCCGGGGAGCAGTACGGGTGCGGAGGGTTGCGCGCACAATTGCAGACCTCAGCGGGGAACCGGTTGACGAAACTCACATTTCAGAAGCCCTTACTCTTCGTGGTGTCTGGTGAACAACGCGAAGTCACGTCTGCTCGAATTCACCGAACCCGGGTACCCCGTCGGGTTGCTCGATCTCGAAACCCCGCCACCGATCTATGTCAGAGGCGAACTTGCCGACCGTCCAATGGTTGCGATTGTGGGAACCCGCAAGTGCACCCGGTATGGAATTGATCTGGCGGAGGCTTGTGGCCGGGTGTTAGCTGAATTCGATTGGCCTGTTGTGAGCGGTTTGGCCCGTGGCATCGACGCCGCTGCCCATCGTGGCATGGTCGCAAAGAGCGGTCGCGGGGTGGCCGTGCTCGGATCTGGGCTCGACCACATCTATCCGAGGGAAAACGCGAGTCTGCTCTCGCAACTCCTGGATTGCGCGGGAGCGGTAATCTCCGAGTACCCGGATGGCACGCCCCCGGACCGGTGGCGTTTTCCGGCGCGAAATCGGATCATTGCGGCAATGGCCTCCGCGGTGGTCGTCGTCGAGTCGGCGCTCACCGGTGGATCGCAGATCACTGCAGTACTCGGCGCCGAGATGGGGCGCCCGGTGTTCGCATTCCCCGGTGATGTTGATCGCCCGGCATCAGTAGGTACAAACCGGTTGATCAGGGATGGTGCCATTCCCGTGCTCGGAAGCGAAGACCTGGTCGAAGAGCTTTCCTTGTTGCCAGGGTTTGAGACGACCCGGGTTCGTCAGTCAGGCATTGACGCACCATCGGAAGGGGTGGCCATCGATGACCTGCCGGCAGTCTGGGGTTGCTCGATTTCTCAAGTCCTGAGTCGAATTGGCGAGGCTGAGGCCAGGGGTGAATTCCGGCGGGAGGGTGACCGCATCTTCCCCGAAACCCGGCTCAAGTGAAGCATCGGGATAGCATCGGAGTCGATGGATCTTCCCCACAGCCCGGAGTGGGCAGCTAAAACCGTAGAGCGGTACCTGAAACGACTTGACGAACAGCGCGGTTTGTCTGCCAACACGATTGCCGCCTATGGGCGTGATCTCGGGCAGTTCTTCGACTTCTGCGATCGAAATGGGATTGTCAGTATCGATGCAGTCGATCGCCGCCTTGCCCGCCGTTTCCTCGCATTTCTCGACACCCGTGGCTATTCGAGGCGTTCGGTCTCCCGGAAAGCGTCGGCGGTTTCGAGTTTTTACGCGGATGGGGCGAGAAGGGGAGAGCTGACCACCAACCCTTTCGAGGCTGTCTCCCGCCCCAAGCTCGACCGACCCCTGCCTCACGCCATATCCAGCCGGCAACTCGTCGGTGCCATCGAACAGTTGGACACTGCCGACCCGGTCGGGATTCGGGACGCTGCCGTCATCGAAATGCTGTATGCGACCGGGCTCCGGATCTCGGAATTGGCCTCGTTGCAAGTGGGCGATGTCGGCGGAGATACGCTGCGAGTCGTCGGAAAGGGGAACAAGTCGAGGGTGGTTCCCTTGGGGGTACCGGCACGTCGGGCCGTGGCGAACTATCTGGCACTCTCCCGTCCGCTGCTGGTTACTGACGGTGCCGGAGAGGCGCTCTGGGTGGGCGTTCGTGGTGGAGTCCTGGACAGTCGGGGTCTCCGTCGGGTTGTCAGCAGGCGGCTGGCCACGTTTCCGCACGCGTTGCGTCACAGCTTTGCCACCCATCTTCTCGAGGGGGGCGCCGACCTCCGGGTCGTCCAGGATCTCCTCGGTCATACCGACCTGGCCACGACACAGATATACACTGCAGTAACCCGAGAGCATCTCAGAGGAACATATGACCGAAGCCATCCAAGAGCCTGACAAGAACGTCATTGACGGTCTGTGGGTCTCTTTCAAGGCAGACGGAGATAGAAACGTCAGGGAGAGATTGATCCTCCACTACTCACCTCTGGTCAAGTATGTCGCAGGTCGTGTCGGCGCAGGGTTGCCACGTTCGGTCGACCAAAACGATCTTGCGTCATATGGCTTGTTCGGCCTGATCGATGCAATCGACAAATTCGACCTCGAACGCGGGTTCAAATTCGAGACCTATGCGATCAACCGCATCAAGGGCGCCATCCTCGACGAACTGAGGGCGCTGGATTGGGTGCCCCGGTCGGTGCGATCACGATCCCGGCTCATCGAGACCGGGGTCACGGAACTGGAACACCGTCTCCAGAGAGCCCCCACAGAAGAAGAACTCGCTGTTCATCTCGAGATGACACTCGACGAATTGCAGAGTGCACTGGCCGAGATCGGCCGCACCGGTATCGCGGCCTTAGACGAGTTCGTCGGCGCCGATTCGACGACTTCGGTTGGGGAGATGCTGGCCGACCCCGATGGTATCTCACCAGAAACGGCGGTTCAGGTCGCTGAGACCCGGGAGGGCCTGGTGGAGGCAATCAACAAGCTGCCCGACCGTGACCGGTTGGTGGTAACCCTCTACTACTACGAGGGAATGACACTTGCCGAGATCGGCGAAGTGCTTGGCGTCACCGAATCGCGCGTCTGTCAGATTCACGCCAAGACAATGATGTCGCTCCGCAATCGACTCGGTGAGTTGGCTCTGGGCTAGACCCACCGGTAGCCTGTCCACTATCAAGCACGTCTGCTCACCCTTACTGGTCGGGCCGGGAACAACCCCCGCTCGAGAAAGGGTCATCCTCAACGGAGTTCTAATCGAAATCCGGACCGGAATGGGAACACCAGCAGGCGGAAGTCAGTAACCAGAAAGGAATCAACCGTGTCTACGGTCACAATGAAACAGCTGTTGGAGGCTGGCGTCCATTTCGGACATCAAACCCGGCGCTGGAACCCTAAAATGCGCCCCTATATCTACGGGGACCGCAACGGCATACACATCATCGATCTTCGCCAAACTGTCGTGCAGATCGCCGAAGCGCAGGACTTCGTCAGAGAAATCGCCGCCAATGGAGGTTCGGTCCTCTTCGTCGGGACCAAGAAACAGGCACAGACCGCCGTCGCTGAGAATGCGGAGAGGTCGGGTAGTCCGTATGTCAATTATCGTTGGCTCGGGGGAATGCTGACAAACTTCCAGACGATTCAGAAACGAATCTTTTATATGCGCGAGCTCCGTCAGATGGAGGCCACCGGTGAAAACGAGTCGCTGACCAAGAAGGAACGGCTCAAGTTGAGCCGGGAGCTCACCAAGTTGGAGGCAAACCTCGGCGGTGTGGCCGGAATGGACCGTGCACCGCAGGCAGTCTTTGTCATCGATGTCAATGTCGAAACCACGGCCGTAACCGAGGCGGTGCGGCTCGGTATCCCGGTGATCGCCCTCGTCGACAGCAACTCTGATCCCGACAACGTCGAATACGTGATCGCAGGCAACGACGACGCGATAAGGGCGTCGGAGTTGGTGGCCTCGGCGTTGGCCGACGCCATTCTCGACGGAAAAGAAGCTTTTTCGAAGAAGGGGAAGAAGGCCGAAGAGCCTGCTTCGGCCTGACCCGGACCATTTTTCAGGAGAAGACTCATGTCTGAGATAACAGCCCAAGACGTCCAGAACCTACGTCAAAGTGCCGGCGTTGGGATGATGGACGCCAAAAAAGCCCTCGTCGATGCGGAAGGCGACTACGAGAAGGCTTTCGAACTGCTCCGGGAGCGTGGTCAGGCCAAGATGGAGAAGCGATCGGATCGCGATGCCGTCGAAGGAACGATCGGGACATACATCCATGTCCAGAATGATCGCCCGGTAATGGGGGTGCTCGTCGAATTGGCGTGCGAGACCGACTTTGTGGCCAAGAGCGAGGAGTTCCGCCAGGTGGCCGACGATGTCGCGATGCACATCAGTTGGGGCAACCCCGGATGGGTCAATCGTGCGGAGGTAGACCCGGCGGCACTCGAGAAGGAACGTGA
>DATDCF010000202.1:0-7205 GCA_036524475.1 Acidimicrobiia bacterium | reverse complement strand
ATCGGCTCCGCAGGATGTCCCGGGAGCTCTATCAGGATTCGGATCCGATAGCTGACTTCGAAGCCATCAGCCCTTTCCAGATCGTCGAACGCGACGGTGGCATCATCATGGAGCTCGACGTGCCTTTTGTCGAGAAAGCGGATCTCGACGTCTTCCGGAAGGGCCACGAGCTTTATATCCAACTCGGTCCTTATCGCCGGTCGTTTATCCTGCCTGATGCATTGCATCGGCGCGAGGTGACTCGAGCCCGACTCGACGGCGGAAAGCTCTCTGTCGCCTTTTCCGATCCCGAACAGGCAACGTCATGAATCGCGACGAGTTGTTTGAAACTGCGCGTCGGGCGGGTAAACGAGCGCTGATCCATCTCATTCAGGCCGCCATCGAAGGTGTGAAGGCCGTCGAAGCAGTGATAGATGAGATCGCCAACATGAGGCAAAATGATGACGACTCCGACCGTCCAGGGCGGACAGAACGAATTGAAGTGGAATGACTGAACCGAGCCAGGAACCAATTCGACCCGACGAGGTAATGCCCCCGGGTCAGACCGTGCAGACCCGACAACTGGTCCAGGACGCCGTGTTGATGATCCCCAATCTGGTCAAGTTGATCGGCAGACTCATGACCGACCCCAGAGTCCCGCGCCGGTCGAAAATCGTCTTGGGTGCTGCGGCCGCATACGTCGTGAGCCCGATTGATCTCATTCCAGAGGTGATTCCTGTCATCGGATGGGCCGATGATGTCATCTTCTTGATGATGGCGCTCGACGCCTTGATCTCGAGGACCGGCCCGGAGATCGTCCAGGAGCACTGGGACGGGCCAAACGACCTCCTTGGTCTGATCGAGGATGTTCTCTCGCTGGCGAGGAACATCGTTCCTCAGAGGCTGCGTTCGCTGTTCGACCGTTTCAGTGGCTGAGGCGGGCACCGACCTGAACTAAAGTCCGGGGATGCCCTTCAGTGATGGTGTAGCGGACTTCCGATCCGACACAGTGACCCGTCCCACACCCGAAATGCTTGAGGCGATGGCGGTGGCGCCGCTCGGCGACGACGTTTACCACGACGACCCCACAGTATTACGACTCGAGGAAGAGTCGGCGGCGGCTGTTGGGAAGGAAGCCGCCATATTGGTTCCTACCGGGACCATGGGCAATCAGCTTTCCATCATGTTCCACACCACTCCCGGTGAGGAGATCCTGGCTCACGAGGGATCCCATGTGCGCGGTGTCGAAGCCGGGGCGCCTCAAGCGTTGTCAGGTGTTGGCTTCAGGACCGTGGCCGGGCCGGGCGGGCAGATCAAACCCGAGGAAGTCGAGCAGATAATGGGCTTGGTTGGCTTTTTCCCCCGGATTTCGTTGATGGTCTGGGAGAACACCCACAACATGTCGGGCGGGCGTGTGATTCCTTTTGGCTTGTTTGCCGAAACTTCGGCAGCTGCCCGGAGATTCGGGCTGTCCATCCATCTCGACGGAGCGCGATTGTTTAACGCGGTTGCTGCTACGGGAGTACCTGCCGCCCGGTGGTCCGAGAATGTAGACACGGTCCAGTTCTGTTATTCGAAAGGGCTGGGCGCGCCGATCGGTTCGGTTGTCTGTGGTGACGAAGATGTCATCGACGAGATCAGGTACTTGCGGAGACGGATGGGTGGAGGGATGCGCCAGGCCGGGGTGATCGCCGCCGCCGCCCGGATTGCACTCGCCGATCGTGATCGTCTGGGAGACGACCACGTGCTGGCCCGAATGCTCGGCGAGAAGATCGAAGATCGCTTCCCGGGCTCTGTGGATGTCGAATCGATCGAAACCAACATGGTCCGTCCCGATCTCGATGTGATCGGGATCGACTGGCAGGAGCTGGAGACGCGATTCGCCGATGCGAGTATAAGAGTGAACCCGCCGATGGGTGGCGGGTGGCGGCTCGTGACCCACCGGGACGTCGATGAACACGATGTCGGCCGTCTTGTTTCCGTGTTGTCGTAACCCGATCTGGCGAGATGGAGTCGAATCAACAGTGAGCTATGCCGTTCTCTTCCCCGGGCAGGGGAGCCAGTTTGTCGGGATGGGCGCCGACCTCTTCGACCTGCACACCGACCTCCTGGGAGAACGATCAGACCGGATTCTCGGATGGTCCCTGCGCAGCGTGTGTCTGGATGGCCCGGAGGAGACCCTAACCAGGACAGAGTTCGCCCAACCGGCGCTTTTCGCCCTCTCCTACGCCCTCTGGACATCATGGGTCGACATTGTGGCCATCCGTCCGTCCGGTGCCGCCGGCCACTCTCTGGGTGAGTACACGGCTCTGGCTGCCGCGGGGGTCCTCGAATACGGAGAGGCGTTAAGGCTCGTTGCCATGAGGGGCCGGCTGATGGCGACGGCTGCCGATGAATCGCCCTCCGGGATGTCAGCGCTTCTCGGCGTGGACATGGCGTTGGCACACAAGGTCGTCGAAGCCAGCCTCACTGCAGGCGGATCCCTACAAATAGCAAATGTCAATGCCCCCGGCCAGATCGTTGTCGCCGGTAGCGTCGCCGATATCGACTGGCTTACTGCCAATGGAAAAGACCTCGGTGTTCGTCGATCGATACCACTCAAGGTCGCAGGTGCCTTCCACTCGACCTATATGGCGTCAGCTGCCCGCGGACTCGAGGATGAGCTGAATTCCACCAAGTATTCCCAGCCCGGTTTCCGGGTATGGGCAAATTCGACTGCGGAGCCTTATGAGTTGGTTGACTCGGCCGGCACACTGGTCGACCAGATAACGTCTCCTGTCTTGTTCGAGGACTCGCTCAGGAACATGTGGTCGACCGGTCTCAATACCCTTGTCCATATCGGCCCCGGCGAAGTGACGGCAGGTCTCGCCAGGAGGACGTTGCCCGATGCTGAAGTTTTTACGGTGTCCACTCTCGCCGACCTTGAGTCCGCTGGCGATGGTGTAATGGGTACGATGTAATGAGCCTTAGGAGCGACGAATGAACGCGGAGATAACCGGATGGGGTAAATGCATGCCCCCGAATGTGCTGAGCAATCACGATCTGGAACAGATCATCGACACCTCAGACGACTGGATCACCTCCAGGACCGGCATCAAGGAGCGGCGCATTTCTCATGTCGAAGCTTCCGAGTTGGGTTCGGTCGCCGGACTGCGAGCGCTGGCGGCGGCCGGCAAAACGCCGGAGGATGTCGACCTGATACTGCTTGCGACATGTTCGGGAGACTCAATCATCCCGTCCACGGCGTCTCGGGTCCAGGATCAGATTGGGGCGCTCAACGCGGCGGCCGTAGACCTCAATGCCGCGTGCTCCGGGTTTGTCTACGGACTCGTCATGGGTGCCAACATGATCCGCGGGGGCACCAACAAGGTGGTTCTGGTGATCGGGACAGAGAAGCTCCACTATCTCATGGACTTCACCGATCGGACGACTTGCGTCCTGTTCGGGGATGGTGCCGGCGCAGTCGTCCTCGAGCCATCGGAAGACACCGTGGGCCTGCTCGGCTCCGAGTTGGGGATCGACGGTTCCACAGGGAGGTTCCTCCAGGTGCCTGCGGACGGAACCCAGGGAAATCCCGAGCACCGGGATCCATCCATCAGCGGCATCGCCATGGAGGGCCAGGAAATATTCCGAAGAGCCGTCACGATGATGGCCGAGAGTTCGAAGGTCGCCCTGGAGCGTTCCGATCTCGCCCTCGAAGACGTGGATATTCTCATTCCCCATCAGGCAAATGTACGGATCATCGATGCCACGGCACGCAAACTCGGGATCGACCCGAACAAGGTGTACATCAACATTCAGTCTTACGGGAACACATCGGCGGCAACCGTCCCGGTGGCGCTGACCGAGGCCCTGGAGGAGGGCCGGATCGCTCCTGGCGACGTCGTCGCTTTCACCGCCTTCGGTGGCGGCCTGACATGGGGTTCAGCGATATTCAGATGGGGCAGCCGGACCGAGCCTCTCGGCGAGAGCGACGCCGCGTTGCCGGCCACGGACCTCACCACAATGGATCTGCTCCAGCCCAACTTTGACTTCTACGGTATTCCGGAGAAGGCGGTGTGACCCACAGCGTCGAGCGGGTTGCCCTGGTCACCGGCGGATCCAGGGGGATCGGGCGGGCCATTGCCGAGCGGCTCGCTGAATCGGGCCATCGGGTTGTCGTCAACTACTCAACCAATCAGGACGCAGCGGACGAAGTTGTTTCCGGGATCGAAGCGTCAGGTGGTTCGGCGCTGGCCGTGCAGGCCGACGTGTCCGCACGGGACGACGTCGATTCGCTGTTCGAATCGGCGATGTCTGCATTCGGGCCGGTGGAGATCCTCGTGAACAACGCAGGGATCACCCGGGACAATTTGCTGCTCCGGATGGCCGACGACGACTTCGACCGGGTCATCGCGACCAATCTGCGGTCGACGTTTCTCTGCACAAAGGCGGCTGTTCGCGGGATGCTGCGGGCCCGTTGGGGTCGGGTGATCTCGATCGCGTCGGTTGCGGGAATTTCGGGCAATCCCGGTCAGGCGAATTACGCCGCCTCCAAAGCAGGGATCATCGGTTTCTCCAAATCGATTGCCAAAGAAGTTGGTTCACGGGGAATAACCTCGAATGTGATTGCTCCCGGATTTATCGCTACCGACATGACCGATGGGCTCGGCGACGATATCAAACGCACCGCCGAGGCCTCGATTTCCCTGGGACGTTTCGGTGCTCCGGGTGAGGTCGCCGCCGCCGTAGATTTTCTCGCGTCGGACGGCGGTGCATATATAACAGGCCAGGTTTTGGCGGTGGACGGCGGCATCACGCTGTAAGTTCACATTCAACATTGAGATAGGAGAACAGAATGGAAAGAAGCGACGTATCAGAACGCCTGGGTGGCGTGCTCGTCACCGAACTCGGTTTGGACGCCGGGAAGATCAATGATGACGCGCATTTTGAAGAGGACCTCGACGTCGACAGCCTCGGTGTCGTCGAGTTGCTGATGGCTCTGGAGGACGAATTCGACGTCAAGATCCCCGATGAGGAAGCCGAATCGATCATGACCGTCGGCCAGGCCATCGACCTCGTCTACGGCAAACTCAACCAGTAGGTTTCGATCTACCTCGACGGAGTCTGAGCTAGGTCTTCTTCTCCTTTTCGCGCCACTCGGCAAGGCTGCGGTACACCAGGACCAACACCAGCGCCATGCCGATGGTCACGATGAGAAACGCCCCAATTGCGATAGTCCATGACCAGCCGGGACAGGTAGTGAGAGCTCCCGGGGGGTCCGACGTGGTGCAACTGAGGTCGGTGGCTGCCCATCCCAGAAACCCGGCGAGTAGCCCGACTGTCAACGCCGGTATGGCAATCCACGGATTGGGGACTCGCCTCTCCGGCGCTGCTGTCATTTCCGCTTGCCCCGTTTGTCGATTCCGGCACCGTCGAGGATCTCCGATGGGGCGAGTTCCGGTGGGATGGCGTAGGTCGTGCCCTTTTCAAGCAGCGGTCCGAAAGCGACGGCTACATCATTGCTCCAGGAGATGATGGCGATGGCCGCTCCCATCGCGAGAGAGGCAGCAGCATGAGGCAGGGGCATGAGAGGGGCGGACACAAATGCCATCATCGGCACTCCGAATCGCATCAGCGCCAGACCTCCGGGGATGGTCCGGCTGTAGAGAAAAGCGAACAGGGGTGTGGAAAATGCAAATAGGACCACCCATCCGTTGGGCTCATAAGGAATCAGGCCGAGCACCAATGGGGTGGAAAGGGCGAGAAGCGTCGCAACGACAGCACGTGCCGGGGGACCGGACGCGGCGGGCAGCTTCCTTCTGAGACGGCTCGCGGCCGGTATGAACAGGGCGACCAGTGCCGTGCCCGAAAGAACCAGCCCGGCTAAGGCGATCCCGTCGATCGGACGGGACAGTGCGACGATGAGTGTCACCCCGACCATTGCCACCAAGAGGCGATAAGCCCACCTGGCGCCGACCAACACGAGGCCAACTGTGCCGATGGTCGTCATTGTGATCAAGCCGAGACCGATCATCAGGACCGACAACGGCGTATATATGCCGGGATCGATCATCAAGGCGATAACCCATACCAGCACCGCAGCCAGCGGAGCCGACGCAATGAGGGTGTATTTCACAATGGGAGTTTCGCAGCAGATCCGGTCAAGCCGAAGTTGGGTCCTCGGGTTGGTTTGCCGAATTCACCGCTCTCAGGTCGGCCTTCTCTCCGAATCCCGGGGTATCACCCGGCGTCCAGATCGTTTCCTCCGTCCATGTCACCCCGGGACGGAGAGTGATCACTGCTCCATGCCCGGGTTTTTCGTCATGGAGATGTTCGAGGCCCACCCCGACCAAGCGGAGCCGGGCCGCCTGGATCGGGTCCTGGTGGGAGACGATGACGACGTCTCCATGAGGATGTTCTGTGTCGAGTCGTCGGGCAACGGCAACCATTCGATCCGCCATCTCGGCGAGTGACTCCGATCCGAAATTCAGGGCATCAGGATGAGCCAGGTATGCCTCTAGCTCGCCGGGGAACTTCGCCGGTATCTCACCCCACGTCGAGCTACTCCAACGATCGACAACCGCCCATTCGGTGAGATCGGCGTCGACCCGGACCGGAACGCCCGACCTCGAAGCGATCTCTTCGGCGGTGCGGAGCGAGCGCTCCAACGGAGACGACCAGATGGCCACAATCGCCCGCGGTCCGAGATATCTGCCTACCTTCCTCGCCTGTTCGACCCCCAACGTCGACAGCCCGAACGAGGGGAGGGTGCCATAGACGATTTGATCAGGATTAGAAACTTCCCCGTGCCGGACGAGGTGAACCAGTGCTGCCATCTGGCGCCAGTTTGGCTGCTGTTCAATCTTGTGTCCGGTATCTTCGGATAACTGTGTGGACGGAATCAATCCTGCATGTAGATATGGACTCCTTCTTTGTGGAGGTCGAGCGGCTCGATCGGCCGGAGTTGCGCGGCCGCCCGGTGGCCGTGGGCGGGGTGGGTGGCCGCGGCGTTATCGCTTCCGCTTCGTACGAGGCAAGGGAACTCGGGGTTCGGTCGGCCCAACCCACCGGAATGGCCCGACGGCTGTGTCCCGACCTGGTCGTGGTGGCGCCTGCGCACAATCGTTATGCGGAGATGTCTGGACGGGTCTTTGACATCTTCCGATCGGTGACGCCACTGGTGGAGGGACTCAGTCTCGATGAGGCATTCCTGGATGTGTCCGGGCTGCGTCGACATTTCGACT
>DATDCF010000201.1:0-4176 GCA_036524475.1 Acidimicrobiia bacterium | reverse complement strand
TGACATTCCTTGGGACAAACCGACGCCTCGACGTCTCAACCACCTTCGCCACCGAAAGTGGCTTCGAGGCCGGCAGCCAGTGCTGCCAGTTCGGCGTCGGTGAGGCGGGCATCGGGATGGATCAGCGTGTAGTAGCCCGGCGGCATCGAGCCTTCACGAACTGTCTCCGCCGACTCGTCCCCTTCCTGAGGACGATCCCATTCGGAGTAGTTGAGATGCTCCCGGCCCTCGTCGACATCCCGCTGCACCATCCACGAAATCGGAGCCACATTCGAATACCACGGCCATACCGTCTCGTTGCTGTGACAGTCGAAACAGGCACGGACCGCCAACTCACGCGTCGCAGCCGAGTCCCAGGACGGTTCTGCCACCACGGGCGGGTTGTCATGGTCTCTCCCATAGGGAACCAGCTGAATCACCAGCAGCCCACCCACGACTACGACCAGCAGCCACTTCCACCAGCTCATGGCGTCGATTCTCCTCCCTCAGGCGGATTGGACGTTAGAGGCGAAATACCCCACGCCGAGGGACAATCACCGAAGCCGTCATTCAGTCGGAAATCTAGACCGCGCCGTGAGCGCGGCAAGCGACATCCTCGCCCGATACCAGCACACATCGTTCAGTCCTTGACGCTCACTACTGGCTCGAGGGAAGTATTCGATGTAGCCGTGGATGGGAACGTCCTCTACTCCAAGGCAGAAACCGGGCATGGCGCCCGAGCCTTGGCGAGGTGCTCGATTTGTTCGTGAAGGATTACGGACAAGGAGTGACTTTCTGAGGCCAGGAGTAGGTACCGAGCGCTCTCACCAATCGCAGCCTTCGGGGTCGAGTTCTCGGGCGGCGAGATCGGCTACTGCTGCCAGGCGGCCTCGGCTTCGCGCTCCATGACCTCGAGACGCTCGTAGTAGTCGGGAAATTCGCGAAGGTGTGCCAGTGCGATCTTTACCGTCACCACCGGATCGTTGCCGCTTACATCCAGGTCCGGAAACCTGGTTCCATGCTCCAACTCCACGTTCATGCCATCCCGAACAGCCTCCAAGCCGTAGCGCTCACCTGAAACGTCAATCCCAGCTGACTCAAGAGCCTTGGCCGCATCGTCAACCGTGAACATGAATCTCTCCCTTCCAATGCCGGACAAACGGATCTGTACGTCCACTGCAAGGGTAAACCAGAAAACGGGGCCCGCATAGAGGACAAGGTCCCATGCAATAGGCCCGTTAGATATCCGGCATTATCGAGCGGAACCGTTCGACACCTAGTCACTGCAGTAAGCTGAATGGACGGTTCCGCGGCGGCTCAATCGCCCCGACCGGCTTTTCTATTGACAACCTACCACCAGACGGGTCAAGCAGGTATTGCTACTTTCATGGCTACCTCTCCCCCGCCCTGTTCCAAGTGCAACACCTGAAAACCCAGAAAACCCCCGTATATACAGGGGTTTTCTTGGTGGGCGGTACAGGACTTGAACCTGTGACCTCTCGCGTGTGAGGCGAGCGCTCTAGCCAGACTGAGCTAACCGCCCGGAACCACGGAGACTAATCCCGAAACGTGGCGAACCAATCCGGGCTGAAGTTACCTCTCCTCGTACCGACCCCGGCGCCAGATTCCGATTCCGCTGCAGAGAAGGAGGGTGGCAAGGCCCACCGCCATTAAAACGATGCCAGGCACCACCAGATATCCGTTGACACCGGTGAACGGCAAGGAATCGACTGCGACATTGTCCGTTTGTGGACTGGCTGGCTGGGACGGCTGAGAACTGGTCGTAGATTCTTCCACTCCACCAACGTCAGTGCCAGCGTTTGTATCTGGGTCCTCAAACTCGGGATCAGTCGTACTTGTGGTCTGCTCATTGGCATCGACTTCGACGCCAAGGGTGCTGGTCGTCGATCCCTCCGTCGTAGTAGTAGTCGGCTCCTCCGTCGTAGTAGTAGTCGGCTCCTGCTGAGGCGAAGTGGTCGACGTTGTCTCGTCAAAACAAGCACCCAGGTGATCACCGTCGTGGCCGGGTTGGGAAGAACCGTCGGAATTGAGATGGCCATTACGGCCGTAGACGGCGTTGACACTTATCTCGATTGTGTGCCCGTTGTGACAGAGAACTACGTTGTCAGCGGCCGACGCCGCGAGCGGGATCCCCATTGCGACGAGCAAAAGGCCGACGATGAAGAGGCCGCTGGAGCGATGGAGATTGCTGGTTGAATTTTTCACTTTGTCATTCGCTTCCTATTGAGTTCGATGGTCATCGGTTCCTACGGATCAAGGTTGATAACCATTCGAATTAGGCCGTATCTGACTAGTCATCGAAGTCCACGACCGATTTTCGTGGAGTTCTGAAAAACTTCTGAAGAGAGGAAGGCTGCACTTGTCACCTGGTGAGGAAATTGCATCGAGGCGGCATAATTCGGATGGCGCTACTTCTATGCTCTTCCTCAATGAATCGCACTGAATTCGAGGAAGCCGTTGACTCATCGTTAGAGGGTTTGCCTAACTGGGTCATCGAGAAAATCGACAACCTGCATGTGGTGGTCGAAGCCGAACCACCACCCGAGCTAGGCGATGTGCTCGGGGTCTATGAGGGTGTCTCGCTCCTCGATCGATCCGGGGATTACTGGGGAGCCCTGCCTGATCGGATTGTCGTGTTCATGGGTCCCCATCTCCGGATGGGACTCGACCGACCTGACTTATTGAAGGAGATCCGCAAGACCGTGCTCCACGAGCTCGGACATCACCTCGGGATCGATGACGACCGACTCACAGAGCTCGGATGGGATTGAGGCAGCAAGGGTCGTCATTCGCTGAGATCAGGCACCGGAGCTGTGGTCAGTCGAGATCCATTGCCTTCGCAGGCGTCAGCATCTCGTAGAACTCGATCCAGGAGTCCTCGGTCAGCTCACGCAAGCGGGCACCCAGCTCGGTGGCCTCTGGAATCGAAGGCTCTCCCCTTCCGTACGGCGATTGGATCACCTCGTCGGTCCACTGCATATACATAATGTCTGGCTCACCGGGCAGTGTCGTGCCGTTGAAGTAGACGAGTACTTCAGAACGTCGGCCGGCTTGGTGGTAGAGGTCCCCGATCTTCGCAGCTATCGATGCGGCTTCTCTTGCCGCACGGGGCTTGATCTTGTAGACCCTTTGAATCACATACATCTTCGTCTCCTCGTTTTTGTAGTCACGAAGTTAACCCGCCATACCTGATCGTGGAGTCAAGAAGCGAATTGATGAGCGGGTGGTCCGGCTTCAGCGGCGCCCCAGCTTCGAAAGACGGTCCAGGGCCTCGGTCAGCGTGGATTCGTCCTTGCAGAATGCGAAGCGGATCAGGTTGGCGGCACCAGCCGGATCGTAATAGAACCCGCTGGGAGGTATCGCCACGACTCCAACGTCCTCGGCCATATGGCGGGCAAATTCGCGGTCTGAATCGAATCCAAATGCCTCGAACCCGGCCATCAGGAAGTAGGTGCCCTCGGGAAGATGGACGTCGAATCCCAGGTCCTGCAATCCCGATGCCAGCAAGTCGCGTTTGGTTTGATAGCTCCGGCGCATTTCACCAAAGAACGACTCGGGCGCATCCATTGCAGACACGGCACCATGTTGCATCGGTGTCGGCGTAGTGAAAGTCAGAAACTGATGGGCCGAACGTAAACCTGCCATGAGATTTGGAGGGCCAATGGCCCAACCGAGCTTCCAACCGGTCAGCGAGAATGTCTTCCCGAGGGAGGACAGTGTGAGTGTCCGTTCCCACATACCGGGTAATGAGGCGATCCGGACGTGCCCCATTCCATATGTCATCTCCTCGTAGACCTCATCAGCAATGACTATCACATCGAACTCGATGCAAAGTTCGGCGACCGCTCGAAGCTCCTCGATTGTGAACACCCTGCCCGTTGGATTGTGCGGATTGTTGAGGACGATGGCCCTGGTGCGGGTGTTGAAGGCCTTTCGCAGTTCGTCGAAGTCGAGAGCGAAACCCGGTGCTCGGAGGCGCACAAATCTGGGGATAGCGCCCGCCATCGCGACGTAGGCGGGATAGGCATCGTAATAGGGCTCGATGAGGACAACCTCGTCGCCCGGGTTGACCAGGCCGAGGAAACTGGCTGCGAGGGCTTCCGTGCACCCCGAAGTCACCGTTACTTCGGTGTCGGGGTCGATGGTCCGGCCCAGAAGCGGACCGTACCTTCCGGC
>DATDCF010000200.1:0-4086 GCA_036524475.1 Acidimicrobiia bacterium | reverse complement strand
TCATATACGACTATTGCGATCGAGTTGGACAGGTTGATCGACCTGACATCGGGCACCATCGGGATTCGGACCCGCTCGGTGACCCACGATTGGTGCTGGATGTCGTCTGGCAGGCCCACCGACTCGGGCCCGAACAACAATGTGTCTCCGGGTGCGAAAGCCACTTCGGTGTAGAGACTCTCGCCGTTGACGGTAAATGCGAACACCCGTTCCGGCCGCGCCGATTCCCGCCAGGTTTCAACGTCGGGATGGACGGTAACGTTTGCCTTGTCCCGGTAGTCCATACCGGCCCTTTTCAGCTTGGCATCGTCCATATCGAAACCGAGTGGCTCGATGAGATGCAGCTGACAACCGGTCACCGCGGCCAAACGCATCGCGTTGCCGGTGTTCGGCGGTATCTCGGGGTGATAGATGACGATTGAAAACATCAGCGCAGGTCGAAGAGCCGCATCTCGGTGTCCTCGATTTCTCGGAGTCCGTCGTAGTCGACCTCGATGGCGTGGATTCCCCTGGCTTCAGCGAGCACACGAGCCTGGGGTGCTATCTGCTGCGCCGCAAAGACACCCCGTACCGGTCTGAGACGGGAATCGAGATTGAGGCGCTCCAGGTACCTGGCGAGTTGCTCGACACCATCGATGTCACCCCTTCGTTTTATCTCGACCGCCACGGTTTCGCCTTCCGGGGATGAGCAAAGCAAGTCGACCGGCCCGATATCGGTCGGATATTCGCGGCGGATCAAGCTGAGGCCGGCTTCCAACACCCAGGGCTTGTCGGCGAGGAGAACCTGAAGGTGTTCCTCGACCCCGTCTTTGACCAAACCCGGGTCATCGCCCAATTCGTGCGTGACATCCTCGAAGACCTCGGCGATCGAAATGATCAGCTCCTCACCCTTCTTGTTGGTGACCACCCAGCGCTCGCCTTCAGTGACAAGGCTGTTCGGTGCCACCATCCAATTCAAGGGTTTCGATGCGTTGCCGTCGGAGTGGATCGCCAGGGTCCCGTCAGCCTTGACCATGATCAGCCGGACGGCCTCAGGGAGATGTGCGGTCAGCCGCCCGGAGTAATCGACGGTGCACCGGGCGATGACGAGACGCATCCGGTCAGACTAACTCTCGTCCAGGTCTCCGGTCTTCGTGGGACGGGAGAAGACGAACCAGATTGCATAGATCCAGACGAGGGCGAGGATCGTGCGGAGGATGCGGCCTTCTATGAGAAAAAACACAGAAGCACCGAGAGAAAGGGTGATGGCGACTGCAGCGGACCATTTCATCTTCACAGTCAGACCATCCGAGTAGGCGGTGACCATCTTCCCGAAGTGCTTGTGGTTGATCAGCCAGTTGTGCAGGGTGTCTGAGGAACGGGCGAAGAAGAACGCAGCCAGAATGACGAAGTCAAAAGTCGGCACACCAGGGAGGAAACTGATCGCGGCGAATCCGAGGCAAATCAAACCCAACACGAGATAGACCCCGCGCAGGGCGAGACTTCTCGGCTTTCGGGTCATTGCCGGCTCCAACGACGTTGCCATTGCTCAGAAAATATCGGGCAGCTCATCCGACAGCCAGTCGGAAAACGCCGGACCGCAATCCGACTTCGGTTCCTGGCGCAAGGTCTTAGTATTTCGTTGTGCCAATCGCGTCGCCAGACAAATACCAGCAGATGTTAGACGGCGCCCGCTCCGCCAAATTTGCCCTTCCGGCGATCAACGTGACGACGTCGAGCACCATGCTCGCCGCGATGGAGGGCTTTTCCGAAGCCCACTCCGACGGAATCATCCAGATCTCATACGGTGGTGCCGAATTTGCATCGGGTCAGTCCAACAAGTCGATGGTGATCGGCGCCGCTGCACTCGCCGAATTCGGGCACACGGTTGCCGCACAGTACCCGGTCAACTTCGCACTTCACACGGACCATTGTCCGCCCGACAGGGTCGACGGTTTCATTCGTCCACTTATTGAAATGAGCCGGGCAGGATTCGAGAATCGGGGCGCTCCGATATTTCAGAGCCACATGCTCGACGCATCCGAGCTCCCGATGGAGGACAATCTGACCCTCGCCTCTGAGCTCCTGGAGAAGTGCGCCGAGTTGAGCATCATCCTCGAGTTGGAGATCGGCATCGTCGGCGGTGTCGAGGATGCCAGCGACAACACCGACATCGACCGGTCCAAGCTCTACACCTCACCGGCAGACATGGTGCGCGTGTCCGAGGTGCTGGGGACCTTTGACCGTGGCCAGTATTTGCTTGCGGCGGTATTCGGCAACGTCCATGGTGTCTACAAGCCTGGTTCGGTGAGCCTCGACCCCAAGATCCTTCGCGACGGTCAGGAGGCGGTGGCCGCAAAGTTTGGTGAATCGGCCCGCCATTACCTGGTGTTCCACGGCGGAAGCGGATCATCCCTCGAAGAGATCCATGAGACTCTCGAATACGGTGTGATCAAGATGAACGTCGACACCGACTGCCAGTACGCCTACACCCGCCCCATTGTCGACCACATGTACTCGAACTACGCCGGAGTGCTGAAAGTGGACGGCGAGGTCGGCGATAAGAAAACCTACGATCCCCGGTCGTATCTGAAGAAGGCCGAGACCGGGATGGCGACCCGTGTCGTAGAAGCATGTGTGAACCTCAAGTCGGATGGAAAGACCATCGGCTGAGCTGATGGAGCCAAGCTACGAAACCTGGGCGACGTCCGATCGCTTCCTGCCGAAGACGTTTGCCCGGCCATTCATCAGATTCACCCGAGTCGAGGCCTCATCGGGAATCGTTCTCCTCGTTGCTGCAATTGTCGCCATGGTCTGGGCCAATTCGGCTTTTTCGGAGACCTATTTCTCGATCCTGGAGACGCATCTCACCATCGAACTGGGAGGCTTCCACTTCGACGAGTCGGTGCTCCACCTCATCAACGACGGGCTGATGGCCATATTCTTTTTCGTGGTGGGTTTGGAGATCAAACGAGAACTGGTCCTCGGAGATCTGCGCGATCGAAAGGCCGCAGCCCTTCCGGTGATGGCGGCACTCGGCGGGATGATCGTCCCCGCACTCATCTATTTCGCTCTCAATGCCGGCACCGATGCCGCCCGCGGCTGGGGGATCCCGATGGCCACGGATATCGCGTTTGCCGTTGGTGTGGTTGCCCTATTGGGAAGCAGGGTCCCGCCGGGAGCCAAGCTGTTCCTGCTGGCCCTCGCCATCGCCGATGACATCGGCGCCATATCCGTCATTGCAGTCTTCTACACGAGCGAGCTCCACATCGGCTACTTCGCCCTCGCCATTGCGGGATTGGCAGCGGTGTGGGTGGCGCAACGGTCGCGGGTTCGCGCACTCATCTTCTACATTCCGCTGGCCCTTTTGATCTGGTTCTTCACACTGGAGTCCGGAGTCCATGCCACGTTGGCGGGAGTCGCCCTGGGATTCCTCACCCCCGCACACCCCTATTTCAAGCCGCGCGAGTTCGATACCCGGGCAAGGGGAATCCTCGACCAGTTTCCGGTCGAGGCTGAGTCTCCCGCCGCTCAGGAACGGGCCGAACACGAGGTTATCTCAATGATCGCCACAGCCCAGGAGTCGATCTCGCCGTTGAGCCGGATGGAGGAGAACCTGGTGAGTTGGAGCTCATACGTCATCGTTCCGCTTTTCGCTCTCGCCAACGCCGGTGTCGATTTCCGCGGCACATCGATCAATGAAACGGCGACTTCGGCGATCGCGCTGGGGGTTGCACTGGGCCTGATCGTCGGCAAGATGGTCGGGATCTCGCTCTTCACGTTCATCGCCGTCCGCTCCGGAATGGGAATACTCCCTCAGGGAACGGGGTGGAATCACATCATCGGGCTTTCGGCCGTTGCCGGTATCGGGTTCACCGTGTCGTTGTTCGTCGCCGGTCTCGCGTTCGTTGACCCCCACCAGATCGAACTGGCGAAGGTGGGAATCTTCATCGGATCCTTTGTTTCCGGCGTGCTCGGGGCCTTGCTGCTCTCCCGAGCGCGGAAGGCCGGCCCGAGAACCTCCTCGGCCGCTTCATGAGGAACCCGCCAACGGAATACTCGTGTATCGAATGCGGGGGCACCGCCCATCTCATCAGCTTTCTCCCC
>DATDCF010000199.1:0-5808 GCA_036524475.1 Acidimicrobiia bacterium | reverse complement strand
GAGCGGGTAGCGGTGGGTAATGACCGGTGAGAGGTCGATACCCGAATCGATCAACACATTCATTTTGTACCAGGTGTCATAGAGCTCGCGCCCATAGATTCCCTTCAGGTTGATCATGTTGAAGATCACAACACTCCAATCGATGGGGAATTGGTCGGAAGGAATTCCCAGCAGCGCAACATTCGCCCCATGGATGGTGTTTTCCAATATGTCCTGATAAGCCGAAGGGTTTCCCGACATCTCCATGGCGACATCGAAGCCTTCGGTCATCCCGATTTCGGCCTGGACCGTTCGCAGATCTGTCGTGGAACGGTCGACAACCCTGGTGGCGCCCATCTGTTCGGCGATCTCCAGCCGAAACCGGTTGACATCTGTCACCACGACATTGCGTGCTCCGGCATGCGCGGCGACGGCGGCAGCCATCACACCTATTGGCCCGGCTCCGGTGATCAGAACATCTTCGCCATGGACGGGGAACTTCAGAGCGGTATGCACTGCGTTTCCAAACGGGTCGAACAAAGCGGCGATCTCGGGGTCGATTCCTTCGGTGTGCCGCCAGACGTTCGACTTGGGGACCACGATGTAGTCGGCAAAGGCACCGGGAATGTCGACGCCGATCCCGCGCGTGTCGCTGCAGAGATGGCGCCTCCCGGCCAGGCAATTGCGGCACCGGTTACAGACTATGTGCCCCTCTCCTCCAACGAACTCTCCCACCTCGAATCCGGATACCGCCGAACCGAGGGCAGCAATTTTGCCGGAGTACTCGTGCCCGATGGTCATCGGTGTGGGGACGGTTTGCCTGGCCCATTCGTCCCACTGATAGATGTGAAGGTCGGTACCGCACAATCCTGCGGAATGGACCGCGATAAGCACCTCGTCGGGCCCCGGCTGTGGGGTGGGCAACTCCTCCAGTCTGAGTCCGGCTTCGTCGGCATGTTTCACCAGGGCTCTCATCAGCGGGCCGGATTCGTCATGTTGAGCATCAGTGACAATCGTCGGGTACCGTCTCGATCACAAGTCACAGACGCCCGGCCACCCACGGTCGCCCCGGAGGTGGTCGGCGTAAAAACTGGCATGGTGTCACGCTAACAATAAGGAGAGCCGCAAGATGGACGGGTTTGGCTCGTTGACGGGTCATTTGCTGATCGCTTCGACTCTCATCGTCGAGCAGACCTTCTTCCGGTCGGTCGTTTTGATCCTCGAACATAGCGACGATGGCGCCGCCGGACTCGTGCTCAACCAACCGACCGATGAGCCGGTCGCGGAACTTCTGCCTATGTGGGCTGAATCCGTGGCCGATCCCGGTGTCATTCATATCGGTGGCCCTGTCGAGCCCGACGTCGGAATCGGCTTGTGTCCGGGTAGCACCGGAGGGGCGAGCCCGCTGCCGGGAGTTTCCCTCGTCGACCTGGAAAGTGGGCCGAAGCCCACGCAACGGGGAGCGCGAATCTACGCCGGGTATTCCGGGTGGGGGCCGGGACAATTGGAGTCGGAACTGGCCGAAGGCTCGTGGTATCTCGTCGGGGCTTCACCTGACGACCCGTTTTCCAAGCCGGAGGACCTTTGGACGGCAGTGCTCCGGCGTCAGCCCGGGAAACTGGCAATGGTCGCGAACTTTCCCGCAGATCCGTCGCTGAACTGACCTCAAACTGCATATCCCCGCTCTACCCTGAGAATGGTGACCACCCGGACCGCTCCAAAACTCCGTCCTTCGCTGAAACGAAGAGCACCCGGTCTCGACGTCGAGCGGGTCTATTGGGATCGAGGGTCCCGCATCGTGGTGGGTGTAGATGAAGTTGGCCGGGGCTCCTGGGCGGGACCGATTTCAGTGGGAGCGGCCGTTGTGCCCCGTGAGCGCAGGGTGTACAAGATCAGGGATTCAAAGATGCTGACCGAGGTGGAACGCGAAGCGTTGTTCGAGCGAATCGCCGATTGGGTGGAGGACTGGTCGGTTGGCCACGCCACGGCCGAAGAGTGCGACCGCCTGGGAATGTCGGATGCTCAGCGGCTTGCGGCGAGACGGGCGATGTCCGGTCTCCGGCAGCCACCGGACCAGATCTTGTTGGACGGAAAGTGGGATTTCATCGGTGGGTCGAAGATGATTGTGCGGGGTGATGCCACTTCTCTCTCGATCGCTTCGGCATCGATCCTGGCCAAAGTGACCCGTGATCGGATCATGCGCGAGTTGGCCCCCAACTACCCCGCCTTCAATTTTGAGGCCAATAAGGGTTACCCGTGTCCGGTTCACAAGGCCGCACTTCAAGCACTCGGCCCGAGTGTGATCCACAGAAAGTCATGGGTGTTCATGGACCATCTCATCTGGAACGGCCTCAGCCGCTACGAGCGACCTGAAGACCAAATGTCCTTCTCCTTTGAGCCCTGATTCTCTTCTCGAACTCAGCGATCGCGACCGGGCTTGCCTCGACGGAGATCTGGGCGAGGGTGCGGCCCTGGCGATGGGCCTGTTGGTCGCAATCGCCGAGACTGAGGGTGCCACCGGTTTCATCGATATCGAAGGGGCGCATATCGATGGATGCCTTTTCCACGGCCAGGTCGGGATAGATTTCGCCCGCGCCCTGGTCGAGGGTGGGGCAACGGTCCAGGTGCCGACGACACTCAACGTCTCGTCGCTCGACTTGTTGCACCCGGATCTCTACCGGGGGAGCACGGATGAGGGTGAAGCCGCTCGGCAACTGATGGACTTGCATGTCGAGTTGGGTTGTGCACCCACCTGGACCTGCGCGCCCTATCAACTGCCCGATCGACCGAAATTAGGCAGCCAGGTTGCGTGGGGTGAGTCCAACGCCATCGTGTTCGCCAATTCGGTACTCGGAGCGAGGACCAATCGTTACGGCGACTTCGCCGACATCTCCTGTGCGGTTGTCGGGCGAGCCCCGCTGTCCGGACTGCACCTCGACTCGGGCCGCAGGGCAGAGATGCTGGTCGAGGTGAGAATTCCCCAATCGGCATTTGCCCACGAAATCGTGTTTCCCCTTCTCGGGAACTGGCTTGGCGTCAAGACCGGTAACCGGGTGGCGGCAATTTCCGGGCTGCCGACTGATACAACCGAAGACAATCTGAAGGCGTTGGGAGCGGCCGCGGCGTCGTCGGGCTCAACGGCAATGTTTCATGCTGTTGGGTTGACTCCCGAGGCGTCGACACTCGAGGAGTGCCAGGCTTCACCAGACATCCCTCGACTTCGGGTCGAAATGATCGACTTGATCGAGGTTAGAGGGGCGCTTGGCGTTGGCCATGACGACCCCGGTGCTGTGTCTGTCGGGACGCCGCACATGTCTGCCGCGGAATTGCGACAACTTGCCATTCTCGTCGGTGATGGGAAGAGCCGGATTCCCTTTTACGTCAATACCGGCCGTGACGTTCTCTCCTCGGTTCCGGGGAGCGTCGTTGCCGCGATCGAGGCTTTTGGGGCGACGGTGGTTACGGATACCTGTACCTACATCACCCCGATCATGGGTGCGGTGGAAGGTCCGGTGATGACGAATTCAGGAAAATGGGCGTACTACGCCCCCGCCAATCTCGGGTTCGATGTCGTGTTCGCCGGACTTGAAGAGTGCGTCAAATCGGCGATATCCGGCAAGATACATCTCGAAGACCCCTTCCAGATGTGATGAGGTGTCTCCTTCCGGGTGTCGCAGTCGGGGAATTGCTCGTTCTTTCGGCTCCGCTGTCGTTCTGGGGTGGCGTAGACCCGGTAACGGGAACAATCGTCGACGGAAATCATCCCGAATGCGGTGTGAAGATAACGGGCTTGATCCTGGCGATGCCGCACGGTCGGGGTAGCAGTTCATCGGCAACGGTCCTGGCCGAGATGATCCGAATCGGTACGGCCCCGTGCGGGTTGATTCTTCGGGAGCCTGACCAGATTCTGGTCACCGCCGGGTTTGTGGCCAATACCCTCTACGGGTCCAAATTCGTGGTGTCGTGTGGGGAGGCCCCAGAGGCCGCTGATGGCATGTTTCGACTCGATCATGCCGGTCTGAGCCGCGATAAAGACGAGATTGGACCGGTTTTCGACGGCGACGGTTAGGAAATTGCCCGATACTGCCGATATATGCGGGTGCCAAACGTGGAGAACCTCGATGACTTCTTTCATCTTCTTCCTGTCGCGCTCTATCGGACCTCGCCCGATGGAGAATTGCTCGCGGCGAACCAGGCACTGGCGGAACTCCTTGGATTTGAGTCCACCGAAGAATTGATGACTCATGGCAACAATGTGGCCGACTACTACGTCGACGGTTCGATTCGGGACGGTTGGATTGACGAAATCGAGGGCAATGGCCGGGTTGAGGAACTCGACTTCGAACTGACCCGGGGCGATGGCTCCACAATCTGGGTGCGGGACACCGCGCGGGTTGCGAGAAGCGCCGGCGGCGGAGTTCTCTATTTCGAAGGGGCACTGGTCGATGTCAGCGAGAAGGTCCGCCTCCGCCGATCCCAGGAAGAGTTCATTGCGACGGTGTCACATGAGCTACGCAACCCGATTTCCGTGGCTCTCGGGCTGAGTCAGGAAATGGCCGATGCATATGAGTCCTTCAACGATGAGGAACGTCGCAAGATGGTCGAACTCATTGCCAGGGAGTCAGAAGAGGCAGCATGGCTCATCGAGGACCTCCTTGTCGCCTATCACGACGGGCGACGCGAGCTCAGTCTGGTCGCCACCGTGTTTTCGGTTCAGGCCGAGGCTGAGCGGATCGTGTCCATGGCTCAACCGCCCGTCAAGATAGTTTCAGAAGGCGACATATCCGTTAACGCGGATCCGGGGAGGACCCGTCAGATTCTCCGCAACCTGATCAGCAACGCCCACCGTTACGGTGGTGATGAAGTGACCGTGGAGATTGCCGTCGAGGACTCCTGGGCGGTGATAACTGTTTGTGACAGCGGTGACGCAATCGATGAAGAGCTCGTGGGCAAGATCTTCGAGCCGTTCTGGCAGGAACGGCGAAAGACCTACCCCAACTCGGTCGGACTTGGACTCCCGGTCTCCCGAAAGCTCGCCCGTCTCATGGGAGGCGACGTCCGCTATACGCATGCTGACAACCGTTCCCGCTTCTCGCTCTATCTGCCCCGCGGTTGATGCCGGCCACCGCCTAACCTCAGTTGAATGCGCGTACTAGTCACCGGAGGTAACGGGTTCATCGGTAGCCATACCGTCGCATCCCTCATCAACTCCGGTCACGAGCCGATAATTATCGACAACCTATCCAACTCGAGCGAGGGTGTTGTTGGCCGGATCGGGGAACTGACCGGTGTGGTCCCCGAATTCCACAAGGTCGACATTCGCGACACCGAGCGCGTGGCTGGAGTCCTCGACGAAATCGACGCCTGCATTCACTTTGCTGCCCTCAAATCAGTGGGTGAGTCGGTCGAAGAACCGCTGCGTTACTACGACAACAATGTCAGCGGCACCATTTCCCTCCTCGCCGCACTGCGGGAGGCGAATGTGAAACAATTCATCTTCAGTTCGTCAGCGACCGTTTACGGTGAAGCGGCTGATCTGCCGTTACGGGAGGACATGCCGGTAGGCGTGGCCACCAATCCGTACGGGTGGAGCAAGATAATGATGGAACGGGTGTTGATCGACGTCCAGACCGCCAACCCCGACTGGAGCATCTGCCTCCTCAGGTATTTCAACCCGGTGGGAGCCCATCCGTCGGGTTTGATCGGCGAGGAGCCAAGCGGGATACCCAACAATTTGATGCCATACGTCGCCAAGGTCGCTGCAGGCGAACTCGACCACGTCAGAGTGTTCGGCAACGACTACCCGACTCCCGACGGCACCGGGGTGCG
>DATDCF010000198.1:0-5327 GCA_036524475.1 Acidimicrobiia bacterium | reverse complement strand
GAACCCGGCCTGACATCTGGCCGACGGTGGCCAGCAGGCGCACTTCGACCCCGTCACGGAGCTTGCCCACGTTGGCCGCGTCGAGGGACCGCTCGACATCATTCATCACCCGGCCCCGTGCCGCGACTTCGATGGAGCGGTCGCGTTGGCTGTGGTCGACCAGTGCGAAGAACACCGCACCCCGGTTTGTCCTTCGCAACCCTGAAATCTCTCCGCGCACCCAGATCGGTGCTGGAAAGGCGCCGGCTAACGCTGTGTCCAACTGAACCAGCACCTCATCGACACTGAAGGTGCGGGTCATTTCAGACGATGCCACCCTCAGTCATCGCCTTGAGATCCAGGGCGGCGTCGAGTTCCTCAGCGGTCATCAATCCGGCTTCGAGGACGAGCTCCCGCACCGACCGGCCGGTAGCGACTGCTTCCTTGGCGATCTTCGCTCCATTGTCGTAACCGATATGCGGGTTCAACGCAGTGACCACGATGGCGTTTTTCTCCACCAATTCGCGCGCCCTCGCCTCGTTTGCCTCGATCCCGGCGACGCACTGGTCGCCAAACACCTGAGCCGCATTGGCGAGCAGTCGGATCGACTCCAGGAGATTGTGGGCAATCATCGGCATCATCACGTTGAGCTCGAAATTCCCGTTGGCGCCTCCCCACGTAATCGCGGCATCGTTACCGACGACCTGGGCTGAGACCTGCATCACCATCTCCGACATCACGGGGTTGACTTTGCCCGGCATGATCGAAGACCCCGGCTGCAACGAAGGAATCCTGATCTCGGAAATCCCTGAGGTCGGGCCCGACCCGAGAAAGCGAATGTCGTTGGCAATCTTGAACATCGAGACGGCGACAGTCTTGAGTGCGCCTGAAGCCATCACCGTTGCATCTTTGGCGCCCTGAGCTTCGAAGTGATCGCCCGCTTCCTTGAAATGGAACCCGGACCGCTCCCCCATGAGCGCGATAACGGCTGCGGGAAACCCGGAGGGTGCGTTGATACCGGTGCCCACCGCCGTCCCACCCAGTGCCAGTTCCTCCAATTCCGGGAGGACCTTGGTCAAACGCTCGATGCCTTTGCGAACTTGAGCCGAGTAACCCCCGAACTCCTGGCCCAGCGTTACGGGTGTGGCATCCATCAGGTGGGTGCGACCCGATTTCACTACTTCCTCGAACTGGGCGGCCTTCGCCGCCAACTGGTCGGCGAGTGATTTCAAAGCCGGAAGAAGTTCCTCGCGGATTGCAGCGGTAGCCGCGACATGGATGGCCGTCGGGATGACATCGTTTGATGATTGGCCGAAATTGACCGCATCGTTGGGATGGATCGCTGATCCCAATATCTCGCTGCCCCTGCTGGCGATCACCTCGTTGGCGTTGGTATTGGTCGACGTCCCCGAACCGGTCTGGAAGATGTCCAACGGAAATTGGCCATCATGGGCGCCAGCCATCACCTCATCGGCAGCGGTGCGGATCGCCTCAGCCGTAGCGGCCTCGAGATGGCCTTGCTCCGCGGCGACCGTCGCCGCCGAACCCTTGATCAATCCGAGAGCCCAGATGAACCGGCGGCTGAACCGGAACCCTGAGATGGGGAAGTTGTCGACCGCCCTCTGGGTCGAGGCGCCGTACAACGCAGTAGCCGGGACCTGTACCTCGCCCATCGAGTCTCGTTCTGTTCGGTATTCCACCAAATCTCCTATCAGGTCTGATCCCGAGTCGGATGGCGAGGACTCAGGAACTTTCCAACATTGTCGTACAAATCGTCAAATCGTGCCTTCAAACCGGTCTCCTCGTCGACAGCTACGCAGGCCACCTGCAACAACTCGACCAACCCGTGGAAGTCGCTGAGCGAAATCTCTTCAAGCATCGGGACGGGTCGGCCGGTGCCCGACTCGAAGGCGTCGAGGTTGCCCCGATTGTGCCAGTTGCCCAGCGCCAGACATAGCCCGGTCGCTTGATATCCATACACAACGAAAGCCGAAGCCTCACAGCCTCCGCCATCCATCAGCTTGCGTTGATGTCTCAAACCGGCGCGCCTGGCGCCCTGACTGATCCGATTGGTCAACTCGTTGTCGAAAATCGTCACAGCGTCGCCGACGCGGATTATGGGGCCATCTCCGATCGGTGCATTCGCCGAAGCGCGCGAAGTTTCGATCGAGAGCAGACGGGAGTTCTGCGGAAATGTTGCATGCTTGGCGGAATGCGTCGCCCCGACCAAACCCACTTCTTCGGCGCGCGTGAGCAAGACACCGAAGTGTCGCAGCGCGGCGTTTCCCCTCATCCGGTCGAGTGCCGCAAGCGCCGCCACGCAACCGGCGAGGTCGTCACATGCCGGTGCAAAGAAGCGATCGCCAGATGGACTCTTTTTGGGCAGTTTCCACCGGGCTATATCTCCAACGGCCACACCCGGTCCGTTGGCACGAATCTTGCCCTGTTGGCTCTCGCCATCGTATTCGGTGATTACCCCACTCAACCCCGACGTCTCCGAGGTGAAAACGACTCGTGCCGCCTCGAAATACTCGGGATTGACGCCTCCGCGGAACTCGAACTCGACATCCCTTCCCTCCACGGCGGTAACTACAAAAGCGGGGTGGTCCATATGCGCCACCGCCAGCACGGGTGCGGCGCTCTTCCGACCTTTTTGGGTGACGAGGACGTTGCCGCCAGAGTCGATCGACAGTTTTAGGTCAGGGCGACGGGCTGCCCACTTTTGCACCCACGCCACCACCCGGTCCTCGTGTCCGCTCGCAGTCGGCAAATGGGTCAACTCATCGAGCCACCTGGTTGCGGTCGATCGGGACGCCATTAGCCGTGAATCAAATGTCGAAGGGGGTGTCGGTGAAAAAGTCGGACGGTCTCGGAGCCGAAACGGATTCAGGCTTGACCAAACCGAGGCGGTCGCGCACGGAGTCGTAACCCCCTGTCTCCAATTCTTCTGCCAACTCGGCGCCCCCCGAGTCCACGATCCTGCCGTCGATCATCACATGAATCCGGTCGGGTGTCATGTAGCGGAGGATCCGTGAATAGTGGGTGATGATGAGCACGCCGAGGTCGGGCGACCTCATCTCCTCAACCGCTTCGGCGACCTGTTTCACCGCGTCGATGTCGAGACCCGAGTCGATTTCGTCGAGCAAAGCCACCTTTGGCTCCAGGACCGCCATCTGGAAGATCTCGGACCGCTTCTTCTCGCCTCCGGACAGCTCATCGTTGAGGGACCGGTCGAGGAATCTGGTCACATCGAATCGGTCGGCCTCGGTGGCGATGCGTCGGGAGGCCTCCGTGGCGGAAATGCCACGTTCTGCTGTCGCCTCCATCATGAACTCGTTGAGCCGGATACCCGGTACCTCGGTCGGATACTGGAAGCTCTGGAGCAAACCGGCCCGTGCCCGCTCATCGACTTCGAGGTCGAGGATTTCCCGCCCCTCGAGGAGGGCTGAGCCCGAAACTTCGTATCCGTCCTTGCCCGTCAGGACGTGGCACAACGTCGATTTACCGGACCCGTTTGGCCCCATGATGGCGTGGACCTCACCAAACGGTATCTCCAGGTCGAGACCGTGGAGTATCTGCTTTTCATCCACGGACACCGTGAGATTCTTGACGACCAGAGCCGCTGTCATGAGTCCCCCATATTGAGAAAGACCACGTTGTCTTCAATCATCACTTCGTATGTGGGTACCGCGACCGTCGCCGGAAGAGAGCGCGGCTCACCGGTGGTGAGGTCGAATTCGGATCCGTGACGAGGACATTCCACTTCGGTCCCGAATACCTCTCCTTCGGCTAGAGACGCCTCGGCATGGGAGCACACATCCCCTATCGCATACACATCGTTGCCAATGCGGAACATGGCGATCCGTTCATCGCCGACGGTGACCCGTATCCCCCGGTCGCGAGGCAAGGTCGAGAGGTCTCCAATCTCCACTTTCATGCCACCCGTCCAGCCTCTTGTGCAGCGACGAACCTGCTGAAGACCTCGGTACTCACAGGCTCGCCAACGCCTTCGATTGGCAGACGATCGATTACCTCCTGGAAAAAACCTCTTATAAGGAGACGCTCAGCGCGGGCCTTGCTCAACCCGCGGCTCTGCAGGTAGTAGCGGTGTTCCTGTTCGAGGGGGCCTACTGAAGAGGCGTGGCCACAAACGACGTCGTCGCAGAGTATTTCGAGATTCGGAACTGATTGCGCTTTGGCGTTCTCGGAGAGAACCAGGTTCCTGTTGGTCTCGAATGTCGAGGTTCGGGCAGCCTCCTTCTCGATTCGAAGCAATCCGGTAAACACACTCTGGGCACTGTCTTCCACTGCCCCCTTGAGGAAGACGTCGGACGATGTCCGGCGGCCCCTGTGGTTTACAACGACCCGGTAGTCCAGCGTCTGTTCGCCCTCACCAAAGTAGAGACCCACCACCTCCGATGACGAACCATCGCCCTCCAGATCGACACCGAGGTCGAGACGAGCAAGTTTTCCGCCGAGACCAACCTCGCCAACACTGGAACTGGCATCCCGACCGAGGTGAACACGCTGGTGGACAACAACGGTGGCCGCCTGGTCCGACCCTTGGACACTGAGAAATTTCAGCCGTGCCCCGTCGCCAACCCTCAGGTCTACCTCGGGAACCATGAGCAGCCTGGCACCGGTGACCGAACGATAAACCACCATTATCGGGACTTCGGCGTTCTCACCCAGTCGGACCACCAGATGAGGGAAACTCGCGGTGTCGGGTGTGACCCCCTGGACGTCGACCACGAGCGCATGCTCGAAAACCTGGTTGGCGGGGATATCGATTAAAACTCCATCAACCGCAAAAGCGAGATGTGCCGCTGTCAGTTTGTTGTGGTCCGGCGGTATCGCCCCCCGCAATCCGGGATCTTCGTCCATTTCCGAGATTCGGGTTACAGCTATTTGGGGTGAGTCGACCTCCACGACCCGGCCATCGATGATGGTGACCCGCCCGGCGACCTTTCCGACGGCTGTAAGAAACGGCCCCTCAGTCAATGGGTGCCCTGGTTCAAAAACCGGGCTCAGGCTCTCAAAAGGTGTGGTGAAATCGACATAACGCCAATCTTCCTCCGTCCCGGTTGGCTCGTTCAAGCCCTCGAATACCTTGAACGCAGCCCGCATCTGCTCGGCGCGCCACGCGGGTAGGGGCGCGGCGAGGCGATCGAGGCTGTCTTTGCTGAAGCTGGTCAAGAAAATCTCCGGTTGGAACCTGGTCGAATCGTATTTACCCTACGCGCGTAGTGCGAATTGTCCCTATTCGATGTCGAGGGCCTCTACGGTCACGATCGACTTGGCGTTCCAGAGCATCCAACCCAACCCGAATGCTTCCGCTGAGTCGATCT
>DATDCF010000197.1:0-19143 GCA_036524475.1 Acidimicrobiia bacterium | reverse complement strand
GAGGCCGGTCGACAGTCGATGGCTATCCCGACTTCGGCACCGGCCACCCTTTCTCTGATCGCGTCAACGGCCCGGCCATGGGAAAGGAGTAAGTGGTGGCCGGCCGTGAGCGCGGCATTCCAGTCGGTGAGCCCTGGTGCAAAAATCCCGTCCCTGTGGCCGAGGAATGCGGAGACCCAGGGCTCGTTCTGCGTGATCCAATGAGTGACCAGATCGCCCAACGCGTCGGCGACCTTCCCTGCGTACACTTCGAAGGCATCGACTGTTTGACGGTTGAGCCAACCGCCACCGTCCTGGAGGGCCTGGGGAAGATCCCAGTGATAGAGGGTGAGCCAGGGATCTATCCCCCGGTCGCGCATCCCCTCGACCAATTTCCGGTAGAAAGCGATGCCCTCCGGATTCACCTCCCCCACCCCGTCGGGGAGAATTCTGGTCCAGGCAATGGAGAACCGGTATGAAGAGACGCCCAACTCCTGGAGGAGGTCGAGATCGTCCTCCCACCGGTGAAAATGGTCACAAGCAACGTCGCCAGGCACTGCCAGCCTTCCGGCGTCGGCGAAGGTATCCCAGATGGACGTGCCTTTGCCACCCTCGAATCGCCCACCTTCGATCTGATACGCCGAGGTCGCCGCGCCCCAGGCGAATGGCCGGGCTGAGTCGGCGATCAAGCGCCCGTCGTGGCGGGTTCCCTGGCGCCGATCCTGTCGCCGGAGGTCGGATCGAAGAAATGGAGCTTTGCGGTGTCGACGACCAGGTCGATCGTCCCGCCCAACGTCACCTGGGCATCAGGGCTCACCCGAGCGATGAATTCGGTGTTGTCGCCGAGGGCCGAGGCGTCCTGTCCCGAGTCCATGAGCAGCTCTTCGACGTCAGGTGTCATCACGGGCGGTCGGTTGACCGTGAAGTGGACAAACGTCTCGGCACCGAGCATTTCGGTGACCTCGACCACGGCCGTGATCGTCCTGTCCGGATTCGAGGCCGCCACTGCTGCCGCCTCCATGTGATTGGGACGGATGCCCACCACCAATTCCTTGTCCATGTGGTTCTCGATCCCGGGGTGGTTTCTGAGTGCGGCCGGGTCCACCCTTAGCCGGTAGTCACCCGCCTGCAGCCATACGTCCTGGCCCTCGCCACTCAGAGTCCCGTAGATCATGTTCATGGCGGGGCTACCGATGAAGCCGGCCACAAATAGATTGTCGGGATGGTCGAATAACTCGGTCGGTGGGCCAACTTGCTGCAGGTTGTACGGTTTGGCCGTGGAGACGGGGCGAAGCACCGCGACGCGATCTCCCAGAGTCATCGCTTCGACCTGGTCATGTGTCACATAGACGGTCGTGGTTCCCAGGCGAGTATGTAACCGCTCCAACTGGGCACGCATCTGGACACGGAGCTTTGCGTCGAGGTTAGAAAGCGGTTCGTCCATCAAGAAAGCGGATGGCTCCCTGACTATGGCGCGGCCCATCGCGACACGCTGCCGTTGACCACCGGAAAGGGCGGCCGGCTTGCGATGGAGGAACTCGGTGATTTCGAGGATTTCGGCGGCGTTGTCGACAAGTCGCTTCACTTCGTCCTTGGGGAATTTCCTCAGTTTCAGCCCAAAGGCCATGTTATCGAAAACGGTCATGTGGGGATACAGGGCGTAGTTCTGGAACACCATGGCGATGTCACGATCCTTCGGCTGAACATCGTTGACCACTTTGTCGCCGATGGTCATCGTCCCCTCGCTGATCTCTTCCAGACCGGCGATCATCCTGAGCACTGTCGATTTGCCGCATCCGGACGGACCTACCAAAACGAGGAACTCACCGTCCTCGATCAGCAGATCGAGATTCCCGACCGCGCGGGTTCCGTCCTCATAGATTTTTCCGAGCCCTTCGATCTTGATTTGAGCCACTTGCTTCTCCGATTCCGGCGTCGTGTGTCCATAAACTAGCGAATCGGAGTTCGGCGCGCGTGACGGGCCTTTAGTGCGAGACGATTACTCCCTCGCCACCTGCCAGTTCGACAGTGTGTCTGAAATGGTCCTTCCTGGTGGAGTCGATGGTCGAGATCATCACTTTCCCCGCCCGGATTCTCACCGATTGCAGTGTGTCGCTGAAGTTGAGGATCACCGTCACCGTCTCGTCGTCCGACTCCCGCCTGTAAGCGAAAACCTGCTCATCGGAGCTGGGGTGGGCAAGGAACGAACCGCGACGCAGTGCCGGTGAACCCTTACGAAAAGCCAGCAGTCGCCGGTAGAGGTTGATGGTCGACTCCGGATCCTCAAGCTCACTGGCGACATTGATCTTGTCCACATCGGGGCCGACAGGGAGCCACGGAGCCTCGGCGGCGGGCGACAATGCAAACCCCCCACTTGGTGAGGCGTCCCAACGCATCGGGGTGCGGGCTCCGTCGCGGCTGAGGAAGTCGAGTCTCAGGCCCCATGGGTCCTTCTTGCTTGCGGTCGGGACCTCCACTTCCGGCATCCCGAGCTCGTCGCCGTAGTAGAGGAAGGGAGTGCCTCTGAGGGTGAGCAGCAGCATTCCCACGATTCGGGCATTGTCCAGGCCGATCCGTGTCGCCAGCCTTATCTCGTCATGGTTGCCCATGGTCCAGTTGGTCCATGCCCCCACCGGGACATTCCAGAGGACAGTTTCAATGATCGCCCGGATGCGGATCGGATCCCATTGCGTGGCCATCAAGTGGAAATTGAACGGCATATGAAACTGATCGAGTTCCTCGCCGTAGTAGGACGCCCATTCCGGGAGGTCGAAAATGTGGATCTCACCCACGCTGACGGGATGCTGGGGATACTCATCCAGAACAGCCCGGAAGGCCCGGTGCGCCGCGTGGACGTCGGGATGGCCGAGGTCGTAGAGGTGGATGAAGTCGTCGTACTCTCCCATGAACTTCCAGGGTCGCGGGTAGTCGGGTGGCGTCGGTGGATTGTCTCTGTTCAGGGGGTCTTTCATCATCTGGTGGGCGGCATCGACCCGGAATCCGTCAACACCTCGATCCAGCCAGAACCGGGCCACCCCGAGCATCGCCTCCACAAGCTCAGGATTGCGCCAGTTGAGGTCGGGTTGGTGGGCGAGGTAGGTGTGCCGGTAATACTGACCGGTTGTCTCGTCGAGACTCCACGCCGGGCCACTGAAGACACTGACCCAGTTGTTAGGTGGAGATCCGTCCTCCTTGGGGTCTTCCCACACGTACCAATCGCGTTTCACCGAGTCCCTCGATGAACGGGAGTCGACAAACCAGGGATGTTCGTCGGATGTGTGATTCATGATGTAATCGAAGATGACCCGGAGCCCGCGTTTGTGCGCCTCCTCGATCAAGGCCTCGGCGGAACTGGTATCCCCAAAGATCGGGTCAACCGCAGTGTGATCGGCGATGTCATAACCCCAGTCCTTCATCGGGCTCTTGAAGAAGGGCGAGACCCAGAGCGCATCTACTCCGAGGGTGTCCGACAGGTAATCCAATTTGGAGACGATCCCATCTATATCCCCGAAACCATCGCCGTTCGAATCGGCGAAGCTCAGCGGATAGATCTGATAGAAGACAGCGTCGCGCCACCAGGAAGACGTGTTGGAAATAGCAGGGGACATCAGCGGCAGAATAGGCACCTGCTTATCGAAGGTGCATCTCCGCGGCCAGCGCGAGACGGCAAAAAAGTTGTATGGTTATCTTTGAGGTGACGCCCGGACATCGGGCGAAAGCCGAATATGAGGAGAAAAATATGAAGAAATTGCACAGGCTCATAGCCTTGCTTGGAGTCTTCGCATTGGTCCTGGCCGCCTGTGGAGACGGCAGCGGCGGCGGCGATGACACCACAACTACCGCGGCACCCGACGGCTCTGAACCAGGAACAGGAAACGACTTCACCGATGTCGACGTGTCCGGTACAGAGGTCTCCGTCTGGGGAGCCCCAACCGGCGATGAGGGATCATCGATCCAGGCGACATTTGATATCTATGGCGAGTCGACCGATTCCACGGTGACGTGGCTGGGGAGCGACTCGTTCGAGCAGGATCTCCGGATCGCCGCCGATGGCGGTTCACCACCCGACATCGCTATCTCGCCGCAACCCGGTTCGATTTGTGAGTTTGCCGACGCAGGGCAATTGACATCGCTGGAGGACATGGGATTCGATATCGCCGCACTCGAGACAGCTCACGGCGCCTACTTCATCGGCCTGGGTGAATGCGCCGACGGCAATCACTATGCGATCCCGACCAACGCCAACTACAAGTCGATCATCTGGTACAACAAGCCGGCATTCGAAGCTGGCGGATACACGATCCCAACGACATGGGATGACTTGATCGCCCTGTCACAAGACCTGCAGGACGACGGCATCACCCCATGGTGTATCGGTATCGGTTCTGAGGCCGCCACCGGCTGGCCCGCCACTGACTGGATGGAGGACATCGTGGTGCGGACCGCGGGCGCCGACGTCTACGACCAGTGGGTAAATCATGAGATCCCGTTCAACGATCCCGCGATCGTCGAAGCCGCCGAGACCTTCGGCGAGATCATGTTCCATGAAGGTTGGGTACTAGGCGGGGCGGACCAGGTGTCTGCGATCGACTTCCGCGACGCACCGACCCCCATGTTCGACGAACCACCAAGCTGCATGCTGCACCGTCAGGCATCGTTCATCGCCAACTTCTTCCCCGAGGGAACAGTTCCCGGAACCGATGCAGACTTCTTCAGCTTCCCATCGATCAATCCTGACCTGCCAGCGGCAGCCATGGGTGGCGGGGAATTGGCGATGGTGTTCGACAACCGGCCCGAGGTGGTCGCATTGTTGACGGCCTACTCCGAGCCTGCACTGCAGTGCGTCCAAGCATCCCCGAAGGGTCACGGAGTGGCTGGCATCGAGCGGATCTCGGCGAACGCCAACACCCCGCTTGACTGCTACGAGTCGGAGACGGTTACCAAGCAAGCCGAAGCAATCGCTGCCGCGCTTGCCGGCAACGGTTTCGTGTTCGACGCTTCAGACCTGATGCCATCGGCTGTGGGTCAGGGGACCTTCTGGGAAGGAATGGTCAACTGGACCAGAGGTGAGTCGACAGCAGATGTCCTTCAAGCAATCGAGGACAGCTGGCCTGCCGAGTAATCGGAATCGAATCGGAATGGAAGGAGGGATGGCACGAGCCATCCCTCCTTTCTTATGGCTAGAGTCGAACGGGCAACGAAAGGACTTACTTGGTAGTCACATCGGATAGAGAGGCGCCAGCACCGCCACCGGTCGAATCTCCGCCTGAAAGACCGAGGACAAACGTCACCACCCAGCTGCTCCGGGTAGGTGTTTCCCTCGTGGTCCCGATCCTTGCCATCGTGGGTCTCTACTACGCCGGGACCGTGATCCTCGATGAAGATGCCAACCGGGTCCTGGTCGTTTTCATGGCATTGCTCGTCGGAGTTCTCGGGGTGTTCGCCCTGTATGTCGGTATGGACTGGATGATCAACAAACTGCCCGAACGCCATCGCGACAGTGTTCGGCCATTTGCCTTCGTCGGCCCAGCCGTCGTCATCCTTGCGATATTCCTGGTGTACCCGACCATCAACACCATCACATTGAGTTTCAAGGATGCCAAAGGTGTCGAATGGGTCGGATTCGATAACTATGTCAATGTCTTCACCAGCTCGGAGACGCTGATTGCGCTGAGAAACTCCCTCGCCTGGGTGATAATCGTTCCGTTGTTCGCGGTGCTGATCGGGCTCGGCTTCGCCGCACTTGCCGACCGGATGGGACGACGATCGGAGGCGTTGTCCAAGACCTTCATCTTCATGCCGATGGCGATCTCGTTTGTTGGTGCCTCGATCGTCTGGCGTTTCGTCTACAGCTTCCGACCCGAGGGATTCGGCGAGCAGATCGGGATCCTCAACGGGTTTCTCACCGGGATCGGTCAGGAACCGGTCGCGTGGCTTCTCCAGGAACCATGGAACAACTTCTACTTGATGGTCATTCTGATCTGGCTGGAGACCGGTTTTGCGATGGTCATTCTCTCCGCGGCCATCAAATCCGTCCCGGATGAGATCATCGAGGCGGCGCGGATCGACGGCGCCAGCGAGTGGCAAGTGTTCCGAAGAGTCACCATCCCGTCCATATCTTCGTCGATTGTCGTTGTCGCCACCACCGTGATCATCACTGTCTGGAAGGTGTTCGATATCGTCTTCGTGATGACGGGTGGGAGATTCGGGACCCAGGTGGTCGCTGAACAGATGGTCACCCAATTCTTCACCTTCCGCAACAGTGGCATCGGAGCCACGCTGGCCGTGGTCCTGCTACTCGCGGTGATCCCGCTGATGATTGCCAACGTGAGACGGTTCAAGGAGCAGGAGTTGACCCGATGACAGCCTCGACCGACGCCCCCGTCTACGTCGCCCCGTCGCCCTCCGTGGTTAGCCGGATATTCGACCGGTGGATGACAAAGCTGGTCATCCTGTTGGTTGTCATCCTGTGGGTCATCCCGACTCTTGGTGTTCTGATCAGTTCACTCCGTCCTGCGGCCCTGGTGAATACGACAGGTTGGTGGACTGTGTTCACCAACTTCGGAAGTAACGAATGGACGTTTGAGAACTACAACACAGTCTTGACTTCCGAAGGATTCGGCAACGCATTCCTCAACAGCCTGTCGGTGACGATCCCGGCCACGGTGATACCGATCACGATCGCCGCATTCGCCGCCTACGCCTTCGCGTGGATGGAGTTTCCCGGGAGGCAGTGGATCTTCGTGACCATCGTCGCCCTCCTGGTGATCCCGCTCCAGATGGCTCTGATTCCGCTGCTCCGGCTCTATGTCAATTTCGACCTGAACGGGACGTTCCCTGCAGTCTGGCTCGCCCATGCTGGATTCGGCTTGCCACTGGCGATCTACCTGTTGCGCAACTACATAGGCTCACTCCCTTCGTCGATGATGGAGTCGGCCAGGATCGATGGCGCTACTCACTTTGAGATCTTCACCAAGCTGGTGGTGCCGCTCTCGGTGCCGGTGCTTGCTTCCTTCGCTATCTTCCAATTTCTCTGGGTTTGGAACGACCTCCTGGTTGCCCTGGTTTTCCTCGGCGGCGAGCCGGAGGTACGTGTGATCACACTCGCTCTGCGGGACCTGAACGGGTCCCGCGGTGAGCAGTGGCACCTGCTGACTGCTGGAGCTTTCATCACGATGGCTCTTCCGATCGTGGTCTTCCTCGGGCTTCAGCGCTACTTCGTCCGGGGTCTGACCGCAGGATCGGTCAAGGGCTGAACTGGCCTACTCCAGGGCGAATTCGCACGACGTGACCCAGGCGGCGGCACCCGACGGTCCCACTCTGCGTCGAATATGGACTGCCATCGGGACCGGCACAGTTGTCCAGGCAATCAGCTTTGGATCTTTTTTGCTCGGGGTGGTCGCTTCGAGGAGCGACTCGACGACGGCAGGAGGACCCGCCTTCGCCGTCGGATTCGCCCTGGTGCCGATTGTCTGCGTCATCGTCGCATTGGGGTCGGGCCGGCGCAACGCTGCTTCGTCAGTACTCAAAGGGATGGGATTGTGGCTTTTAGTCGCTTTGCCCATCGGTTTGATCAATCCGATCACCGGGCTGTGCGCGGGGTTCACCGCTTCTGGAGCGGTCACGCTCTTTCGCGAAGAGGAGATCCCCTTCAAACCACGGCTAGCCGCCATCGTCATGGTCGCCGGCTATGTGACGTTGTTGGTTGTGATACTCCCCCAAGCCGGCATCTTCGCCGGGGCGATAACTCCACTCCTGGCGATTCGCGGCGCAGACATCTGGAGCGAGAGGAACGTAAGCCGCAAGGGCGAGGGGGGCCAACCTACGTCTCAACCGTAAAGCCGGGGCGTCCCTCTGCGAGCCAATTCTCAAAGGCGACTTCGTTGTCGATGTCAGCACCGGCGGCCTGGGCCATGATCATGCGGTGGTTCAGGAAGTCGCAATAGCCCTGAATGGCGTTCCCCTGGTGTACCGGTGCGATCCGGGCCATGATCGGCTCGAATGACTGTGAGAGCCAGTTCATGGTGCCAACGGTCCTCAGCGTTGGAGTCGTCGATCCCGACTTGGATAGAAAGTACTCGAGGTCGCTGAGCAAGATCCGCGCCTGGTTCTCCGAAGCATCGATCCCCGTCAACTGCCTCAGCTTGAAGGAATGGTGTGTCCGTCCTCCGACTCGAACCCTCATCCGCACCACATTTCCTGCGTCAGTTGGCTCGAGCTCGAATTCGTCGACGGAAAAGCCGAGATCGTTGATCCGGGCGAGCCTCTCCCGGATCAGATAACTATCGTTCCGGCCGATCACCAACTCCCGGTTCAGTTCCTCCCAAAGCTGGTGGTACTTGCTCTCGATGTCATGACCGAGGCTCAGATCGGCGTGGTCTACCTCGACGCCGTTCATCGCGGCAATATCGGCCATCTCGCCGGCAAGGTTCTCAATCATCACCTCGATGTCCATCAGTCTCTGGCCGTTGCTGAGCTGCTCGTGCATCTCCGACGTCTCACCGTCGATCATCACAGCTTCGATGGCACCTGCGTCCCACCGGTAGAGGAGGTTGGACAACGAGCAATCGCCCCAGTAGAGCCCGGCGAGGTGGAGCTCGACAATCAGGCCGGCGACCGCGTCGAGCATCTGACGCCTTCTCCCTCCAAACCCGGGGCCGCTGATGAGTTGCCGGTACGGAAAGGAGTGTTCCACATAAAGGGTAATGACGGCGCCTGCCTGCTCGGTAGTCGGATCGAGCCACCCGCGCTCGACGTGGCCGACCGCGACAGCAGTCCTTCGGGTCATCTCGCCCAGGGCCCTCAACACCTCATATTCGGATTGGGCAATGGCAAGAGGTAGTTCTTTGATTGCGTAGATCCCCTCGTCATAGGCCACGAAGACCACAGGATGTCGGTGGATCCCTGTCGGCATTGTCACCAGTCTCGGTGTATCCCAGCTATTGATCTCGACGTCCCACGGAAGATCGAGGAAGTCGGGATGGCCGGGTCGAATCGCGAGATATGGCGTTCCCATCACGTGAGCCTGATCTTCTTGTGTCGATGCTTCGAATTAGGAAAAGTGCATAGACCGATGCGCATCAGGGCATGTTAAGAGATCCCCTGGTTCCCGGACCGTGGATGCCCGACCGACGACCTTCGAGGGCGAGATATATGATCGATGCGTGACGCCGAACACCGACTGGAATCCGCTCCTCTCCGGTGAGTTCACAAAGCCCTACTGGATGGAGTTGATGCGCTTTGTCGCTGAGCAACGGAGCGGATACGAGGTCTTCCCTCCCGAGAACCAGGTATTTGCAGCTCTCCATCTCACTTCGTACGCCTCCGTCAAGGTTCTAATTCTCGGTCAGGATCCCTACCACGGTCCGGGCCAGGCCCACGGGTTGTGCTTCTCGGTACCGGAGGGAGTAACGATCCCGCCGTCACTCTCCAACATCCACCAGGAGCTCTCATCCGACCTTGGATGTCCCCCACCCGATCATGGATCACTGGAGTCATGGGCGCGACAGGGGGTCTTACTCCTCAACACCACCCTGACCGTGAGATCCGGTGCCGCCGCAAGCCATCAACAGAGGGGTTGGGAGACATTCACCGACGAAACAATTCGGGTGGTCAACGAGAAGGAGGACCGAGTTGTCTTCATACTCTGGGGCTCCTCAGCCCGCGCCAAGACGCAGCTGGTCGATCGAAGCAAGCACACGGTTCTCGAGTCGGCCCATCCCTCGCCACTTTCGGCACATCGCGGTTTCTTCGGCAGCAGGCCGTTCTCCAAAGCCAACGAGGCGCTTTCGGCTACCGGCCGCCAACCGATTTCGTGGTGCATCCCACCGTCAGAAGCTGGATTGTGAGCTAGCTTTCCTGATATGTGCAGATCAATCAAACTACTCCGCGATGGAGCCACCCCGGCACCGTCGGAAGAGGTCGAAGCTGCTGCTTTGCAGTTCGTCCGAAAGATCAGTGGATTCCGCCAACCGGCTTCGCACAACAAGGAAGCCTTCGATGAAGCGGTCGCCGAGATCGCGCATATTTCAGAGCACCTTCTCAATGCGTTGGAGATCCGGGGAGCCAAATCGGCCTGAGTGTCCGCCGAAACCGACGCCGATTCCAAGGCGCGGGCCGTTGCCGGCTCGGAAACGATCACGTCAGCCTATGACGACTCCGATACCGCTGCTGGCGGCATTGACCAGAGCGCGATGTCCGGCCGCTACATCCTGGCTGGAAACACCGACGCTCTTGAAGAAGGTCACGTCTTCACCGATCGCCGGATGGTCTCCGGTCAGGACCTGGGCCAGACTGGCGTTCGCGATCCGATCGGCCTGGATCAGGTCTCCGGCCTCGGCAGCAGCCGCGTCGTAATCGTCTACCACAACAAACGCACGATTCACGGTGTCGGCCGGCACCTCGACCATATCGGGACGGAAAGAACCAACGGCGTTGATGTGCACTCCCGGGCGGACCGAATCGTTATGGAATAGCGGCGAAATCGATGGAGTGGCACAGGAGACGATGTCGGCGCTGGCCACCGCCTCATCTGCATCCAGCGTCACTCTTCCACTGACTCTCGCGGCCAATGCCGCCGCGTGTTCGGAATCGCGCGACCATACGAGGATCTCCTCGAGGTCACGGACCGAGCGAATCCCTTCGATCTGATCGTGAGCCATAGCCCCGGCGCCCAGCATGGCCATCCTGGACGCCGACTTGGAGGCCAGGAGATCGGTTGCAAGCCCGGAAACGGCACCCGTCCGGATTGCGGTCAGTGTCGGCCCGTCGACCAACCCGACTGCATTGCCATCGCCGTCGAAGATAGCAACGATTCCCACCGGGTTACCGGGGACAACAGAAACGACTTTCACTCCCGAGACACTCCCGACTCTGCCCGGCATGAAGAGAGATGAGCCGAGTTGGGTACGCAACGGCATTTCCACATCAGGGGAGAAGGCTTCGCGCATGCTCTCGACAGCATCGGCCATCGGCAATGCCTCCCTCGTTTTCGCAGCATCGAGGAAGATCACGCCAGAACGCTCTTGGTCTCAACACCAATCGGGTCGCGGTCGACGGCGAAGAAGCTCATCGGGACATCGGTATCGAGGTCCATCGAGATGCCTGAGACCGCTTGAGCCAGCATCGACCCCACGGCCGGAGCAAGCTTGAACCCGTGTCCCGAGAATCCGTTGGCGACCCAGAAGTTATCAACGCCGGTCGGTCCGACAACCGGATGAACGTCTTCGCGATTGATCGTGTAGAGGCCGGCGACACCCGAGACGTTTCCGCGCGGCTCCAAAGCGGGAATGCGGTGATGGAACGCAGCAAGTTTCAGGGCGGTGAACTCGGTATCGGGACTCCTCTTGAAACTATCGGGGTCATCGACAATCTCTTCCTCGTCTTCGGGTAGCACCGAACCGACCAGCACCTGCTGGCCTCCGGACTCGGGTCGGAAGTAGATGCCTGTGCTGGTATCTGCCCCAACCGGCAGTTGGCCGAGGTGTGCTGGCCATTCCCGGTACACGGTCTGGATCCGGGTCGGGGTGAGGGTCCAGCGGAGATCGGCTCCCGCCATTTGATTGAGTTGGTTGCACCAAGGGCCGGCGGCATTGATGACGAGGTCGGCTCCGATCACAGTTCCATCACTCAACGCAACGCCGTTCACGGCGCCACCCGAAGTGCGCACATCCACGACACGGGATCCAAATCGAACATCTACCCCCGCCTTGCGGGCGGCGTCGAGAAGGTCCTGGTTTGCCCCCACCGGATCGGCATAGCCGCCCTCGCTCTCGAATAGAAAAGCGCCCTCGCTGCTGCACACGTGCTCGATTTCCCCGGTCATGTCAAACGGGGCGGTGCAATTGGAAAGGGCCGGGAATAGCCCTGACAACTGCTCCGGCCGCACGGTCTCCGCCGCAACTCCCTGGCTTCTCAGCTTGGTGACATCGGCGTCGACCTTCTCCACCGACTCCCCCATCATCCAGAGCACACCCGGTCGATGAAGCCCTGACCGTGTTTCGGAGAGTTGGAGGAATTCATCCCAGTTGCCGTACGCCTCCTGGCCATGAAAGGCGAGACGCACCACTTCGGGGTTCGTGTAGCGGCATCTGCAGATCGATGAAGAGGCTCCGGTCGATCCCTCCGCCGGGCCGATACCCTTGTCGAGTAAGACGACTCGCTCGACACCATGACGCTTCAATTGGTAGCCGATGGACGAACCGATGATCCCCGCACCGACCACCACGACGTCAGCGTTCATCCCAGGGTTACCTGATAGTCCTCGGCTTTCTCGTCCCAGTTGAGCTCGATCAGCCCTTTCCGGGCAGCGCCCTTGCAGAATTGAAGGAATCCGCCGTAGCCGAACTTCTTTTCGGAGAAGTCGGGATCCTCCTTGCGAAGTTGGTTTTTGAGACCGGACAGGACGACTTTTCCGTTTCCTTTGGAGATCTCGGCAACGACCTTCGTGAGCAGATCGAAGGCCTCCGCCTCACCACTTCCGGTGGAAGGGAACCCGACGACAGGATCGCCCCGACCCGGGCCCTCGGAGAGCTCGATGACGCCCTCCGACTCGAGGTCCCGGAGCAATTCGCCAAAGGCCCGATATCCGTGGTCTGTCTCAGAAAAGGTCGAATCCTTGCGGAGCATCGCGCGTTTCAGTGACGAAGCGAGCACCTCACCACCACTCGACCGGCTGAGACCCGCAAGAGTCGTCGTGATCAGACTCTCCAACTGCGGCTGGCTGTCACCCGGAGTGGATTCCGGCTGTGGAGGCGTGTCCGGCCTGAGTGGCTCGACACCTTCGAGATTCTCGTAGAACAAGAACTCGTCACATGCGGGTGGGAGCAGCGCTGAGGTCGAAGCCTTGACTCCGACGCCTATCACCTTTTTGTTCAGTTCTCGCAGCTTGTGGACCAAAGGGGTGAAATCGCTGTCGCCGGTGCAGATGACAAAGGTGGTCACATAGTCGCGCTCGAAGGCCAGTTCGATGGCATCGACCACCAACTTGATGTCGGCGGCGTTCTTCCGGCTTGCACCCATCCTTTGCGGGATCTCGATGAGTTCGACATGGCTCCGCGTCATCCGCTGCCGTGCCCCGTCGAACATCGTCCAATCTGCGTATGCCTTGCGGGCGACCACCCGGCCCCTTTCAGCCAAGGCGTTTGCGATCGGCTCGAAATCGAACTCCATCCCCCCCAGTGCCTCCCTGGCTCCAATCGCCAGGTTCTCAAAGTCGATAAACAGAGCAATACGTTCTTCATCCATGTAAGTGAATCTAGCGGTCAGTCGGCCAGATAGCTGCGCTGTCTCCCCGGCCCGCGTCACTGCTGGCGTCGTCCTCGTCCTTGCCGAACGGTCAGATGCGACTTCGTCCGGCGTCCTTGCCAGACAAAGACGATGGCTCGGGGACACCGCTGCGTCAATTGACAGACCGACCACTAGCGGTGTGTCAGCCGCTCTCAATTCGCGTCAGATCGGGTAGCTTGTCGACTACAGCCAAGGGATTAGATCTGGACCGAATCCAAGAGCTCAGAGTTCACGGGGTATCAGGAACGCCGCCCAGGGACATACTTCACACCGACCCGATCCCGGAGGTGGGTGGAAACCCGTTTACCCGCATCTACCGGAAACGACCGTCGCTGGAAGTAACCCATCCCTCCGGCCGGCCGTATGAGACGGAAGCGTTTCATTGGGGATCACTGACCACCGGCCACTGGCTGACATCCCTCTGGATTCTCCTCGCACCCTTTGCACTCGCCAACGTGGCAGGGTGGATGGGGGTGCGTCGCAACTCATTGCAACGTGCTTCGGTGAGATTGGCGGGACTGGCGCTGACCGGGCTGTTCGTCGCACAAATCGGATATGTAATCGTTGCGGTGCCCGGCCTGTACATCGAAGCCTCAGGGTGGGGAGCGACGACGATGGCGATAGCCAGAGCCGTCACCGGACTGGGTTACGTCCTGGTATTCGGCGCCGTGGTACTACGCCTCTCCATTCAGTCCCATTTCAGCCCGATCCCCTACCCCGACCGGTTCTCGCTTCTCTTTGCTCCACGGGTCGACGCGATGAGCAACGAGCAAAATCCAACGTGGAACGATCCCGCCGAAGCGAAATTGAGCGATGAAGTGATGTGGGGTGTCCACACGATTCTGCATCGCCTCCGTCGAATCCATTTCGCAACCGGCCAATTGGTGGTGGCCCTGATCCTCGCCAGAATCAACGGATCGGAACCGATCAAAGTCGTGTCGCTGGTTGGTTTGGCCGTAATGGCAGCACTCATTGTGGCAACCACCTACATCGCCGGGACCCGGGTCGTCCTAGTACTCACCTCCTGGACTTCGATCTTCGGGGAAGCTGTTGCTTTGTGGGCGGTCGCCACCTACGTTCTCGACGGCCAGGTCCTCGACCTCGTGGCTGTCCATCGCACCACATTCCATATGGCTATCGCGCTGGGTGTGGCCGGTGCGATAGCGATCACTGGAGGTATTCCAGGTGTCGGGGCCATTACATTCGCCACCTTCATCGGTGGTGCCCTTGGAGTAGGCGCCGGCCTCGTCGCCGAGGACCTCCTCGATGTCGGCGACCTGGTGGGTCAGGGAGGGGCATGGGTGGCCCCCGCATCGCTCATCTTTCTCTTGTTCGTTGGATTGGTTGCGATCTTGTTGACATTCCGTGGACCGCCCTGGCTCACCGGAGGAGGACTCACCACCCGGCTTCTTACCCGTATCACCAGGAAATCGAGGCTTTTGCTCGGTGCTGCAGCGGGATTCGGTCTCATCGTTGGTGGGTACGCAATCGTGAGCGGATGCATCCTCACTCCAGGCCTGTGCCAACCGGACGCACTCAGCGAATTCCCCGGGGCCGACCTCATGGTGGTCGCCCTGATCGCGTCGATAATGGGAGCACTCGCCCTCAGGATCTTCGAGTTCAAACGAGTCGCCGGCGCGGCTCTTGCCCTGGGTGCGATATTGGTGCTCTGGGTCGGGCTCTTCCAGCCCACTTTCGGTTCCTTTGACCCTGCCCAATACCTTTATGCCCTGCCCCTCTCCATGACCTTGATCTTCATCGCTCCCATTGCAGCAATCGGGCGCAGCGTCCTGGGGGCATACCGCCAGGGAGCCTCCAGCCGAAAGGTCGGTGTGCTCTGGGATGTCGCCTCCTTCTGGCCACGCTGGTTCCACCCTTTGGCACCTCCAGCGTACGGGCCGATGGTCGTCACAGCGTTACGAGACCGAATAAGCGATGGGAACGTGGACATTCTCGCAGGGCACTCCCAGGGCTCAGTCATCGCTGCAATTGCCACACAACAAGCGGCAACCCGGGGCGGGACACTTCCCACCGGCCTACTCACATATGGAAGTCCGATCACTCTCCTATATCGAAAACTATTCCCGGACACCGGGATGGACGGCCTCGTTGCAGACCTACCAGAACAACTGTCCAAGGGGTGGATAAATCTGTGGCGGGAAGACGATCCAATCGGTGGTGAGGCTTTGGGAGGAAATGTCTCAGACCTCGTCGAGCCAGACGGGTCGGGGCACTCCGGCTATGAACTCACGAAAGGGTACCGGACAGTCCGGGACCGACTCAGCTGAGCATGCCGACCTCACATTTGTGAGTGAGCGCTCACTCAGTTAGCCTGGTGCTGTGAAAACAGGCCGAAGGGCCGCTCCCCTGTCTCCCCAAGAACGGCGACAGGCGATCGTGGAAGCGGTCATACCAATCATCGTCGAAAATCAGAGGATCCCGTCAACCGCCGCGATGGCACGCGCCGCAGGGGTCGCGGAAGGCACAATATTCGGTGTCTTCCCGGATAAGGCCAGTGTGTTACACGAGGCGATCAAACACTCGATCGACCCGGTGCCTACCTGCGAGGAACTCAGGGGCGTCGATCCAGATAGTCCGTTCAAGACACATCTTTCGGAACTCGGGAAAATCCTCCTCGAGCGTACTGACAGAATGATTGCCCTATTCCACGTATTCAGGTCATTGCCTCCGGACGGTGCGATTGGCCACGACGACGCTCGTGATGCACTGAAGAAATCAAACGAGATGATCATTGACACATTGACCTCGATATTCGAAAATCGCTCGGAGGCAACGATTCTCGACCCCGGCCGTATGGCCATTGCATTTCGCGGGCTCGTATTCGCAAGTGGACATCCCGCATTCGGCCTCGGACAAACCCTCACTGTGGAAGAGATCGCGACGATCGTGTCCGGGGTGGCCGCGTCGACAGAGGTGGGGAACTGATGCTTATCCGGATCCTCAGAGAACGGCTGCAGCCGTACAAGGGGTGGATAACCATCGTCATCCTCCTCCAGTTGATCGCAACCATCGCGTCACTCACACTCCCCAGCCTCAATGCCGACATAATCGACAAGGGAGTGGTCACCGGAGATACCGCATACATCGTCCGCACCGGTGCCGTCATGCTCGGAATCTCTCTTTTACAGGTGATCACGACAATCGTCGCCGTCTACTTTGGCTCGAAAACCGCCATGAGATTGGGACGCGACCTCAGATCTGTCATTTTCAGGAGGGTTGGTGAGTTTTCCAGCAGAGAGGTCTCCTCCTTTGGAGCACCCTCATTGATTACAAGAAACACCAACGATGTTCAACAGATCCAAATGTTGGTCGCCATGGGATTGACCCTTATGGTCATGGCCCCAATCATGATGGTTGGAGGGATCATCATGGCGCTTCGGGAGGACGTCGGACTTTCGTGGCTCCTGGTCGTAGCGGTCCCGGTCCTCGGAGCGGCCGTGGCATACATCATCTCCCACATGATCCCTTCGTATCGGGTGATGCAAACGAAGATCGATACCGTCAACCGCGTCCTCCGGGAACAGGCAACCGGAATCCGCGTACTCCGTGCCTTTGTGCGAGAGCCATATGAAATGGCCCGATTCAATGAGGCGAACCGAGAGCTGACCGATGTATCTCTGACTGTCGGGCGGTGGATGGCAGCCATGTTCCCCGTGGTAATCCTCGTACTCAACGTGTCGAGCGTTGCTGTACTTTGGTTCGGCGGTATGAGGGTCGACCAGGGCCTTATGGAGATCGGATCGTTAACCGCGTTCCTTGCCTATCTCATCCAGATTCTGATGTCGGTGATGATGGCGACATTCATGCTGGTCATGGTCCCGAGAGCGTCGGTCAGCGCCGATCGAATCGGTCAGGTCCTCGACACGTACTCGTCTGTTGTTCCACCACTCAACGGCGTGACCGCTCTGATCGAGAATGGAACAGTCGAATTCCGCGACGTTGAATTCAGCTACCCGGGGGCCACGCACCCGGTGATCACGAATCTCTCTTTTCGGACACGTCCGGGCGAGACCACTGCGATTGTCGGCTCCACCGGCGCGGGGAAAACGACGATGTTGAGCCTCATACCGAGACTCTTTGATACAACGGGCGGCCAGGTGATGGTTGGAGGCGTTCCGATCGAAGAACTCGACCCCGAGACATTGTGGTCGAAAATTGGTTTCGTTCCCCAAGTCCCCTACCTGTTTTCCGGGACTGTCGCCAGCAACCTGCGATATGGAAACCCGAACGCCACCGAAGACGAAATGTGGCAGGCACTCGAAGTTGCCCAGGCCCGGGCCTTCGTCGAGGAAATGCCTGAGCGTTTGGAATCTCCCATTGCCCAGGGCGGGACCAACGTCTCCGGTGGGCAGCGGCAACGCCTGGCGATCGCTCGAGCGCTAATCCGCAATCCCGAAATCTACCTCTTCGACGATTCATTCTCGGCCCTCGACCTCACCACCGATGCCAGGCTTAGAGCAGCCCTCAAGCCGATTACCGCAAACGCCACGGTGATCATCGTTGCCCAACGGATATCGACGATCACCGAAGCAGATCAGATCCTCGTATTGGAAGACGGCGTTGTCGTTGGTGTGGGAACCCACGACGAACTCCTCGAATCTACGCCGACATATCTCGAGATCGTGGAATCACAGCTCGAGGCAGAGGTGGCGTCATGACGAACCGCACAATGAAGGAGACAGAGCGGATCCAGGGCCAGGGAGGACCGGGACGGGGAGGTCCCATGGGTGGCGGAATGATCGCCCAAAAACCCCTCGAGTTCGGACCTTCGGCCAAGCGTCTGATGGCCCAACTCCGGCCCCAACTACCGAAGGTCGTGGGTGTATTCCTATTCGGCGTAGTGAGCGTGGCCCTTTCCGCAGTCGGGCCGAAGGTCCTGGGGCGAGCTACAGACTTGATCTTTGCCGGGGTGATTGGAAAACAATTACCCCCCGGGATCACTAAGGAACAAGCTATTCAGGGGGCTATCGCCAACGGGCAACCGCAGATTGCCGAGCTGCTGTCCGGGGTCGACCTCATCCCGGGCCAGGGCATCGACTTTCGCGCTGTCGGCATAGTCCTGCTCGTGGTCCTTGCGCTCTATACGGTGTCAGCGATCCTCGCCTATTTCCAAGGGTATTTGCTCAATGACGTCGTGCAAGGAACGATCTATCGGCTCAGGTCGGATGTTGAAAGCAAGCTAAACCGACTCCCTCTCAGCTACTTCGACCGACAACCGCGTGGGGAGCTCCTCAGCCGGGTCACCAACGACATCGACAACGTCTCCCAGAGCTTGCAGCAGACGATGAGCCAGATGCTCACATCGATCCTCACCATCATTTTCGTCGTGGGAATGATGTTTTGGATTTCACCGTCGTTGGCACTGATAGCGCTGGTGACGATCCCGGTGACCATGGTCGTTGCAGGTCTGGTCATGAAGCGGTCACAAACCCACTTCGTTACGCAATGGCGCAAGACGGGTGTGCTCAACTCTCAAGTCGAGGAGGCATTCACGGGACACTCCCTGGTAAAGGTGTTCGGGCGTCAGGAAGAGGTTCAAGAGTCCTTCGAGGTCGAAAATGAGGCTTTGTTCGAGGCGAGCTTCTCGGCCCAATTCCTGTCGAGCCTGATCATGCCGATCATGATGTTCATCGGGAACCTCAACTACGTGGTGATCGCTGTGGTCGGTGGGCTTCGAGTCGCCAGCGGGACGATGAGCCTCGGAGATGTTCAGGCTTTCATCCAGTACTCCCGACAGTTCACCCAACCGGTGACCCAGGTTGCCTCGATGATCAACCTTCTCCAGTCCGGCGTTGCCTCAGCCGAGCGCGTTTTCGAGTTGCTCGATGCGGATGAAGAAAAGCCGGACCACCACCT
>DATDCF010000196.1:0-2183 GCA_036524475.1 Acidimicrobiia bacterium | reverse complement strand
TTGTCCTCCTCGTCAACCCGGTGAGCGGCATTTCCGCTCTTCGCAGAATTGAATATAGTGAATATAACGATAACGATCAGTCGCCGTCAACAAGTTGCTCGACTATCGGTCGCAGAGTTCGTTCAACCTGCCTCGAGATCTCCACCGGCAAAGGTGTACCGATGAACTTCGAATAGGCATCAATGCCCTGTCCGATGAACAATTCGAAGCCATCGAGGGTCAAGATTCCCATCTGCTCAGCCCTGATGATCAGTGGTGTTCTCACCGGGGCGTAGATCGCGTCATACACCCATCGCTGATCGACGATGGCGGAGAGGTCGACGGGTGATCCGGGATTGAAATACATTCCCACCGGCGTGGCATTGAACACTCCGTCGGCTCCGGCGACGGCGTCGGTCTGACTATCGACCAAATCGACGGCCAAGTCCGGGTAACTGCTCGACAGAGCCGCGACCAAGTCGCGGGCCCGGGACTTCTCTGGATCGACAACCCGGAGCTGGTCGGCTCCAAGAGCGGCAAACGCGAAGGCCGCCGCCCGGCCAACTCCGCCCGCCCCCAACAAAGCCACTTGCCCCGGTTGATCCCGACCGGCCCCGACCCAGCGATTTACAAGACCTGAGTAGTCCGTGTTGTATCCGTGAGTGGCGCCGTCATCGAAGACCACCGTATTCACCGCTCCGAGATCGGAAATGTCCTTCTCCAAACGATCGACAAAATCGAGGACTCGTTGCTTGAACGGGTAGGTTACGTTGACTCCGCGAAAGCCGCGATCCCTCAATCGGGCAAGGACGTCGGAGAGGTCCCCTTCCTGATCGGGCTCCAACTGGATCAACTCGTAGCTGACGTTCAATCCCGAGTGAAGTCCGGCGAGCTCATGGAACCGGGGAGCTAGCGAGTGGCTGATTTGAGAGCCGATCAGGCCCAGCTGGACTTGCGTCGTCATCCGACTGTCAGCCACGCATCTCCGGATCGACGGCCCAGAGTCTTCGAGCAGGACCAGATCCAACCGCGACATGGTGGCCATCGCGACCCAGCGGGGAAACCACGCGGACGACTTCGCCATATTCCTGAGCCAACTCGACGTCACCATCGACCACTGCTCTGAAGAGGTTGGCGTGCGCCTGGATCCGCCGCCTTTCCCGTGACGCCTCCGGGCCTTCCGTGGGGAAGTCGACCTTGATAATCAGGGTCTCAGCCGCCTCGAGGAGATTCTGATAGATCATCTTCAGGGGCGGACTATCGCAAAACTCGAGAAGTATGCGGTGTCCTCGCCAGATTTGTCTTTGGGTGTCGAAAGAAATCTCAGCCTTTTCTAAAAGCGTGGCCAGGTCGGCCAATTCAACCACCTTGTCGGGGTCGCGAGTCGGCTGACGAGCCGCCGTCACCCCGAGCAGGGAAGTCAGCGCCTCGCGCAATTCGATGTTCTCCCCCAAAGACTGTGCGTCGCGGGCCCAAAGTTGCTTGCTACCAAGCCGTAACACGGGTTCGGATCGCGCAACGAATACGCCGCCCTTCGGGCCGCGGCGAAGAGTCACCAGACCATCGTTTACCAATAGTTTTAGGGCCTGATCCAGTGTCGGACCGGCGACATTGAACTCATCCTGGAGTTCAGATTTGAGACCGATGCGATCGCCTGGCTCGACGTCGCCACCGGTTATGCGACTCTCGAGGATGCTTCGAATCCACTCAGGGACCGATTCGAGCCTATCCAAGGTGACTCCCGACGAATCTCCGATGTGCCAGTGTTGGCGCGATTCGCATTGTTGGATTCAGAACCATTTTTCTCATTGCCTACTATTGATAGCAATGAGTGTAGGAAACAACGAGGCACGAAATTCAAACGTAGGTGGATTACTTCCATCGGGCACCACCGATGTGTTCGCGATCATCGGGCATCCGGTGGCGCAGGTTCAATCTCCGACCCTCTACAACAACCATTTTGCCGACACCTCCCTCGATGCCGTTTTCGTGGCATTCGACATCGAGCCCGACAATGTCCCGGATTATTTCCGAATGATGCGTGGGACGGAAAACCTTCGGGGAGGTTTTGTGACCGTACCCCACAAACAAGCCGCTGCCCAGTGCATGGATGAATTGACCGAGCGAGCACAGGCATTGAACGCAGTCAACGCTGTCAAGAATGACAAGGGCAGATTGATTGGAGACATGACAGACGGACCTGC
>DATDCF010000195.1:0-4591 GCA_036524475.1 Acidimicrobiia bacterium | reverse complement strand
GATCAATTTCCTTGGCACCGATAACGTGCTTCTCATTCTCAACAAGGACCGCTGGGGAATCCCAGGATTCACCCAGGTGGGCAATCTCGCCGTCTTCTGGATTGTGCTCGCGGTTGGATTGGTAACTGCCTGGTTCGTATGGCGGATTAGGACCCGTGCCTTCGACAAAACCGGCCAGCCCCACCATCGGGTTCTGTGGTCCACTGCAGTAGTCCTCGGTTTTATTGGCGTCGGCTACTTCGTTGCCGGCCAGCCTTTTGAGATCTCGTGGCCGGTCATCACTGAAGATCGCCGCCTTCTCGAGGGCGGGTTTGCCGTCAACTGGGGCTTCATCTCGGTGACCGTCGCGCTGGGCCTGTACACCGCCAGCCACATCGCCGAGATTCTGCGGGGTTCGATTTTGGCCGTACATGGTGGCCAGGCTGAGGCGGCTAGTGCTCTGGCCCTCTCGGGATTCCAGCGCTACCGCTTCGTCATCCTCCCCCAGGCAATGCGGATAGCTTTGCCACCCACCATCAACCAGTACCTCAACCTGGTGAAGAACACTTCTCTGGGTACGGCCGCTGCTTACGCCGAGATCACAGCGTTGACCAAGACGTCAATCGGAAATGGCCGTCCAACTTTGCAGTCGATAGTCATCCTCGCCGGGGTCTATCTGGCAATTTCTCTGGTTATCTCTCTCATCCTCAACATCGTCAACCGTCGTCTGCAGATTGCTGACCGATGACTGTCGCCACCCGCCCCGTGGTCCGCCAACGCACTCCCGGTGAGTGGGTCAAGAAGAATTTGTTCGGCAGCAAGTGGTCGGGGGTCATCACAGTCGTCATGGCACCGATCCTCCTCTACTTGCTCTATCGAGCGTTCGCCTTTGTGTTTCTCAACGGCCAGTGGGAAGCCGTCACCCGAAACCTCACGTTGTTCATGCAAGGCACATTCCCCCGTGATCAGCAATGGCGTTTGATCGCGCAGATGCTTATTTTCGCCCTGGCTTTCGGAGTTGGTGCCGGGACCAATCGAGCGGCGGCCAAAGACCGGGCCACCGATGCAGGTCTTACATTCAACCCCGAGACTCTGGGAGCCACCCTCCGCAGAATGTGGTCACTCGTCCTCTTCATCGCAGTACTTCTCTACTTCGCGACTGTCGACCCTCTCGGTACCTGGTACAACCCGTTCCTTCTGGTCGGCGCTGTCGTTCTCGCTGCCCTGATCGGGTTCCAGGCAAAACACATCCCCCGGAGATTTCGCAATGCCGGATGGGTGCTCACCTCTGTGCTCCTTCTCTTTGGCTTCCAGGTGGTCTCCGGGTTCGATGCCGGAGGGTGGGTTCCGTTGGGAGTGATCCTCGGGCTTACCACCTATTCGGCGGTTCCGGTGGACAGACTCTCCGCGGCCTCGATGCGTCTCGGTGCCCGTTTGGCTGCTGCTATCGGGGTCGCGCTGATCATCAGATACGTCTACGGGGTGATCGACGGCAGCGGGATCGGTTGGGACACCTGGTCAGGTCTCCACCTCACATTGATGGTCTCGTCCATTGCGATCGTCCTGGCGTTCCCGCTGGGTTTGTTGCTGGCCCTCGCCAGACGGTCCACCCTGCCTGCATTGCGCTGGATCGCCACCGCCTACATCGAAGTAATCCGCGGCGTCCCGCTGATCACTCTGCTCTTTTTCGGCCAGTACGTACTGGCCTTCATGTTGCCCGAAGCTACAGATCTCTCCGGCATCACCAGGGCGATTGTCGCGATGTCGCTCTTCACTGCTGCGTATGTTGCGGAAATCGTTCGAGGTGGTCTCCAGGCACTCTCCAAGGGGCAAACCGAAGCCGGGCAGGCGCTGGGGTTGGCCCCACCGACGATTATGCGCCGGATCGTATTGCCCCAGGCTTTACGGTCGGTCATTCCCGCAATGGTGGGCCAGTTCATCTCTTTGTTCAAGGACTCGTCGCTCCTGACCATCATTGGGATCCTCGAATTTCTCGGTGTGCGTGAGATCATCCACGCCCAAGCCGATTTCAGGGGGGTCTCGATTACGGAGACCCTTGTATTTGTAGCCTTCGGATATTGGGCATTTGCGTTTGCGATGTCCCGTGAAAGTCAGAGATTGGAACGTAGATTGCGAGTAAGCCGATGACCACAGAACAGAACCCACAAGTATTCGCCGATGCCACACAGGCCAAAGGCGAGGCAGTTATCGAGTGTGTCGGAGTTGACAAATTCTTCGGCGATTTCCAGGCGTTGTATGACATCAACATCAATGTCGGGCAGCAAGAGGTCGTGGTTGTCATCGGCCCCTCTGGTTCGGGTAAGTCGACATTGATCCGATGCATCAACCGTCTTGAAAAACACGACAACGGTGTGATCAAGGTAGGTGGGCTCGAACTCACCGACGACATCCGTAACATCCAGGAGATCCGACGGGAGACGGGAATGGTGTTCCAGTCGTTCAACCTGTTCCCGCATCTCACAGTCATTGACAACATCACTCTGGCGCCCCGCCAGGTTCGTCATGAGCCCAAAGACGTGGCGGAGTCCGAAGCGATGACACTTCTGGAGCGAGTGGGTATCCCTGAACAGGCTCGCAAGTACCCCGGACAGCTCTCCGGTGGCCAGCAACAGCGGGTGGCGATCGCACGGTCATTGGCGATGAAGCCGAAGGTCATGTTGTTCGACGAGCCCACGTCGGCGCTCGACCCCGAGATGATCAAGGAAGTTCTCGATGTCATGGTGGAACTCGCGCAGGGCGGGATGACCATGATCTGTGTCACCCACGAGATGGGATTCGCCCGAGCAGTCGCCGATCGCGTCGTATTCATGTCGGATGGCCGGATTGTCGAAGTCGGAACCCCCGAACACTTCTTCACCAACCCCCAGGAAGACCGCACCAAGCTCTTCCTCAGCCAAATCCTGTAAAACACGTCGGATTTCGCGCGACGATCTGTCGCGATGAGCGCGGTGAAAGATCCGGATCGATCGGTCCGACCAAGAGTGGCGTTGCTCGTCCTGCTCGCCCTGATACTCGCGCTCGTCAGCATCTGGTTCTTTGATCCATTCGACAATTGCGATTCCGAGTGGCGAGTCGTGACCTACGAGGATTTCCCCGGCCAAGCCACCGAAACTTGTGTCGATCCCTAGTGGAGCCGCCGCGTTCCTTCTCTTCCTCCGCCTCAAAGGAGTACCCCAGCGTCACGTCTTGCTCTCCCTCCATTTATGGAGGAAGTACCCGAGCGGCAGCGCGGGGGTGGGTGCCAGAACGCCCACTCAAATCAGGCGCGTGATTCCGTTTGTCGACTCGCCGATGATTGAGGGCATCTCCGTTTACGCTTTCGGGAGATGTCCGGGTCTCTCAAGTTTCTCATTGTGTTGGTTGCTGGTGCCCTTCTTGGCGTAGGTGTGTTCACCGCAGCGGGATTCGGCTCGACCCCGACGACAACGACAGGGCCAATCGCGATCGAGACGACAACCTCGTCGTCAACGACGACGTCGAGCAGCACGACGACCTCTTCGACGACAACGACCACCACCGTTCCCAAGGGATCTCTTCTCATCCACGGGACCGGCGATGTGGCGGTCGACCCGGTCTACATCCCGGCTTTGGCCAACAAGGGATACGACTACGCCTGGTCGGGGCTCGACGGCCTCTTCGAGCTTGATGACCTGACTGTCATCAACCTGGAGTGTGTCCCCAGCGACATCGGAGTCAAGCAAGAGCGGGCGTTCAACTTCCGATGTCCTACCGAGGCGTTGCCTTCCATACTTGACAATGGGATCGAGGTCACCAACCTGGCCAACAACCATTCCGCCGACTACGGGATGGATGCGTTGGTGGATGGCCGCCAGCAGATCATCGACGCAGGGATGAATCCAGTGGGCACCGGTGCTGACGCCTTCATAGCAGGAGAGCCGGCCTTGTTCGAGGTCAACGGGTGGACGGTGGCCGTGCTCGGGTTCGGGGGAGTGGCCCCCTACTCAGACATGTACGCAACCACGTCCTCACCGGGCATGAGGAGCGGCGATGACACTCCTTCCATGGTTCGAGCCGTACAGGCGGCCGACGAGCTCGCCGACATCGTGATCGTCAGCATCCATTGGGGGAAGGAACTCGACACCCAGCCCCAGCCCGACGATGTTGTCAGGGCAAAAGCGATGGTCGACGCTGGTGCCGACGTCATCTTCGGCCATCATCAACACCGGCTCGGACCTCTCGAGTACATAGATGGCAAGCCGGTTTTCTGGGGTCTGGGCAACTTTGTGTGGCCACACAACTCCACGGCCAGTGCCACGACAGCGGTCGCACGGGTCGTGGTCAATCCCGACGGGACCATCGACGCGTGCATGATCGATGCCTTTATCAAGACCCATGGCCGCCCGGTCATCACCGGCGAAGCCGGGTGCGGGCCTCCGGTATGACCTGGAATGAGAGGGGTAGTTCCAGGCTCCAGGTGATCGCAATTGGCGGACTGCTCGTTGGGGGACTCGCGTTCAGTGTCTATTTCTTCACCCGGGACGAAGCGGACGTCATTTCCGTCGAGACGACTCTTACGTCGATGACAACCATCCCATCACCGACCTCTTCGACCACTCCGACCACCTCGGCT
>DATDCF010000194.1:0-2572 GCA_036524475.1 Acidimicrobiia bacterium | reverse complement strand
CGCATACAGGACGTTCTTAGCCTGCATGATTTACTCCTTATTGGGGATTTCTTCAGTTGTCATACCCCTCGCCCGGATCAAATTCCGGTAGAGGTCCAACAACACTTTCTTTTCTTCGGAACTCAGAACCGCATCGGCGTCGATTGCCTCGGACACCGAGGGCGATTCAAAGTCGTCATCGATCAACCCTGCTTTGGAATACATCGAGTTGGCCGAAATCTCTAGTGCTCGCGAAAGCCGCTTCAGGATCTCTGCAGATGGCTTCCTGATTCCCCTCTCGATTTGACTCAAGTATGGGTTGGAAATACCTGCCGATTCCGCCAATCGTCGTAGAGAAAGATTCGCCCTTTCCCTTTGCTGACGGATGAAATCGCCGAGATCTCCCTGCTTGCTTTCGTTCACACAGTGCATGATACCGCACAGTGCTAACTAAAGCAAGCAGAGTGCGGCATTCCTTTTGGAAGGCGTATGGCCCTAGCCGATACTGGGTTCGACGCTCTTTGCAGCCTCGATCCAACCCGAGAGCATCGACTCAGTGGGGAGTCTCCGTACGACTTTGTTGGATCCGTTCATGCTGATCACCTTGGCGAGAAGGGCAGTCGCATTGCGGCGCCTCAGATCGCGGACAGTCTCCACTCCCGCAGCTACCAGCAATTCCGCGTACTCGCCGCCGATGCCCTTCACCCGAAGCAGGTCGGCGTGATGGACCCATGCCTGTAGGTCCCTCGGGGCGATTCCGGTCCTTGAGGAGAGCTCGGTCCGGGCGCGCCGCGTCGACGCACTTTCGATGAGGCCCCCACTGGTCTTTATGCCAGCCTTGCGAAGCTTGGTGGCATCTCTCACCGAGACTCCGGCCACTTCGTCAATTCTCGCCATCGGCGGACACTCCCTGTTTCAACAGTCGCTTCCGAAGATTAAACATCGTCATGACCCCACATCTACAGTGTCAGATTCCGCGGCCGTAGTTCGGCGACATCATCCTCGGTGTCCACGTCGCGCGGTGCCAGGTCGGGGAACCACACTTCGTTCACCCATTCCGGGTGGGCCTGCCACAACCTGCTGGCACCCTCATCACCTTCGAGGGACATCAGTCGGGGCCACAGCGATCGGTCCACGGCCACCGGGTTACCCCTGTGGTATCGGTATTTCGGGACGCTAACGGGCTGGTCGGATCGCTGATGGGAGATCAAAAGCTCCTCGACCATCTCCGCCGTCACGTTGGGTTGGTCACCGAGGACTATCAGGGCGACGTCACAACGGGATGACTGGAGAAGGGCGTCGAGGCCGACGCGGATCGAGGAGGCGATCCCTTCCTCCCACTCCGGATTCTCGATCACCCCGGCGTCGCCAAAGTCAACGGAATCGAGAATCTCATCGATCATGGCGCCGAGGACCACCCAGGTCTCCTCGACGGGGAATGAAGAGGTCTGGGTCACGATGTGACCGAGCAAGTTGGTGTCGCCCCACTCCTCGAGCTGCTTGGGACGCCCGAGACGACTGGAGGCTCCGGCGGCCAGGATTAGTGCAGCAACTGACATGTTGGGAAAACTAGCCGCCTCCGGAACTTTCAGTTACTTGGACTTCCGGGCCCGGTCACGACTCCGGCAACTCGAATCGAGTGATCGCTCCGATGCCGTCACGATCCAGGGCAGAGCCAATCGAGATCTGATGTACCCGTCCACCCGATGCGACGGTCGCATCCATTATTCCCGAAATCAGGTCCCGAACCTCGTGCATGTCATTCGAACAGACATCGCAAACCGTCCCGGCACGGTCCATCTGCCCGCATTGAGGGCAGAGGACACCGGGCCTGGTGAACTCACCCGCAACCACCAAATCGGAAATGGCCTGAGCATTGACAGCCCTCAGCGTCGGGGCCAGACCTAGTAAGCCACGGGTCCCGCGGGCGGCCAGCCCAAGCAAGTCATCGACGAGTGCCCCTTCCCGCTTCCTCTGGTAGGCCACACGTTGCAGGGCCAATTCCTCCTTGAGCCGGGCCGGGGAGATGTCGGAAGGCGACGCCTGGAACGACTCAAAGGGGAGTTCGGACAGATACGGATGCAGCCCTGAGCGGATACCTTCGATCGCCTCGTTGACACCTCCGATCAGAAGTAGGTCGAAAGGGGATTCGACGTGTCGTTCCAAAAGTGCGTCACCTGCCTCTCGCCACAACCGTGATGCAACATCTTGGGCTCGCGCCCGGACACCGTATTCGTCATATCCGGCGAATCCACCGAAGTTGGGCTTCCCGATCTCAGCAGCGATCGGCGGCTCGATTTCTTCAACATCGCCGTCAAATCCAATGAAGATCCTCGCCTGAGACTTGTCGGCAACCAGCAGCGCAGTGCGAATAGGCCTGGGAACGGCCCGTAGCGGCCTCAGATACGGGCGGGCCCCTACTACTGCCACCGGAGAAGTCGGTTGCGCCAGGGCCTTCAACTCCCATATTCCGTCGAGCGACGAGGCAAAGAGGGCATAGGCCGGAACTGCTTCGGACTCAAACCGATCGGCCATCTCACGAAGGCGCGCCACGTCCGCGTCGACACTCTTTTGCAGCGATCTCGACTTGGAG
>DATDCF010000193.1:0-18245 GCA_036524475.1 Acidimicrobiia bacterium | reverse complement strand
GGATCTCTCACCGGCGTCCTGGAGTTGGGGAAACGTTCTTCCGGGACGGCCTATTCGAAACTAGACCTCGACCTACTCGACCGATTGGCCAAGACCGCAGGCCCCGCACTGCAGCTAGCCCATGAGGTCCAAATCCGGGAGCAGAACGCCAAAGATCAACAACGGGCGGCCAACGAACTCGACCTGGCCCGGAAAATCCAGCAGGGTCTTCTGCCCAAGACATATCCCGAGTTGCCCGGGTGGCGTTTCAACGCCTTCTACCAGCCGGCACGTGAAGTCGGAGGCGACTTCTATGACTGGATCACTCTCCCCGGCGGCCGACTCGGCATCGTCATCGGTGACGTCAGCGACAAAGGAATCCCAGCGGCCCTGGTGATGGCTACTTGCCGCACCCTGCTGCGATCGGCCGCCGTGGCCGGATCATCGCCGGGCCAACTACTCGCAGACGTCAACAACCGCCTTCAACCTGATATTCCATCCGGAATGTTCGTTACCTGCCTCGTGGCGTTCCTCGACCCGGAGTCGGGGGCGATCTCCATGGCAAATGCTGGCCACAACCTTCCGTTCGTGTGTCATGAAAACGAGGTTGCGGAGCTCATGGTCCGTGGGATGCCCCTCGGCTTGATGCCGGGGATGGAATACGAGGAAATCGAGACCCGACTCGACTGGGATGGAGTGATGGTGCTCACCAGCGATGGTCTGGCCGAGTCCCACTGCGATGGAGAGATGTTCGGAACCGGACGGGTCCAGGCCTCCTTGAAGGGACAAATCGCCGATCCGTTGTCGGCGGCACTGGACACCCACCGCGCATTCGTTGGAGAATATTGGGACCAGGAAGACGACATGACCGTGGTGACGGTTGGCAGACTCGGGGTGACACCGCCAGACGCCACCGACGCAGTCATTGGTATCGCCGACGATCTATTTGTCACGCGGACGGGTTGAACAAAAGGGAAACGCTCCTCGTACACATGGTTTCCGCCGCGGCTACTGCGGGTAGCTCTACATGGTGCCGTTTGGATATCTGATTACCGTCCTCTTCATTGAGATCGGGGCTCTTGTCGCCCTGTCACCACCTCCTCGACGTGGCCGTCTCGGTGGGATCGCTTTTCGCGTCGGGGTCGGATTCAACGAATTACCCGGACCAGCACTGTTATTCCTCATCGGATCGACGGTCCTCGCTTTTGCCCAGGGTGACATCGAATCACCGGCGGCCTGGGGCGTGGTTGGTGCTGCCGGCCTGTCGGCTGTCCTTTTGTGCATCATCCTCTGGCGCGGACTGGAGACACCAATTGCCGTTGAGCGAGCGCTGACACGTGGCCTCGGCGAAACGAACGGACACTTCAATAAGGAGCGAGAACACCGAGCCCGCTACTGGCTAGGACTGTTGCAATCCGTGTTTGTCCCGTTCTTGTTGCGTCGTACCGATGTGGAGCGGACAAGGGATGTGAGCTATGGACCGGAAGGCACCAGAAACCTGCTCGACGTCTATCGGAGTGTTTCCCCTACCGCCGGGGCCCCGATTCTGATCTACTGGCATGGAGGAGGCTATTACAGCGGGGTGAAAAACCTGGCCGCCCTGCCTCTGCTCTACCGGATGGCCGGCCGTGGATGGGTCTGTTTCAGTGCCAACTACAGGCTCCGGCCGGTGGCCCGCTTTGAAGATCACATGATCGACGCCAAGAGGGCGATCGCTTGGGTACGCCAGCACGCCGGGGATTACGGCGCCGATCCCGACCGACTGATCGTGTCCGGCAGTTCCGCCGGCGGGCATCTCGCCTCGATCTCCGCATTGACGCCAAATGACCCACGTTTTCAGCCGGGTTTTGAGGACGAAAGAACTGACGTTGCCGCTGCGATATCTCTCGGTGGGTATTACGGTGACTACTACGGAACTGGAAATGACGGCCAGACGTACACCTCACCGCTCGATTACGACACCTCCGGCGCACCACCCTTTTTCATAGCCCACGGCACCCGGGACACCATGGTCCCCATCTCCCAGGCACGACAACTGGTGGCACATCTTCGGTCCGGGTCTCACAATCCGGTGGTCTACGCCGAGTTACCATATGGCCAGCACTCCTTCGACCTTGTCCGTTCACCGCGATTCGAGGCGGTTATCGACGGGATCGAGGTTTTTACCGATTGGCTTTGCCGGAGCCAGCACTCTGAGTCGCGACCTCAGTGACAACTCCCTCGCTTGAAAGGACTCCACGAATCCCATCCATAAGAGTCGAGGATCGCAGCTGCAATCTCCAGATTGACAATCGGATCCTGGAGTTCCGCCACCGTGTAGCCGAAGACCGGGGCCCAGGATGGCATCACCTGCATCAGCCCTGAGGCGCCTGAGGTGGCGTTGACCGCAGAGGGGTCTCCCCCGCTTTCCAGGTCCATGAGACACAACACGCGTTCGACGTCGTCCGGTCGGAAGTAGATGCCAACCAGTGGTGCCCACCGGGACGACAAGTGGTTGTGGGCCGAGTGATGGCCTGAGCACGAACCAAGTTCCAGGATCAACGCATTGAATTGATCCAGCCAGGCCGCGTCCACGCCACGGCGATCCTCGTGACTGAGGAGCTGGCCCATCTCAGCCCACGTTTGTTCGCAGCCTCGAGGCTCTGCTTCCAAGGCCACAGCCGGACTGGCGAAGCTCCCGCCGACCAGGACGGCGGCAAGCACGACGCGAAGTAATAGAGAATACGAGGAATTCATTGGGTGCCCACCCTTCGAGAAGTTGAATTTGCAAGGTTATAGAAGACATCGGCTTAGCGGTAGACGAACACCGTGATCTGTTGCCGATCTGCGGGTGTGTAGAGTCGCCGACCCCAAGGAGGAATCGTGACCAGATTTGTCGTAGATGTCAGTGCAATTCGCCACCTCGTTGCCAACGGTCTTCGGATCGATGAGCAACACGAGTTGCTCGCGCCGACTCTTTTCCGTTCCCAGGTACTTTCAAACCTGCACGAAGCGGTTCAGAGAGGAGAGATATCTGCGGAGACGGGACGACAACAGCTCGAGCAGATCTGGAAGATCAAGATTCGTTTGCTCGGTGACGCTGTTCTCCGTGGCCTGGCATGGGATATTGCCAGTGAAATGGGATGGTCTTCGACGTACGAGGCCGAATACATCGCCCTAACCAAACTCCAGGCCGACGCCTTTGTAACTATGGATACTCAACTGGCGTGTCGCGTCGCAAATTTGGTCAACGTCGCCTCGGTCGAGGATCTGATCGAGAAAATTAGGTCGAGATGAATGCCGACCACCGGACGTGATTATCTGAGCGGTGTGTTTTTGTCGGCGCCGAGGCGGCTGAGCGTGGTGAATCCCATGCGACTCATCGGCGGGTTGCTGGTCCTGTAGTACCAAACGACACCCATCGCCTGTTGGAACGCCCAAGCCTTGCCGCGCTCCCAGTCGAGGGGTTCACAACCAAGGTGGTCGCGGAATAGTTGTCGAGGAGCAGAATCGAGCATGTGCCAAGCGCCAACGAGATCGAGGGACGGGTCAGCCGGCCCCAGTCCCCCGACATCGAGCACCCCAGCGAGGTGTCCGCCACTGACGAGAAGGTTTCCCGGGACGAGGTCGCCATGGGTCATGGCATCTGAGGACTCCCGGGGCAATTCACGAAAGTAAGCCCACATTTCCCCAAGGTGAGACGTGTCGAGCGGGGGTTCGATGTTGCTCAAACAGATCTCAATCCACTCGTCGTGTGACTGCAAGTCGCCCCCACGACCTTCACCGGCGAAGACCCGATCTCCGACCTCGATTGCCGCCAATTCGCCAACGAAGGTGGCTAGATCACGGGCGAAGTCAAACGAGCCAGACTGATCCTGCCTGCTCACAGTCACACCGGGCAACCAGGTCTGAACGGCCCAGGGCAAGGGATATCCGTCTCCGGGCTTTCCAATGGCGACGGGCTCCGGAATGCGAAATTGGGTGTGGTCGCCAAGTTCTCGCTCCGCCCGTGCCTCCTTCTGCAGCCATGCACGCACCTCATCGACGTCACCGGTCTGGAGCGGGAATCGCCCCACTAGATTGTCTCCGATCCGGAAAATCGCGTTGACCGTCCCCTCCGAGTCAACGGAGGTCACCGGAAGCGTCGCCCACGCGGGGAACTGATCGCGAATGAGAGCAGTGACTATCGGGGTGGTCACTTCCAGTTGGTCGTCATGCATTTGCATTAAAGAAATGTTGCCAGTCGGGACACCCGAACCCGAATTGGTTCCGGGGCACGATCCATAACCTCATCGACCACCAGGCGGGCCTGAGATTCGGTCAAATGCATTGTTTCGTCCACCAACACCCTGGCCCGACGCAAATCCACCCGACCAGCCAACATTTCAACGGCCACCCGGGGCAACCGGCCGACCAGGTCCTGAGCAAAACCGATCTCGATGTCAGCCGACCGTCGGGTCAAACGGAGAGCAGCCCGCAATTCCAGGGTTGCAGACTCCTGCGCCATCTCCGGGTCGTCGCCAAACTCATCTGTCATCGCTTCAGCCACCGAAGCAATATCGGCGTACAAGCCGGCGGTCAGATGAGAAATCAGCCGAGACCGGGCCCGAACCAACGTGACCCGGTCATGGCCACTGAGCCGACCCCGATCCACCGTCACCAAAAACGCCGCCAACCCCAACCCGGGATCCCACAAATGGAGATCAGAAGGAAGACCACCCGTCGCCGAGCCACCACCGACAGTCAAAGACGGTTCAACAGGAACAACATCCAAATCCCCAAACGATTTCTCAAAATCCTTAACGAACATATGTTCGAAGACCGAACCCGTCACGGACAGAATCAATACCCCTGATCCCAAAAACGGAAGGAAATTTGGGTATCAGATAAGGCTGCGAATTTAGCCCAGCGTTTCCTGGAATTGCGTCACTAGGGGCCAGGCACCGTCTGACGTGTTCGAAATCACCGTCCATGTCATTCCACTGGTTGGATCATGGGAGCTGGTGAAGGACACGCCGGCATCGGCGCCGACGAGTCTCACGATCGGGCCGGTCTCCGCAAGCCAGAACCCGAGGCCATAACGTGCCTCTTGTTCTGGGTCATCACTGTGAAGTCGCGTCATCTCTCCGACCCATTCGGTGGAAACAATCAGACCGTTGAACAACGCATCCCAGAACGTGTGGATATCAGCCACGGTCGTGTAGACCCCGCCATCGCCGTTGCCCCGGACCGGGAGGTGAAAAATGTTGGTCCTCGTCCCGTCATTGTCCAGGTAGCCGAGAGCCATACGACCCGATGGTTCGTCTGTCCGGAGAAACCCGGTGTCCGCCATCCCGGCCGGCCCGAGAACCCGCTCGGTGACCAAGTCGTGGTACGGGGTGCCACTCGCGCGCTCGGCGATCAGAGCCAGCACCATGAAGCCGCCATTGCAATAGGAAAACTTCTCCCCCGCCTTGAATTTCGTCGGATAGCCGGCCAGCTCAACGAGGAATGCCTCCGTGTTGGCCAGTTCGTGCACAGGCGAGACCATGACATAGTCGTCCGAAGAAAGCTCCTCGTTGTCTTCATCGATGTAGTCGCCGATGCCGGAGCGATGCCCGAGCAAGTGCTCGATGGTGACGTCATCAGCGATCAACGGGAGGTCTCCACCGAGCACCGACCGGGCTGTTGTGCTCAATGAAAGGACTCCTTCGTCAATCAGGCTCACGACTACGAGGGCGGTGAATCCCTTGCCTGCACTGGCCACAGCGAATTGAGTATCCACCGTGTTCGGCACCTCGAACCCTCGATGAGCAAAACCGAATGCCTCGACGAACGGTGAGGCGTCTGCTCGGTCGATGCGGATCACCCCCGAAAACCCGGTTTTAGAGGCGACGCTACGGACTGATTCGATTGCATCGGACATGTATTCATCGTAAGACGGATTCGATACGAAATGCGTCGTGATTTAAGAAATCGCCGTGTTGCATTCAACAACTACGAAAAGTACGCGAAAGCTCTCGAACTCTTGGCCGACCCCGAGTTGTTCGCTGAGTACAAGTCATTCGTACTCGACAGGCCAGGATACGACACGGACTCCTGCGGGTTGACATTCGAGGAAGCCTTCAGCGAATTCCAACGGAATGAGGTTGAACCCTCCCCAGTGGTCTACGTCTAGCTGGAGCTCAAGAATCCTGATTGAGGACGCTCGGCGTTTCTGGTATGGAACCAAAAACTCAACCGCCAGCGACTCGAACGCCGGGCTACTTACGCAGGCTCAACCTGAAGATTGGGATTTCACGGTCGGTCTTCTCTAGATAGCGACCGTAACCAGGGGCGAGTTCCACAACCTCATCCCATACAGCCCGACGCTCGCCGCCTGAGAGCATTTGAGCGTCAACTGCCGTTTCGCCGTCACCTCGATCGAGTGATACCTCGTCTGGGTTGTTAGCCAGGTTATGCGCCCACCCGGGGTGACTGGCCGAACCTGCGTTCGAAGCGACGACATACCCCGAATCGTTCGATTCTCCTTCGTCGAACCAGCTAAGGACGGTTTCACGGCGTTTCCCGGTCCGTGCTCCAACTGTGGTCAGCAATACGAGAGGCTGCCCCTGGATCTTCATCCCAAAACGCACCATCAACTTCGCCGACCAGCCCATGGACTTCATCATCCATCGGACCGGCTTCGGGATCGTCGCTCCGTAGGTACCACGAGGCGGTAATTCGGTCATAAAGGCACCCTACCCGCACCCGGTGCTCCAATGATCGGGGCGTTGCCCTTAATCTCCCCTCACCATCGATAATGTCGACGTGTGACCACAAACGACCTTTGGGATTCGTGTTCGACTGTTCTTCACACATTGCGATGTGTCGGGTCGGTGAGTGCCGGGAGGTTGTCCATCGTATCTGACCTTCCTGAACCCGAAGTGGAGAGATGCTTGGCCCTGCTAGCCGGGGAGCAATTCGCGGTTCTCGACCCTGGGCCATTCGGCGGTTGGAGCCTCACTGATTCCGGGCGTTCCGTCGACGACGAGGCGCTCGGTAAACAACTCGATGCGCTGGGCTCACGGCACCCGATCCATGACTGCTACCAGCGGTTCTTAGGCCTGAACCCAACATTGCTCGAGATCTGCAGTGACTGGCAGATGTTGACGGTCGGCAACGCTCCGATTCTCAATGATCACACGGACGCCGATTACGACGCCAGGGTGTTGTCCCGCCTGATCCGGGTCGATACCTCGGCCCAGGACCTCCTGACCGAAATGGCCTCCTTGTTGGACAGATTTGGTATTTATCGACGCAGATTGTCAGCGGCGCTCGAGCAGGCGATAGCCGGTAGCCACAGCCACGTCGCCGACAGTCTCGACTCGTATCACATGGTCTGGTTCCAACTCCATGAAGATCTGCTCACCACTCTCGGGATTTCACGACACGAAGAGCGAGAGAGGAGCCCATGATTGGGAGGTAACAGATCCGAATCCGGCGAAGGGCGCACTAGGCACCCGAACCTGACTGTTATGACTTGGCACCGAGTTCTTCGGCAAGCCCGATAAGAATCCCTTCGGGACCGCGGATGTAGCAGAGGCGATATATATCTTCGTACTGCACCACTTCACCTACGAGCGTCGCACCGCGGGCCTGGAGCCGGGCAAGTATTTCGTCGAGGTCACTCACAGCAAACATGGCGCGTAGATAGCCAAGGGCATTCACAGCGGCTTGCCGATGGTCAGCGACAACCGATGGAACGAGAAATCGGGAGAGTTCGAGCCGACTGTGACCGTCGGGGGTAGCCATCATCGCGATTTCGACACGCTGGTCACCCAATCCGGTAACGCGTCCTGCCCATTCTCCTTCAACAATCGCTTGTCCTTCGAGAATCAGCCCGAGCTCGGTGAAAAACGAGACCGCCTCGTCGAGAGATTCCACGACGATGCCGACGTTGTCCATCCGGAGTAACTTGCTTTGGGTCAAAGGCACAGCCGATTAGCGCGAATCATGACTCCATTGTCGCACAAGCGTTTCCGCCGTCGCACTCGGGGATGATGTGTCCGCCGTCAGGATGCGGGTTGCTTTAGAACTGAAAGAATTTTCAGCAAGGAATCGAGGTCGGGGAGGGCGGACCTGGATGTGATCGACGTTAATGGTCCATAGACTCGCCGTTGACGCGAGTCATTTGGAGAAGACCCATTGCTCAACATTGATTCGGCCCATCTTGAACCCCGCCTCGCAAAGTGTGAGGTATAGGTCCCACATTCGCTCGAAACGGTCGTCGAGCTCTTCCCGAATTCTCAACTCGGGCCACGCGTCCTGGAATCGGTTACGCCAGGTGGCAAGTGTGCGGGCATAGTCGAGCCCGAAAGTTTCAACCTGTTCTACATCGAGTCCTGACATGGCGGCGAGGGAGGTGAGGATCTTTGGAGCGGGCAGTTGGCCGCCGGGAAAGATGTATTGCTGAATGAAATCCGCCTTCGACCGGTAGCGCTCCCATTCGGAATCCTGAATCGTGATAACTTGCATGGCGGCTCGCGCCTCTGGCTTGAGTCGAGCGGAGATTGTCTCAAACAGCGCACCCCAGTGGGACTCGTCAACCGACTCGATCATCTCAATCGAGACGATGGCGTCAAAGTGGCCTTCCACGTCGCGGAAGTCTTGAATTCGAATATCGACCTTGCCGACCAGGCCGGCCTTGGCCACACGCCTCCGGGCGAATGATGCCTGTTCCTCGGACAAAGTGATGGCAACGACTTCACAATCTCGTTCCGTGCCCGCGTATTCGGCAAAACCTCCCCATCCACAGCCGATCTCCAGAACGCGCATTCCAGGTCGAAGACCAGCTCCATCGGCGATCGCCTGGTACTTGTTACGTTGGGCCGCAGCGAGACTCTGTTCGGGATCTCGGAACTTGGCTGAGGAGTAGGTCATGGTCTCATCGAGCCATGTCTCGTAGAAGGTGTTACCCAGGTTGTAGTGATCATTCATGGATCGAACCCTCGGGTGTCGTCCTTCCGGGACAATGCTCTGCCAAATCCGGCGAATTGGGAGTGTCCATCTGGCCAGAGGGTGTTCAAACCATGACCGTTGATTGGCCACTCCCCACGCAAGCAGATCGCGTAGATCGCTCGTATCGAGCCTGGCGGACATGTATGACTCAGAGAATCCCGTGAGACCTCGTCTGAGAATGTCCTTCACGACCGAATAGTCGTGTAGCTGGACATCGGCCACGGGTTCGTCCAACCCGAATGTCATCTGTTGCCCATCGGGCAGACCGACGTTGAGTGAACCAAAACGCGCCAGACGTCGAAATACTGCGAATCCGAGTGTTTCCAGAACCGTCATACCGAAGCCTTTTCGGACGCCACAACTGTGATGCTATTCGAAGCAGGTTGTGGGCGTCTATGGAACCTGGCGCCCTTGAACCAGAGTTTCAACGCTTCGATGTGAATAGCCGACACAACTTTCAAGGTCAGGAGAGGGTGGGAGAAAAAGACCCTGATTATCTGAGAGTCCGTGAAAGGCGCTCTTAAAAGCGCCATGCCGGCCATAAGCCGTGCACCATCCTTACCGCTCTGGTTTATTGACACAGTCAGCCGAGTTCCTGGCTCAGTCAGGGAGAACTCGTAGCGATGATCCATACCGTTGAACGGCGAGACATGCAGCCTCTTGTCGAACGAGTGGCTCATGCCTTCGCGGTCGACGGGAGCCACATAAGAGTGTTTGTCCCCAAACGTATTGCGAACCTCGTAAATGACCCCCCGCAAGTCACCGCTAGGCCCGTAGCAATACCAAATACTGAGCGGATTGAACACGAATCCGAGGATTCTGGGAAAGGTAAGGAGAAGAATCCTCCCGCCTTCTAGGTTTACCCCGGCTCCCTCCAGGGTCTGCTCGACCCAGGGGCGGAGTGGACTTCCGTCGGCCGGGCCGTAGTCGCTCTCGTCGAAACTCATGAGATTGAAACGCCCCAAAGAGAACCATCGGTGCTTCCGGTCGAGATCTTCGAGCCTGTCGATATCGAACAGGCCGTAGAAGACCCGGTATGTGAATGAATGCTGGAGAGGTTCAGTTCGCGTGTGCTTCACCTTTCCTACGTATAGAGCAGAGTCCTGACTCAAGTTGACACTCCGATACTGAGCGGAGCCTGCACCGAACTCATCCTCTCGAATGAGCCATGCCAGGGCGCTGGGCTACCGAGTGCGGCCGCGATATCGAGGCCAGATTGAAGTCCATCTTCGTGAAATCCGTACCCGAGGTAGGCACCGGCGAACCAGGTTCGGTTGTGGCCCTGGACGGCCGCGATTCCTCGCTGTGCATTCACTGCGCGCCGGTCGAACTTTGGGTGGGCGTATGAGAACGATGCATGGACGAGCTCGGACCGCGGTTCATCGAGCGGGTTGAGCGATACGAATAGCGGAAATCCTGGGTCGAGGTTCTGAAGTCTGTTCATCCAATAGGTCACAGACGCAACCGGACGGTCTGGGATTTCCCTCGAAGCGATCGCGTTCCAACTCGACCAGGTTCCTCTTCGGGTAGGCATCAGCCGAGGGTCGCTATGAAGGACCACGATGTTGTCTTGATACGGGATTGCTCCCAACAGTTCGCGTTCGTGATTTGATGCTTCGGGGCCGAGAATTCGCAAAGCCTGATCTGAATGTGTTGCGATGACTATCTGATCGAAACTCCGTGCGCCGTGCGGCGTCCGGACCGTCACCGAGTCTCGGTCCCTAACCACCTCAATCACGGGGGAATCGACAAGAATCTTGTCCCTAAAACCTGCCGTTAGGCGATTGACATAACTTCTGGAACCTCCGATGACGGTACGCCAACTCGGCCGGCCAACGATCTCAATCAGGCCATGATTGGCAAGAAACCGCAAGATGGATCGGGCGGGGAAACGGCTGATTTCGTCTTCGCCTGCAGACCAAATTGCGCCAGTCATGGGGTACAGATAATCTTCGAGGAAGCCATCGGAGAATCCGTATCGACGCATCAGATCCCCGACGCTTTCCCCCTTGGCAGGCTCAAGCTGGTTGCCCACACGTCGGAAACGCTCGATATCTCGCAACATGGCGACGAACCGGGGTCGAACGAGATTGGTCGGCTGGGCAAGCACTCCTCTGAAGCTCGCCGAATACTCGCGTCGTCGATCGAGGGAGAAGGCGAATGACATATCGCTTTCCTCAGTGGGAACGTTGAGATAGGAGAAGAGGCGAGTCAGGTTGGGATAGGTCACTTCGTTGTAAACGATGAAGCCCGTGTCGACACTCGTCACACCGCTCGTTGTGGCGACGTCAACGGTGTTGGAGTGTCCACCCACCCGACTGTCTGCTTCGAAAATGACGATGTCGTTGTCCTCGTGGAGTGCCCAGGCGGCTCCCAGCCCGGAAATGCCTGAGCCCACTATTGCGATGCGTTGTCCCATGTGAACTATTCGTCCCTAAGCGCTAATGCGGATGGCTCAATCAACCAAAAGCACTTCCGATCGGCTTACGGCGACGACAACTCGTCAATGCAAAGAAGGAACCTCGTGACCTCAGAAGCCTGTCGGCTGCACCGAGGGTGGAGGTGATTCCGTATCGAACTCCTCTACCGATAGCCAGCGGAACCGAGCCCCAATACCGCGGCTGGTGTCAGCCCGCAGAAGGCGCTGATGGCGATTGATACGATTGACGGGAGGATGCCGTCCGCGATGCCAACCCGTCCGGAAACGAGCTGGCCGATCTCGGATCGGATCTCAGCCAGGGACATCGATCGATGCCGGTCGCGATTCGGCAGCCATCACAATTTGGGCGGCCATACGTCGAAAGATCAGGAAGTGAAAGGGAGTCATCGCCCACCAGTAGATCCGTCCCACCAGGCCATGCGGAACGAAAACTGCTCGTTGCCGCAGACAGGATCCCTCACCGAGAACTTGGGCCTGAAAAGAGAGCCAGGCATCACCCGGCAATTTCATCTCCGCATATAGCTCAAGAGACTTGCCTACCTCAACGTGGGCAACACGCCAGAAGTCGAGTGCCTCACCAGCCGAAATCTCCTCCGGATGTCGACGCCCTCTCCGGAGCCCAACTCCTCCGATGATCGAATCGATGAGCCCGCGGAGCGACCAGGCCCAATCCAGCGCGTAATACCCGGTGACACCGCCAATTCTCGAGAAAGCCCAATACAGGTCGGCTGTTTTTGCGCTGCTCTCCAGAACCTGTTCGTCCTCCTTGACAGTCCCACCCGCCCACGAAGGGTCTCCGGGCAGAGCCCTAGCCGGATTAGTCGAGGAATCCGACCAGCGTGTCGCGACATCAAGGCCTGCAGACCGCTGAAGAGCCCGCGACACGGCTTCGCCATAGCCGACCAAGTCGCCAATGGTTTCTACGGCGTAGGAGTTGTCTGCGACGGTCACTTCAACGCGCAGGCTCTCCACCAGAGGTTTCGCCACGCTCGCCGGTAGTGGCGTAACTAGTCCAACCCAATGACTGGAGAGACCAGGTGACAAAAGGGGAACCGGGATTATCCAACGGCTGGAGAGACCGGCGATTCGAGCGTAGATTCTCATCATCTCCTCATACGTCAATCGATCGGGGCCGCCAATTTCCCTGACATGGCTTCTCTGTCCTTCTTCGACAACCGACGCAAGAAGAATGTCGAGGACGTCGGCTACGGCGATCGGCTGACAAGATGTTCTTACCCAAGTAGGTGTGATCATCACGGGAAGTACTTCGGTGAGGTACCGGAGCATTTCAAATGAGACAGAGCCGGATCCGATGATCACCGCAGCCCTCAGTTCTGTTACCGGAGTGGACCCGCTCGCCAGGATGGATCCCACTTCCTGACGGCTGTTCAGGTGCTTGCTCAACGCGCCGCCCGATCCGAGACCCCCCAGGTATACGACGCGTTGCAGAGAGGCATTGTCGGCCGCGTCGCGAAAGTTGTTAGCCGCTTCCCGATCGCGGTGAGAAAAGTCGTGATTTCCTTCCTCCATCGAATGAATCAGATAGAAGGCGGAATCACATCCGAGGAGTGCCTCCTGAAGACTCCCCGGATCGAGGACATCACCTTCGACGATCTCGACACTTTCTCGCCAGTAGTCGTGTGAGAGCTTCCGTGAGTCTCGGGTCAGGCATCGCACCTCATGTCCTGCTTCCAGGAGCCGCGGCACCAGCCGTCCTCCGATGTAGCCCGTCGCACCAGTTACAAGTACTTTCACGGTACTGATGACCTCTTCCTGCCCAAGAGAACTTCTTGTCCGTTCTCCGATGAGCAGGTGGCGAAGGCTAGGTATGCGCCGGCCGCGAGATTGCCGAGAGTGATCAATGCAATCCACCTAAGGACCGTTGACCACCCGCCCATTTCCCTGAAGGCGATCCAAGCACCGAAGAAGAAGAGCCCGACATAGAGACCGATCAAGCCGACCTTTCCCCAAGGCAATGCCCAGATTGTCGAACCTTCCTCGAAGAAGTCACCAGTTGCGAAGGCCACCAGGATGGCGAACGCCATGATCAGAATGCCGGCGAGAGAAAGACCTCGAAGAGCGATCATGGTCATACCGGGTCCCTCTCGCCGACGTTCAGACAGCCAGCGTTCCGCCGAACACCTGCCATGCAAGAGCCGACTTGGCCAGAAGGCTCAACAAAATGTATGTGCGTTCACCGAAGCGGTAATCAGCCCATCGACCCACCTTCTTGTATTGCAGGATCATCACGATGGCAAAAACGTTGAAGAAAACGAACAAAGAGAAGAAGATCCCGTAGACGAATCCTGGAGGGCTGTTGTCGATTCCAGGCGCGACCAGGTAATAGGCGATGGCGATCCACGGAATGGCCCCAGCCAGGACGCCAAACCAGTAGGACGTCCAGCTGACACGTTGATCCGGGTCCTCATACTTCTCCTGAAGAAGCCCAAAGAGGATCATCGAGGCGTTCACGCCGGCGATGGCAACCAGGGCCGCTACGTCGGCGACACCGACCAACATCGCTATCAGAACGATCATCACGGATGAAGACAGCGAGTACTCGATCCAGCGGGCGTAGTTTCGCTTGAGACGGAGATTCTTCTCGTACCAGCCGTATACACCGGGGGCAGAAATGATCAGGTGTGCCGCGGCCGACATGAATAGGAACAACGCCACACCCCAGGCGACGCTTACGTCGGCCAGCGTCGTAATTTCGGGTTCCGCGAGTCCGGGCGGCCCGGTCATGAAGGTCCCAACGACAGGGAGGGTGAAGTCGTTGGCCAGGGCAAGGACAAGGAACGCCTGAATCGCGTGAAGGAATCCCATACCGATGTTGTAAGGCCTGAGTCTCCCACCGCTTCTTTCTGACGTCGTGTTGGAAGTCAAGGTTGAAGTCATACACGAGATTCGGACCGGAACCAGAACTCGGATGACTGCCTATTCAAAAAAACTTGGGATGGTTACTCAGAAAGACTTTGGATGGCCCTTCTAAGGACAGGACCGCCAGCTGTGGAAGAAGCCTCGAGGCTCGTTTGGAGAGCCTTGGCTACTGACAAGCCGTCATGTCCGTGTGCATTCAGTGATTCGCGTTGCCAGTGGAGCATTTCAACGACGATCTGATCATCGCTGGTCAGGAGAGCTGCCTCAACTGCGGCCTGTAACAGGCGGATCTCGTCTTTCAGGCGAGCAGGCACTTCGCCATCCAATTCGCTGGCTAACCAATGCTCGGCCTCCGCCGAGACAGCTGTCCGAATCGCAATCAAGTCGGTCAGATCCTCCGGTAGGTCGGGCATGGGCTTGATGGCGGGTGGGTTTCCGTAAGCCCATTCCTCAACCACTCCAGAAGCGGCTCGTAGCGAGCCAACCCACCCATCAGCCCCAACTGCTTCAGCCCAAATCCCGTCCTGACCAAATGCTTTTCCTCCAACGACAACAGCGACGCCAGCTTCGTGAGCTGCCTGAATGACATTTCGAGCCCCAAGGAGATGAGTTGTCATTGCGCCCGAAAGGACCAGCACGGCAGGGGGGTCGGCACGCAAGTATTCACCCAGATCGTCGCCGGGAACATTCCCACCGAGGAAGGAGGTCCGAAATCCCAAGAAGAGGAGATACGCGGCGGCGGCACGGGCCGGTAACGAGTGGTCGTCGCCTTCGGCAGTGGTGACAACGACATGCGGTGCATCAGTTGGCTGATCGAGCATTCCAGTTAAGAGGGAAACGACGGTCTCGATGGCAGCGGTGACCGCATGCTCCTCCGCCACCAGGTAGTCGCCTTGGGCCCAACGAATCCCGACAGATCGTTCCGTGGCCATCAAGTAGTCGAAGAGTATGGAATCGAAGGGCACTCCATCATCCATCAGGCCTGATGCGATTCGGTAGAGGCCACCAGCATCTCCTGCGAGTGCCGTGGACGTGAGAGCGAGCTCGATTTCGGAGAATTCAGGGGCCGTCATAGCTCTCTCAACTTGAGGACGGGTGAAGGCTAGCCGTTCCAGGTGGTTCGATGCCACCCGTTCTCGAACCCCAATCTGAAGTGGGTTGCGGCGTCGAATGGTCACTGAAGTGAGTGAATACTGACCACGATGGCTGCGATTAAAGAAGATCTAGGGTTACTGCGTCATGTGGCTCTTGCAACGATGGTAAAAGCGAATCAGGAAGATGCTGATCTCGCCGCAAAGGTCGCCGACGGAGATAGGGACGCTCTCGAGTCGGCGTTCCAGAAGTACGGCGGCGCTGTCAAAGCGATGGCCAACCGCGTCCTGAGGAACGAAACTCTGGCGGAGGACGTGCTGCAGGAAGTGTTCATCAGCTTCTGGAAAGCTCCCGACAAATACGACTTCAATCGCGGGACGCTCCGCACATTCCTGGTCACCCTTGCCCATCGACGCGCAGTGGACACGGTTCGTTCCGAACAGGCCAGGTTCAAGCGAGAAGAGAAAGTCCCGGAGGACGTGGGTCCGAGCATTGATGAAGAAGTCTGGACGCGGGCGCTCTCTGATTCAGTTCGCAAGGCCCTCGAAGGCTTGAGTGACGGTGAGCGCGAGGCGATCACCCTGGCTTATTTTGGTGGGCTGAGCTACGTGGAAGTTGCCGAAAAGCTCGGCGCACCAGAGGGCACTGTGAAGAGTCGAATCCGGAGCGGCATGAGGAAACTCAGCGTCTCACTGGCTGGAGTGGCTTCATGATCACCCACGCCGACATGGCCGAACTGGTCGAGCTCTACGCTCTTGACGCCCTGGTAGGACGTGAGTTCGATGAGTTCGAATCTCACCTCGAGTTTTGCGAGCCATGCCAATCTCAACTGGCAGTCGCCCTCAATGTGACAGCTTCGCTAGTGCCAGATTCTGATCCTCCAACCCATCTTTGGGATCTCATCTCCGACGAAATCGGCCCGGCACAGGCCACAATCGCCGAGCTTCCAAGACGTACCGGTCTAATCGTGGCACTCACCTCGGTTGCAGCCGGACTGGCAATAGCTCTCGGTGGAGTAATTGTTGCGCAAAACAGTCTGAGCCCGGAGGAGGCACTTATCGCCGCCGCCCAAACCGCGGCAGATGCTCCGGGTTCAACGACCGCCGATTTCGTGGTTGATGGTGTGACCGTCGCCGAAGTCGTGCTCGGCACGGAGGGCATTGGGTACATACTTCCTACCGAGGCTCTCGTCGAACTCGATGAGTCGCGCACTTATCAGCTTTGGATCATCAATGAGGAGGAACTGGTGATCTCAGGTGGGGTTCTCGGACACGCTCCCCGCGTATCGACCTTCACGTGGACCGACGGCGTTTCCGGATTCGCGCTCACGCGCGAGGTGGCAGGAGGTGTGGAGATCAGTGAGGGCGACATCGTCGCAGTTGCCACCGACGTCTGATGCGGGCTCTGGGGTTTTTATTGAGGTCCAACTCTCGTTTGGGAAGGGCAGCCTTCAGTCGCTTTCCACCAAAGACGTGGATTCGAATTCAGAGCGGGTCACCGCAACCAGCTGATCCCAGAGCATCTCCCGTTCTTCCTCCATTTCCCTCGTCGACTCCGAGAGATGCGTCGGAACAACCCGCCGGTCAAACCAGAGCTGACCGGTCGACTGAGCCGCTTCTTCTGACGAAGCTAGCCAGACGATCGTGTCTGCTCCTTCCTGAGGAGTGCGCAGGAAAGGCTTCATTAGCTTGTTGAACGTGGGGAGGGATGTCGCTACACCTTCGGTTTTGGCCCATCCGGGATGCATCGAGTGAACGACCACCCCGGTGTCTTTCATTCGCTCGGCCCAGAGCTCAGTGAGAATGACCTGTGCTCGCTTCGTGCGTGCGTAGGCAGCTGATCCCGAGTAGGTGTCTTCCCGAAACTGAAGGTCGTCGGGTCTGATTCGTTGCGAATACATCCCTCCGGAGGTGACATTGATGATTCTGGACGGACGTGACTCCTGCAACTTCGATGACATGAGGTTGGTCAGCAAGAAGTGGCCGGCCAGGTTGGTTGCGAAAGTCGATTCCAACCCCTCAATCGTGATCGAACGATTTGGCAAAAGGACTCCGACGTTGTTGATGAGAACATCGACACGATGCTCGTTGGATCGGATCTGGTCAGCGAGGGCGCGGACGTCCGAAAGGAGACTCAAGTCTGATCGATATATGGCCACATCCCCCGAGATAGTCGACGCCGCCTTTTCGAGTTTCTCGGCGCTGCGCCCAACGATGGCAACTCGCGCTCTCATCCGTGCAAGGTCAGCCGCTGCAGCGAGACCGAGACCACCGGTAGATCCGGTGATTACGACCGTTTTTTCGCTCATGTCGCGATTCAGCGGTTCGTGGTTGCGAGCGTGGAGCCTGTACCCCAGATTAGTGAACCCAGCGATCGACAGCTTGTTCACCGGTTGAGTTGCGTTGCTAGTCCGTCAAGTGCTTGTGTACCGACTTTCTTCAAGGGCTTAGAAAGCAAGGGCCCCAGGTACTTGTAGTAGTTACGGAAGGTCAGGTCGGCCGTGTAGTAGATGGCGGTCATATTGTCCTGAGTGTCGAATCGGATCTCATCGACCGCCTCCAGCTTCTCGCCGCGGCCAACCAGGACAACCTTAGAGTTGGGGTCGTATTCGGTGATTTCGTAAATCATCGGGATCGTGCCAGATCCGAACTTCACCTCCAGTTCGAACTCGGTGCCTTTCCCAACGGTTCCGGGAGTCAGCTTTCGCGAGGCGACAACGCCTGGGTCCCAGTCCTGGATATTGGAGAAGTCGGCCGTATATTCGAATACTTCGCCCTGTGGGCGTTCCACCCATCGTTTTTCTTCAAGTCTCATATTCTCTATTCGGTCCTGGGGATGTTTTTGGATGAGGTGTCAAGCAGCTTCAGGAACTGGTGTGACGTCGACTTCGGCGTCT
>DATDCF010000192.1:0-5699 GCA_036524475.1 Acidimicrobiia bacterium | reverse complement strand
ATAAGCCCGTTGTTCGGGGGTGTGGCGCTCAAGGGCCCGGCGAATCGCGTCATGGCCTCCCTGGGCATGCCCTCGGGTAACAATGGGGTAGTTCTGGCATATGAGGGACTTATCGACCTCCTCGTCGTCGACACTTCCGATTCCGGCGACGGGCCGGACATCATGGGAATCCCGGTTGTAGCGATGGAGACCAGGATCCCCGATGCAGCGAAATCGCGTCAATTAGTCGAGAGGATTCTTGCCCTATGACCCTCGAAGTCATCCCCGTCGAAGGGATCGGCCAGATTCGACCGGGAGACGACCTGCTGTCCATCCTGGTGGCGACCGTTGGCACGCTCAAGCCGGCTAGTAGTGACGTTCTTGTGGTCACCCACAAGGTCGTGTCCAAGGCTGAAGGGCAAGTGGTCGCCATCGATGGGGATCCCGAGGAATTCAAGAGACGACTCGTCCAGTCTGAGGCAGCATCGATTGTCCGGCGCCGGGGCGATTTGATCATCGCCGAAACCAAACACGGATTCATCTGTGCCAATGCCGGAATCGACCGCTCCAACGCCGATCCGGGCACGATGATTCTGTTACCCGACGATCCCGACCGCTCCGCCCGAAGGATCAAGCGCCGGTTCGACCACGAGTTCGGAATCGACCTGGCGGTAATCATCTCAGACACGTTCGGTCGTCCCTGGCGTCGCGGGCTCACCGACGTCGCCATCGGGGTGGCCGGATTCCACCCGATCCTCGATCTGGTGGGAACCACCGATTGGAGCGGCTATGTCCTCGACGTCACCGAGGTGTCAGTAGCAGACGAACTCGCCTCGGCTGCCGATCTGGTGATGGGCAAGGCATCAGGGATCCCGGCCGCGTTGATACGCGGATACGCCGTACCCGAAGGCGATGGTTCAGCGTCACAACTGGTCCGCCCCCCAAACGAAGACCTCTTCCGATAGACGCCGGAACGGGCTTAGGCCCGCGGGCGGCCTAGTCCCCAATAGTCGAGTCCGGCGGCGCGGACGGCCTTTGGATCCAGGAGATTTCTGGCGTCGACTATCCGGTGGCCCTTCATCCGTTTTGCGACTTCTACCAAATCGACGGTGGTGAATTCGGGCCATTCCGTAGCGACCAAAAGAACGTCGGCACCGTCTGCGGCATCGAGGGGCGTTGCCGCTGCCGTGATACCTGCGACGGTCGCTTCCGGATCGTAGGCCACGACCTCGGCTCCCTCGCCGATCAATATCGAGGCGATCCTGACTGCCGGCGACTCCCTGACATCATCGGTGCCTGCCTTGAAAGCGATACCCCACATCGCCACCTTGCGGCCCCGGAGGCCACCACCGGCGGCAAGTCTCACCTTCTCGGCCACCCGGCGCCGTTGTTGCTCGTCGGCCTCGATGACTGCCCGGAGCAATTGGAAGTCGTACCCGGCATCTTCGGCCACAGCGATCAGTGCCGACGTGTCCTTGGGGAAACACGAACCTCCGTAGCCCGGTCCCGGTTGGAGGAAATGCGGGCCGATCCGGTGATCGGAGCCCAGACCCTGGATGACATCCACGATGTCTGCACCTACGGCTTCGCACACGTTGGCGAGGGCGTTGACGAATGTGAGCCGGGCCGCGAGGTAAGAGTTTGAGGCGTATTTGATCATCTCGGCAGACGTGGGATCGGTGAGTATCACCCGGGTCTCCACAGCTTTGTAGAGGTCAGCGACCTTCGCCGCATGATCGTCCTGAAATGCCCCGATCACAATGCGATCTGGCTGCATGAAGTCATCGACCGCCCTGCCCTCACGGAGAAACTCGGGATGAGAGACAATCCCCGCGGAGCTTCCGAGGTCGGCCAGGCGTTTGGCGAGGGAAGCCACCGTGCCCGGGGGCACCGTTGACTTGACGACGAAGAGCGAGCTCTCGTCGAGCTCGGTGGCCAGCTCATCGATCACAGATTCGACGAACTCGAGATTTGCCCGCCCATCAGGCCCCTCCGGCGTCGGCAGGCAGAGAAAAACGAGGTCGGCACCGGAAGCGGCCTCCGAATTCGAGTTATGGAAGCTGAGCAGGTCGCCATTGGTAGCCTGCGCGACGAGTTCGGGTAGCCCGTCCTCGAAAATGGGGACCTCGCCGGACTGGAGCAGTGCAACCCGGTCGGGATTTGCCTCACCCAATCGAATCTTGTGGCCGAGACTGGCCAACCCGGCCCCGGTCACGAGACCGACATATCCGGCCCCGATAATTGAAACGTTCATGATCCCCAATCGTTGTCCGGTTGCAGGTTAGGTCGCGTCGCGACCGACGATTACCACCGCATCTATTGAGTTATCGACATCAGAATTGGCAACTTCACCAAATCCCAGCGCGGCGATGACTTCGCTACCTACGATCGAGCCCTCCGCGACAAGGACTGTCGTGGTCTCATACAGACTGCCAGCGTCGCCTACCGAAACCACCACGTAGCCTAATTCCTCGAGACGCCGGGCCATGTCTCCGGCCGCGCCGGACACACCATTGCCGTTGAGAACCTGGACCCGGAGCGGTTGGAAAGCGAGCGGGACACCCTGTTGAAAGTTTGCCAGCAAGTCAGTTGCGGCCGGATCATCTGCGTAAACCACTGACAAACCCCCCTCGGTGCCTCCGACGACGGGAAGGGTCGACCCTTCGATGTCACCACCCAGAATCGACTTGAATTGCCAGAACAGTTCGGCCACCGAAGCTCCGGCCAGCCGGCTGTCAATGGTCATATGGCTGGTCATGGAAGTGGCGATGCTGCCGGCATCGGTAATCGACGACGGGGTCTTCAACTCCGACATGATGGCCCGGATTACTTCCTGCTGTCGCATGGTCCGACCGATGTCGTCGGCGTCGACACCCACCCACTCTCCGTTCTGGAGTTCCTGGTACTTCCGAGAACGCGCATAGGCCAGGGCCTGTTTCCCATCGAGGTGCTGCATACCTGCCTCTATATCCAGCCCAGACGACATATCGCGGGCCTGATTCGCAAAGAAGATATCAATACCGCCGATCTCATCAACTAGGTCCATGAACCCGACGAAATCGATTTCGACATAGTGATTTATCTCGACGCCCATCCCCTGCTTGAGGGTCTGGATGAGTAACTCCGGCCCGCCGAAGGAATAAGCAGCGTTGATCTTGTCTTTCCCGTGGCCGGGGATATCGATCCACAGGTCCCGGGGGATACTGAGCATCTGGGCGCGGCCGTCCGTATCGAGTCGTACCAACATGATCACGTCGCTGCGCTGGCCACCGCTTACGCCGAAGTTGGTCAGATCGTCGAGGCCCTCCCTCGTGTCCGAACCAACGACGAGGAAGGTGAGATCTCCGCTCGACTCATCGAGAACGCCCGTTACGTCGGTATTGGTATCTGCCTCGGCAAGAGCTCCTTCTCCAACCTTCACGACATAGAGGAACCCGAGCAGGAAGAGGTTCGCCACGACCAACAGAGTGATGGTGGTGACCTTCAACCATTTTGGGAGCCCGCGACGGGGCGCAGAGTGTTTTGGGGACATCGAGTGTTAAGACGATTCGAAGAGGCAGGCGGTTCCCACAGACGGGCATTCTCCCAGACGGGCGCTCCTATCGGGTGTCAATCGTTCCGGGCTGGTTAACCTCAGCCGCACTGTGGATTCCTGGAGGTAATTGTTGGCCGTTCTTTCCCACGAAGGAACCTTTTCGATTTTGTATGGATCGTGGCCGCTTCCCGTCGGTGCCGGGCATCGAACCGGGTATCTGGCGCGCCCGGACAACGCCGGACAGTTCCCCGTTGTCCTCGTTCTGCCCACTATTGGCGGATTGACCAGTTTCGAAAAGGACATGTGCCGCCGACTGGCACGCCACGGCATCGTCGGAATCGCGGTCGACTTCTATCGCAATGGCGACGACCCGCTTGATTCGTATGGCCAGCTGGAAGACTCACGAGCCCTCACCGATCTCGATGAGGTGCACGAATTCATTGTCTCGGACGATGTCGAGTGGGCCCTGCCCGGCGGAGTTGGAATCATCGGTGCCGATGTCGGGGGGCGATTCGCCTTGATGGCGGCGTCGCGTCGCGAGTGGACACGATCAGCCGTGGTGGCGTATACCCCCCTTACCGGTGATGAGGAAAGGGATTTTCAGGTCGCCGACAGCCTCTCGCACCTTCCCATCCCCGTTCTCGGGCTCTACGGGATTGAGGATGATCTGATCGACGCCTCATCGGTCGACGAGGCCCAACGTCGCAACGAACACGGTCAGTGGTTGCTCTACGACAACGCCGGGCACGGGTTTCTCGACGTGGAGCACGAAAACTTCGAGCAGTCGGCTGCCGATGACGCCCAGGCCCGTATCCTCGCTTTTTTCAATGCGACTCTCCCGACTCCCGTGATCGAGGACCTCGGCTGACTCAACGGACGTGGCGTACGGCCCCGGTCACCAATTCCTCGATTCCCGCTTCGGTTTCAACGATCAGTGCGCCGGAGTCGGACACATCTTTCGCCATACCGCGGCCGCCAGGTTCCCAGGTGATCCTCTCCCCGATTGTGGCGCAGTATCGACGGAACTCCTCCAGGGGCCAATCATGTCCGTCGACCAGCGCCAACAACTCTGCTGCAAAGAGCGCCCCCAACTCCTCGAACGCGCTCTCCCCTGGGTCATGTGGGTTGAGCGCCGTGGCACCCGGTGGTGGCGCAGGCCAATAAAGGTTGAGACCCATTCCGACAACGATCGACGATCCCGACCGCTCGACCAATATCCCGCCCACCTTCGCTCCACCAAGCATGATGTCGTTGGGCCACTTCAGCGTGATTCCTGGCCCTAGGATGCGGACCGCGGCCACTCCGGCCATCAACGAGAACGGTCGGCCCGGTTCGCCCCCTTCAAGCCAGGCCACTGACACTGCCAGAGAGCGGTCGGCGTTCTCCCACACCGCGCCGGATCTCCCCCTCCCGGCTGATTGGCCGGAGGCGATCACGACCTGAGGTAGAGATTCGAGGCGGGAGCGGGCGAGATCCTGCGTAGATGGGACGTCTTTGACGATCATCTGCAAATAGGGTGTAGCCATATCGAACCTCACGGAGTCGAAAACAAGGATACGGAGAAATCTTGGGCACCGAAGCGCGGATAGAACAACTCAGAAAGATCAGGGAGGAAGCCCTTCATTCCGGATCACAGCGGGCAGTGGCCCGACAACACGAACAGGGCAAACTCACCGCCCGGGAACGTATCGAATCTCTTCTCGACAAGGACTCGTTTCAAGAAGTAGACCAGTTTGTCCGGCACCAGGCTTCGGGGTTCGGGATCGAAACCAGTCGCCCCCTGGGCGACGCGGTGATTACCGGGCATGGGACGGTCGACGGACGGCCAGTATTCGTGTTCGCCGAGGACTTCACGGTCTTCGGAGGCTCACTCGGGTCGGTGGTAGCCGACAAGATCTGCAAGATCCTCGATATGGCGCTCGACACCGGAATCCCCGTGGTGGGGCTGAAAGACTCGGGTGGCGCCCGTATCCAGGAGGGGGTGGGTGCTCTCGACGGGTACGGAAGGATCTTCGAGAGGAACGTCCGAGCATCCGGCGTTGTGCCTCAGATCTCAGTGGTGATGGGCCCGTGTGCCGGTGGAGCGGTCTACTCGCCGGCCCTGACCGACTTTGTGTTCCAGGTCGACGGCACGAGCCATATGTTCATAACCGGTCCCGACGTGATCAAGACAGTGACCGGCGAA
>DATDCF010000191.1:0-3218 GCA_036524475.1 Acidimicrobiia bacterium | reverse complement strand
ACTACATCCGGGGACGACCCGTTCGCACAAGAATTCGTACACGATCATGCCTTTCGGGGACAGCGGTGTGTTCGAGATCCTATCTGAGATCGGGAGATCAATGCCGGATGTTGCAATGGCAGCCACGAGATTCCGAGATCGGGGATTGTCTCAGGTCGTCCCTTCGGGATTCTTCGCCAACGATATCGCCACGTCGCTAGCGTTAAGCCCCGACGAGTCTGATGTCGTGGTGAGTGGAGACATCGCCGGCGGAGCGTCGTGGATCACCGCGGTGTATGACGCGTCCACGGGTGCCCGAAAGTGGCTGGTGTCGGCCCCTGAAGGGACCGCTGCAACCGACGTGGTCATCGACGCTAGCCGAGTCTATGTGACTGGTCAGGGTGTGACTGGCTCGGGCACGCCCGCGATCAAGTATCACCTCGCTGTTATCGCTTATGACCGCGCGACCGGGACCCGGCTATGGCGGACGGACAAGATTCCGGTCGACGGCTTCGGAGCCGCCGGTATGCGGATCGCCCTGGCGCCCGATGGGAGCGTGGTTGCGACTGGTCAGGCTTCTCGTGGGTTCCTCGACTGGTACACGGTTGCCTTCGAGACCACCGGCAAAGTGCGGTGGGAGGCCGTGCGCGATGGTGGTCTGAACACTGACGAAATTCCGGCGGGATTGCTCGTGCTGCCTGATGGCACCAGCGTGGTGACCGGCCGGGGCGGCCCTACCCTCGCCGGAGGGTACTGGGGGGGAGTGACCGCCGGGTACTCGTCTGACGGCGCCCTTGTGTGGGAGGCGTTCTCGCCATTGGTCACGGTATGGGCTTCCGCGTTGCCCAACGGCGACGTGTGCGCTACGGGAGGCTACGACGCATACATAGCATGCTTCCGGCCGTCGGGAGACGGTGGGGAGAACGTGCCACCCGTTGCATTGGTGTCCGCTACGCCCCAGTCGGGCACGACGCCACTGACGGTGAGCTTCGACGCTTCCGGATCCAACGATCCCGACGGTTCGGTGGTGTCGTGGGCATGGACGTTCGGTGACGGAGGGACCGCCACCGGATCTCAGGTGGTACATGTCTACGCAAAGGCTGGGACCTATTCGGCAACGGTCACTGTCACCGACGATCTCGGAGCCAGCGACACCGAGACCGTCGCCGTGACCGTGAGCGGCGCCGGTACGGGCACATCGCACATCGCCGACCTCGATGGGTTGGCTGTCCCGTCAGGCCGGACTTGGACTGCGACAGTCACGGTGACGGTCCGCGACGGCACCGGCGCACTGGTCTCGGGTGCAACTGTGAGTGGTACCTGGAGGCGCGGCATCGGCGGCTTATGTACGACGAGCACAAGCGGGACTTGTGTGGTGGTGACGGTAGGAAAGGGAAAGAGCCAGGTGTTCACGATCACAGACTTGGTCCATGCAAGCCTGACCTACGACCCGGTCGCCAACTCCGACCCCGACGGCGACAGCAACGGCACGGTGATCACGATCAACAAGCCATGAAACTCCCGCCACAGGGGGTTCGACGGTGGTTGCGTCCCGCAATGTCGTTTCGAGACTGAAGGAATCCGCCCCAAGATACTGCCGTTTTCGGAACGTCTCTCGAAGGGAAGATGCCGCGAACCCTGTTCGCGTGTGAGAGTCCGCCATCCCCCGTTGCTTTCCGTTTTGCCGGCCGGATGAAGGTCGTGACAGCAGTTGTCCCTCTTCTTTGTTGTTGGGCATATCAGAAAGGAATTGCTTCCTTTGCTTAAGTGGGTCTTTGCTGGTTGTCGTTCACCGCCGTGACGTCTCCCGAGCAACGTGATGGCTGCAAATGTCGCTGCTGCGAGTGCGACGATCAAAGCGTTCCAGCCAAATGCCCACGGATATCCGCCGGTGTCTGCAACTGCTCCCAACAAGGGAGGTCCAATTAGCAGACCGACGTCACCCGCTGTCCTGAAGGCGCCCATAGCCATGCCGCGCGCCTCAGGTGAGGTCACCTCGGCCGCAAAGGCCGGTCGGGCCTCCTGCTGACTTTCGGTTGAAGCCACGCGGGATCCCCTCGGAGCGCGATGAGAGCGATGCTGGCTCGAAGCCATACATTTTTCCCGCGAGCTCGCGCCATCGGAAGCGGCCTCCGTATATCCACCATGGAAGCAAGGTAGGCGGTCGAACTCACGTCTATCTGAAACTTGCATCGCGGGTCCGATCACAATTGGGTATGGAAACTCACCACACTGCGTGATATTCTGCCACTCGGGGTAGGCGGGAGCCAACGACGAGGAGGGTACGTCATGGCATCCGCAAGGAGAGTCGGGATCAGAAACACGGTTGTGCTGATATGCGCAACCGCAACAGCGTCAGCGATGGTCTGGTTTGCACCGCAAGCCCAGGGGGCCGCCGGGGACACTTGTGGGCCAGTGACGCTCGTCCTCGACGAATCTGGTTCGATTGGAGGTTTCGAGACCACAGTCAGATCGGGGCTCCACTCCTTCCTTGATCCATTAGTTGACTACTCGATCGACGCCTCGATCGTCGAGTTCGGGACTTCAGCGACGACTGTGCTCGGTCCTACGCCGGTAACTGCCTCTAATCTGACCTCCGTCTTCGACCCGTACGTGGATGATACGGGTGAGGGCCTCGGCTACAATTCTCCATCACAACTGGGCGGCTGGACCAACTGGGATGACGCACTCGATGAAGTTTCAAACATGGCGTCGATACCCCCGCTGGTTCTCTTTTTGACCGACGGCGATCCGACTGCCTACAACCTGGATAAGAGTGGTGAGTCCGGTGGAGTCCAGACTGGCGCCGGCATCACCGAGGCGACCAGCAGAGCGCTTGAAGAGGCCGAAGAGATCCGACTCACCGGCTCACACATCATTGCGATTGCAGTCGGGTCCGGTCTGACCAGCCCGGCAAGTATCGAGCGGTTGAAGACCGTGGCAGGGAACGACGTCTACCCCGATGACGGACCTCTCGATTTGGCTACCACTGACGTTATCCGAGTCCCCGATTTCGGCGACCTGCCGGAAGCCATGCGTCTCATCGCTCAGGCAATGTGCGCCGATCCAGGGATCACCATCGAGAAAAACGTCGACTCCGCCCAGGTCACAGTTGGCTCAGAAGTGACGTATGAATTGGTGGTCACCAACGTCGGGAGCGGACCATTGTTCGATGTCGAAGTGGTGGATCCGCTCGTTCCCGAATGCTCTGCGGCTATTGGGACGCTCGCCGAAGGCGA
>DATDCF010000190.1:0-2335 GCA_036524475.1 Acidimicrobiia bacterium | reverse complement strand
TCCCTCGAATCCATCGAGTCCGACCCAATGCAAAGCGTCTTCAACCGACTTCCTGTCGCCTGTCGGAACCCCAAACCCGACATTTCCTCCGACCGAAAGGTGAGGGAACAGGGCGTATCCCTGGAACATCAAGCCAAAGCGGCGGAGGTGTGTCGGAGTATGGGTGAGGTCGACGCCGTCCCATACGACCGATCCGGCCACCGGCTCGACGATACCCGCGATGGCACGAAGCAGAGTCGACTTGCCCGATCCCGACGGGCCGAGGACACCGAGTATCTCGCCGTCGTCCACCCGAAGAGATATCTTCTCGAGGATCCTGATTTCCCCGACACTCACCGAAAGGTCCTCGATCTCGAGCATCAGAATGACCCGACCTCACCGGCCCGGAACCGATCAATTCCGAGGATGATCACAGTGGTTAGAACGGCGAGTATCACCGAAAGGGCCATTGCCATCCCGAAAGATGCTGATCCGGGACGGGAAAGCAGCCTGAAGATCAGGGTGGGTATGGTCGAGGTGCTCGGTCGAGCAATGAAAGCCGTGGCACCGAACTCCCCGAGAGAAATCACCATGGAGAACCCTGCCGCCACCAGTGCTGCCCGTCCAATCAGGGGAAGGTCGATGCGTTGCCATACCCGGACGGGTCGTGCCCCGAGAGTGCTGGCGGCGTGACGGAGATCGGGGTCGATCGACCGCATTGTCGGCAGGACGATCCGAACTACAAAGGGGATCGCAACCAGGGCGTGTGCGACAGGGACGAGGATGATCGAGGCCCTGAGATCGACTGGCCAACCGAGTGCGACCACGAAGCCGAAGCCGATTGCCACCGCTGATGTCCCCAACGGGAGCATCAGGGCGGTGTCGAACCAGCGGGAAAGGCCGCCTTCCCGATTGCTGACGTAGGTGGCGGCGAGCAGACCCATCATCAGGGCGATCAGAGTCGCCAGCACCGCAAACACGATGCTGTTTCTGATTGCGTCTAGAGGACTACCCACCAGCAGGGTGTCCGTGAACAGACTCCGGTAAGACCCGATAGACCTGACGACGAGAACGGCTATCGGGACCGCGAGGGCGCCGAGGGTGAGAATCACCGCCGAATACACGCCGATCCTGGTGCGACCGCGAGGGGTTGGCGGAGTCCCATCGACGTTTAGCTCCCAGGAGGCAGAATGCCGCTCCTGGTATCGGGAGTAGTAGTAGAGGGCACCGGTGACACCAACCAATTGCAATACGGCGAGGGACGCGGCCAGCGGAAGGTCGAAGAGGACAATTGCCTGTCGAAAGATCTCAACCTCCAACGTGGCATAGTCGAATCCACCGAGGATCAGCACGACCCCGAACGACGTGAATGTGAACAGAAAGACGATCGAGGCTGCCGCGGCGAGGGATGGGCGAAGCAGGGGCAACGTGACCCTTCTGAGAACCTGCCCCGGAGATGCTCCCAGAGTCTCGGCCGCGTAGAGTAGATCGGGGTTGAGCCGTCTCCATTGCGTGCTCACCGTCCGCACTACGACAGCGACGTTGAAGAACACGTGGGCGGCGAGGATGGCACCAAGCGAATCACGCCAGCCCAGCGCAACAAAGGCCGTTCCAACCACCACGGTGGGCAACACGAAAGGCACTGTCACCAGAGAGAGGGCGAGGCTCCTGCCCTTGAACTGATACTTACCGACCGCCCAGGTCAGAGGGGCCGCAGCAATGAACGTCAGCAGCGTGGATAGGACCGCCTGCATGAGCGTAAACCAACCCACCTTGACCAACCGCGCCTGCAAACCGGTGGCCCCGATGTTGAGCTCGCTGAGCCCCAACCCGAGAATCCGGACCAAAGGGTAGACAAAAAAGTACCCGAGGAAAACGGCCGGGATCGCCCCGACCAGGACCCATCCCCACCGAATCCGACTCACCCGTCCTCCATGACGGCGACCCATTGCTGGATCCATCGCTCCCGGTTGGCGGCGATGCGAGATGGCTCCATCTGGGCAGGCGACCCGGGAATTACCGTGTAATCGATGAACTCCTGAGGCAAGGAGGCTTCCACATTTGCGGGGAACACAAACCACGTCAGCGGGATCGTCTCCTGGAATTCCACCGATAGCAGGAAGTCGACCAGTTCGCCCGCCGCTTCCGGGTAGTCGGTCCCGCGGAGGACACCTGCAAACTCGATCTGTCGGTAGCAACCGGCCTCGATTACGCCCGTGGGTGCTGTCTCAAGTTCTTCGTCAGCGAAGATGACCTCGGCGGGTGGTGACGATGCGTACGAGACGACGATCGGCCGATCGCCGCCGTACCGGGCGAAGTCGTTGTAGTAGGCCGTGTTCCAGTCGGGAGACACCTT
>DATDCF010000189.1:0-11756 GCA_036524475.1 Acidimicrobiia bacterium | reverse complement strand
GCCAATGCTAATTGTCTGCCCTCGCGTATCGCCAGGACCTGACCCCGACGCCAACCAAACTCCCGTTCCAGATCGGTGAGAAAAGCGACCGTATTGGGGGTGAGTATCTGCTGTTCGATATCTGAACCACGGTATTGATTCATAAGAGCTATTGTTCTTTGCCATTGTGTTTCTCAGAAGCCTGATTCTGCGATAAGATCGACTCATCTTTCGGAAGGATTGCCTTATGGCCGAATCTCCATACCTCGATCCGCTGGTTTTGGGCAGACGAATCCGGCACTTTCGAGCCAAATCCGGTATGACGCTCGACCAACTCGGAGACATGGTGGGCAAGCCGGGGCCATATCTCTCCTTGTTGGAGAACGGCAAAAAAGAGCCACGGTTGCAACTGATTCTCGACCTGGCGTCGGCCCTCTCGGTAGACCTGCAAGACCTCATCGACCCGTCACCCCCGACCCGGCGAGAGCATCTCGAAATTGCGCTGCTGCGGGCTCAAGACTCCTCACTCTTCGAAAGAATGGACATACCCGAAATTCGCCCTTCGGCGAAGCTCGACGACACGGTCATGGCCCATATCGTCGGGCTCCACGAAGCGCTTCAGGAGCGATCGGAACTCGGTTCGGCTACGGGAGAAGAGATCCGGAAGGCCAACGGTCTCGTCACCGGATGGATCGCCGCCGCGGGTGGGTATCTCGAAGACATCGAGGACGAGGCGGCGCGCGCCCTGGCGACGAGCGGATACGTCAGGGAGGGGCCATTCAGCTCGCGGAATCTGATCGACCTCGCCGACAGCGCCGGTTTCGAGATCCGCCCGATCGACGATATGCCCTCATTTGCCAGGTCGGTGATCGATCTGGAGAACCAGCGAATCTACATAGCGCAGAGGAACGAGCTGAAGACGCGCCAGGCGCGGAAAGCCGTGTTACAAACCCTCGCCGGGTTTCTACTCCACCATGAGTCGACCCCCGACCTGGAGAAGTTTCTCCGCCAGAGGGTCGAGACCGCGTACTTCGCTGCCGCCGTCCTCGTGCCCGAATCCACAGTCATCCCTAGGCTCATCGCTTCCAAGGAGAACCACGATCTCAATCCTGAAGATGTCAAAGAGCTGTTTTACGTCTCGTATGAGATGGCGGCGTGGAGGATGGCGAATCTCGTTACCCGCCACCTCGACATCCCGACCCATCTCGTCGTGAGCAGCGAAGCCGGAACCATCGTGAAAGGGTATTCAAACGACGATGCTCCAATGCGACGCGACGAATACGGAGGATTGGAGACCCAAAAGCTCTGCCAGAAGTGGGGCACGAGAGTCACGTTCCGTTCCCCTGACAGATTCGACACCCATCATCAGTACACGGACACTCCCACCGGGACGTACTTTTGCACGACCCACATCGAGACCGGGGCCGATCCGTTGCGGGCAGTCACCCTGGGAGTTCCGTTCAAGGATGCGAAATGGTTTCGGGGCCGGGACACCGGGAACCGGATGACTTCCACCTGCCCTGACCCGAGTTGCTGTCGCACCCCGCCCGAAGAACTGTCGAGGCGTTGGTCCAACAAGGTCCTGGTGTCGGCCCGTGCCCAGGAGCGGATCCTCGGTTTGATGGCCCCGGACCCTTATCCAGATCTCGACATGACCGAGGTCTTCAACGTCGTCCAGTCACATTCGATCTAGCCACCGACGGGGTGTGGCGCCCCGTCACTATGCGTACTTGTTTACGTCGCGGAGCAATGGGGTAGGGTCTGTTTTGTATCACTCGAATACTCCCGTTCGGGTGGATGACAGGAGGAACAATGCACTCAATTGTCACCAGCGATCTGAAGAGTCGGATCGCCATCGTGATTGCCTTGATCGTCGCACTATCCGTTCTCCCCGGGACTTTTCCCGCGGCGGACGCAGCAGGTGCTGAATGCGATCAACGCGACAACGACACTTACAGAAAGCTGACCGACTGCGTCACAGTCGACGGCGTTCGCGAGCATCAGGCAGCTTTCCAGGCAATCGCAGATGCGAACAATGGAACCAGGGCCGAAGGCACTGACGGTTATACCGAGAGTGTCGCGTATGTGGTTGACACGTTGTTGGCGGCTGGATGGGATGCGGAAGCCGTCCCATTCGACTACCCCGGCCAGCTGACCGCTTTGGAGCAGCTGACTCCGGTCGCCGCTAGCTACGAGACCGGCGGTTTCACCGGCACTGGCGAAGGCGATGTGACGGGTAACGTCATCCCGGTCGATATCAATCTGGTTCCACCTCGGGACAGCACCAGCGGTTGCGAGGCAACGGACTTCGATGGTCTCGACTTCAGCGGAACCACCGACATTGCGCTCATCCAAAGGGGCACCTGTGCCTTTGCAGACAAGGCGATCAATGCCGAAGCTGCAGGAGCGGAAGCCGTGATCATATTCAACCAGGGCAACACGCCCGAGCGTGAAGGTCTGATCGTCGGAACTCTCGGTGGCGAAGACATCGTGGCGATTCCCGTCGTGGGAGCCTCGTTCGCCGCTGGTGAGGCCCTCTCCGCTCCTGGCTCAACAGCGCGGGTCTTCGTCGAGGGAATCACCCTCACGTCGTACAACGTCATAGCTGAGCTACCCGGTCGTGTCGATGACAACATCGTCATGGCGGGAGCCCACCTCGACTCGGTACCTGCAGGACCCGGTATCAACGACAACGGTTCCGGATCGGCATCGCTACTTGAGACCGCCGAACAGCTCGGTAACCACAAGCCCAACAACACCATCAGGTTTGCCTGGTGGGGTGCTGAAGAAATCGGACTGGTTGGCTCGACACAATACGTGGCTGGCCTCAGCGAAGAGGAACTCGGCGACATCGCCCTGTACCTGAACTTCGACATGGTTGGTTCGCCCAACTACATCTTCATGACCTATGACGGAGATGAGTCCGGATTTACCGCCAGCGCTCCAGTGCCCGATGGTTCAATCGCAATCGAGGACCTGTTCGAGTCGTACTACACCTTCCTTGGTGAGCCCTACGACGACGCTGAGTTCAGTGGACGAAGCGACTATCAGGCATTCATCAACAACGGGGTACCGTCTGGTGGATTGTTCACCGGCGCTGAAGGCATCAAGACCGAAGAGCAGACAGCAATCTGGGGTGGCACCGTAGGGGCTCAATACGATCCCTGCTACCACGCCGCCTGTGACACGTATGACAACGTGGCGTTGCATGCATTGGATGTGAACTCTGATGCCATCGCAATTGCAGTCCTCACCTACGCCTACTCGACGGAGACGGTGAATGGTGTGGTCGGCAAGTCCATACCAGGCGGGTCGACGCTCCCCGCCCCGGCCGGACCGGAAGGCACCGTAGGCTGACCAAAAAGCGGTAATGGAGTGGAGGGATGGGTCTCGGCCCATCCCTCCACTCGCGTCTAGATGGTCGTGAGCGGGTCGGATAGTGGACCCGGAGTTGCCAGTTTGTCGCGGTCGTTTCGCAAAAGAAGTCCGGTCGGCCAGCGACACTGATAAGTCAGGGAAATATTCGGGATTTCCTTTAGAATACCCTTGACATTACTGGGCGGATTGGGCATACTCGAACATATGTCCGATTCGTCGAATCTAGCACAACTTACCGATTTCAACCCGCCGGAATCAGACGTCGAAACCGCCAACCAAGCTGCGATCGACGGAACTGAGGTCGACTCCTCCATGCGCCGGTTCCACGGCTCACACCTCGATTTGGTCGACTGTCTCATCGACGCCGACACCGCAGGCGCCTGGGCTACCGACGGCTCCCCCTCGCTTTCCGAGTGGCTGGGTGCCCGGTACCTGATGAGTCGGCACACGGCCCGTTCCCTGGCCAGGGTCGTCGAGAAACTACCGGAGCTGCCCCAAATACGGCGTGCCTTCGACGAGGGCCTGCTGTCATGGGACCAGTTTCGGGCTCTCGTTGAGATTGCCACGCCCGAGACCGACGCCGATCTGGCCCGGATGGCACCGGAGATGACGCCATCTCAGATTAGGGCTACAGCCCGCCAGGTCAACGAGAAGGACGCAGCCGAGGCTCGCAACAGCTCGACCTCGACCCGTACGACGGAGGGGTATTCGATCAGGGTGCCCGGCTCGCCGACGCTCTGGTGCAGATGGCGTCGGAGTCATTGGCCGCCGACGCCGACAATGACCGGGCCACCCTCCTTGTCCACACCGACGTCAACACTCTTCTCGGCATCGGCGACCAAGCCCAAGCCACAATCTGGGACGGGACCATCATCCCGGCCGGGACGAGCATTACCAATGAGACTCTGCGCAGACTGGCGTGCGATGCCCGTATCCAACTCGTCGTCGAAGACCCGGCCGACGGCGTGATCGGAATCGGCCGGACCGACCGCACCATCCCGCCGTGGTTGGCGAGAATTGTCCGCTCGAGGGACAAGGGCTGCCGGTTTCCTCAATGCGGCCGCACCGTATGGCTCCATATCCATCACATCATTCACTGGGCCAACGGCGGGCCGACCAGCCTCGAGAATCTGATCACGTTGTGCGGGTTCCACCATCGCCTCATCCACAACGAGGGACGGTCGATTCGGGGCAATCCGAACGGTGAGGTCACCTGGATCACCAGGTGGGGAACGAAGTTCGAAAGACACCCAATCTTCCCTGGAATCCAGTACATCAAAGAGTTCCACTCCGGGCCGAGGACTATCGAACGACCGCCCAGACAAGTATCCGGCTCGATCGACTATTCGACCCAACCGCTAGAGCGATCGGCGTAGGGGAAGACCCCCACCGCCACGGTTTCGACCCGTCACAGGCTGTCGCCGACGAACTCTCTCATGTCGGCGGCCAGTTTCACCAGTGAAGGTTTGTGGACATACATCATGTGGCCCGCCTCGTAATACTCCGTCCTGACATTCTTTCTGATCTCCGGGTCGAGGCCCATATGGCTGAAGGTGTATTCGCTCGCCATGTGTGGCGTCGCCAGGTCGAAGTAGCCATTGGCGACGAAGACTTTCATCCGCTGCGAGCGTGACATGACCGAGCGAAGATTCTCCGAAGTGTCGACGTAGCGGTTCTTGAATTCTTCGTAGTCCCAGCGTTGGTTGACTTCCATGGAGAGGATTTCGTAGAAGTCGTCGGTCTCAAAACCCAACTCCGAACGCACATAGGCATTCAGTGCAGATGACATCGGGCCCATGGCAAGGTTGCTAGCCGGGTCGCTCTCCAGATTGTCCCCGTCGGCCACTCTGTCGTAACCGGTGTATCGGGTGTCGAGACGGCCCACCGTCTTCCGCTGGCTGCGGAGGAGCTCCTTACAGAAGCGCATGATGTGAATCCGCATGTCGTATTGGTCGACATATTCGGGTGACAGGCCGGTGTAATCAGCCACCTTCCGAACCACCTTCTTCCGCTCGGCATCATCGAGCTGGTCACCCATGGCGAGGGCGCTCCAATACTGGCCGAGGGCGAAGGCCTCCACCTCGTCGAGAAAGCTGCGGAGGTCTTTTGATTGGTATTTCCTGGCCAGTGCGCCGTGATACCAGGCAGTCGCCGCATACGTCGGAAAGTGGGTGAGGAATGGAAGATCGTTGCCACGGTGAAAGAGAAAACCGGCATCCACGTCCATTGCGATGGTCTGGAAGCTCATCGCCACCGAAATCAGCAGAATCCCGTTGAGCTGCAGCCCTTTGTCGAACAGGTCGGCCGCGATGGCCGCCCCTCTCGTGGTCCCGTAACTCTCACCGGCGAGAAACACGGGCGATGCCCAGCGGCCGTTGCGGTTGAGATAGGAGATGATGAAGTCGGAAAACGCTTTGATGTCCTTGGAGAAGTGGTGGTAGTCCTTCTCCTTGTCTTTGGGCATGCCCCTCGACAAACCGGTGCCGACCGCATCGACATGGACCACATCGGCGACATCGAGGATCGAGTATTCATTGTCGATCAAACGTCCCGGTATCCCGATCGGAAACCCGTCGTCGTCGAACTCGACCCGTTTTGGCCCGAAGAGACCGAGATGGAGCCACACCGTCGAGGATCCCGGCCCACCGTTGAAGGCGAAGATGATCGGCCGATCGGCAGGGTCCACATCGTCCTGGGTGTAGGCCACATAGAAGAAGGCGGCTTTCCTGTCATCCTCCCGTTCGATGACCTGGGTGGCTGCCGTGGCGGTGTAGGCCACTTTGGCTTTGCCGAACTTTCCGGTGTACTGCTTGGAAACCGACTGCTCCTCGATCTCGGGCAGCTCGGACTTCTCCTCGCTCGACTCGTCTTTGGATTTCTTCTCGTCACTCATGGTCGACGAGGCTAGTTGTCATTCCCGGCCTTTGACTCGACCCGTGTCATCGATCCAGTCTTCGGGGCTGATCCCCAATCCCTCGGCGATCCGGTTGATGTAGTTGAAATACGAGATCACCTGGACACAACTGGAGATGCCTCGATCGTCGAGACCCACGGCCCGGAGATTCTCGATGTCGTCGGCTCCGATGGCGGACGGCGTACGAGTGAGCTTTTCAGCGAACCGGACCATCGCAAGGGTTTGGTCGTCGAGTTCCGCCGTCTCCCAATCGATTGCCACCCTATCGACCAGTTCGTCATCTGCGATCTCGGCACGGAGATCGTGGAAGTGCGACGCCGTTCAGTAGTAACAGTCGTTTATCTGTGAGGTAACGGCGGCGAGCAGTTCCCTTTGCGAACGGGTCAGTGGCGACTCGCCGTACATCAGCGTCGAATAGAGCCTTATCGAATCTCTCATCGCCTCGGGGAGCTGGCTTTGGATCGACACGATGTTCCAGATCCGTCCGGCACGACGCATCGCGGCGTCATATTCGCTTCGCGCCAGCCCGGTCGACTCCTCGTAAGTGAGAACGTGAACGTGGGGCATCAGTAGAGAGGTCTCAAGCGAGGAAAAGGGCCGGTTCCTCGAGATTCTCCATCAGCAGTGCCATGAATCGGCGTCCGGTGCCGCCATCGATCACCCGATGGTCATAAGACAACGACAGGGGCATCACCGGGGCGATCACAAGATCACCGTTGTCGACGATTGGCCGCTCCTTCGCCCTTCCGACCGAGAGGATCGCCGTGGTGCCATACGGGACGATCGGTGTCCCATGCCCTCCGCCGACGGCGCCGATGTTGGAGATTGTGAAGGTCTGACCGGTGAGCTCTTCCATCGTCAGGGTGCGGGCGCGGGCACCCTCGCCCAGACGGACCACCTCGGTGGCGAGGTCGAGCACCGATTTGCTGGAAGCATCTCTGATCACTGCGACAAGGAGGCCATCAGGGGTGTCGACGGCGATCCCGACGTCACGGGAGGTGTGATAGATGAGCTCGTCACCCGAGATGGTGGCGTTGAACTCCGGGAACTCGTCCAGGGCAGGTAACACCGCCTTCACGACCAGAGCCTCCAGAGGGAGCTTGATCTCGTGGCGATGAGATAGGGCGGCCCGCGTTTCGAGAAGACGGGTGGCGTCGACATCATCAAATGTGGTGACGTGGGGAATCTCCGCCCAACTCTTTGACATGTTGTCAGCGATGGTGCGACGGAGACGTGACATCTTCTGTGGCTCGTCAACCGAAGTCGCAGGGGCGGGGGTGTCTTCATGCGGAGCCGATGGCGCCGGAGCTTCCACGGGAGGCGATTCGGCCGGCCGGGTTTCTTCGGCCCGAGAGTCGATGACCCTTTGGACGTCCTCCCGGGTGATCCTGTCGTCGGGCCCGGAGCCAGCCAGCGCTTCGAGGTCGACGCCGTTGTCTCGTGCCAGCTTGCGAACCACCGGCAAGGCCTTGACACCGGAACCTGACGGGAAATCCGCCTCGGCACGGGGTCGGAGCATCTCGGCCTCTTCGCTGAGCGACCCAACGATGGGCGCCGCAGAAGACGATCTCGTGGTCTCCGGCGCGAGGGGCTCAACGAGCTCCGGCTGGGTCTCGCCAGCTTCGCCGATCACAACGAGCATGCTGCCGACCTCGATCACGTCCCCCTCATCCCCACCGAGTTCCAACACCGAGCCGGCGAATGGTGTCGGGATCTCGACAACCGCCTTATCGGTCTCCACCTCGACGATCGGCTGGTCTGCCTTGACTACATCTCCCACAGCAACCAGCCATCTCACGATCTCGGCCTCAGCGAGACCTTCGCCGATATCGGGTAACCGGAACTCTTTGGCCACTTAGTCCTCCAGGGTCTTGCGGGCTGCCGTTGTGATTCCTTCCACAGACGGAAGGTAGTGCGATTCGGAGCGTTTCAAAGGAAAGATGGTGTCAGGCCCGGTCACCCGTTGCACCGGTGCGAGGAGTGAATACAACGCCCGTTCCTGGATCACAGCTGCGATCTCGCCACCAAATCCGCCGGTGCGGGGAGCCTCGTGGACAACGACCGCACGGCCCGTCTTCTCCACGGACCGCACAATCCCACCACTGTCGAGGGGGGAGAGTGTGTGCAGGTCGATGACTTCAACGGAGATTCCATCGTCCTCGAGACCGGTCGCGGCGGCTCGAGTCTCCTTCATCATCGCCCCCCAGCTGATAAGCGTTACGTCGGTGCCCTCGCGTTCGATCCGCACCGGACCGATATCGACGGTGAAATAGATCTCCGGCACGTCCTCTTTTACCGCGCGGTATGACCGGATCGGCTCGAGGAACACAACAGGATCGGGATCTTCGATGGCAGAGAGAAGCAGGCCCTTGGCGTCGTATGGACTCGACGGCACCACCACCTTGACCCCCGGGATATGGGCATAGATCGCCTCCAACGACTCGGAATGATGCTCCGCCGCCCCGATGCCACCGCCAAAGGGGATCCGGATCACCATCGGTGCCGTGAATCTCCCGTTCGAGCGATTGCGGATACGAGCGACGTGATTGATGACCTGGTCATAAGCCGGGTATGAAAATCCCATGAATTGCATCTCGACTACCGGCCTCATGCCCGCAATTGCCATACCGAATGCTGCGCCGACGATGCCCGATTCTGCGACCGGGGTGTCGTAGACGCGATCCGCGCCATACTTTTCCAGCAGTCCATCGGTGATGCGGAAGACACCTCCCGTCCGACCGATGTCCTCCCCGAGGAGGACGACCCGGTCATCGGAACCGAGTGCTGCGTCCAACCCGTCGTTGAGCGCCTGGGCGAGGTTCATCTCAGGCATCGCGGCCCTCTCCCAATTGGTCCAGCAGCGGGTCGGTGATCTCGGCGTACATCCGATGGAACATCTCCGACCTGGTCGGCTGGGGCAGCGCCTCAGCTTCCGCTACCGCCTCCTCGATTCTCTCGACCGAACGCCTTTCAATTTCTTCACTCCATTCCGGCGACCACTCACCGGCTGACTCGAAAAGTTTCTGCACCCGGAGCAACGGGTCACGTCGACGCCACTCTTCGGTCTTGTCTTCGGTGCGATAACGGCCGGGATCGTCGGAGGTGGTGTGTGGCCCGATCCGATAGGTAACTGCTTCGATGAGGGTGGGCCCTCCCCCAGCACGTGCCCGGTCGACAGCCTCAGTGACGGTGACAAAGACGGCGGCAACATCGTTGCCGTCCACTTCGACTCCGGGCATTCCATAGGCAGCGGCCTTTCCGGCGATGGTCTCGGATCGGGTTTGCTCGGCTCGTGGATAGGAAATGGCAAATCCGTTGTTCTGACAGAGAAATACAGTCGGGGTCTGGAAGACGGCGGCAATGTTCATCGCCTCATGGAAATCGCCCTCTGAAGTGGCGCCGTCGCCAAACGATGTCAGGGCAATGCGTCCGGTGCGGTTCAGCATCTCCGCCCAGGAGAGCCCCACTGCGTGGATCATGTGACCACCAACAGTGATCGAGGGGGGAAGGACGTTGACACCTTCCGGTGGGTGGCCTCCCCGTTCGTCACCGGTCCGACCGGCGACGAGATTCCGCCATGAGTAGCCCGACCTCCACATCAGAGCCGCATCCCGATACGTCCCTGCAACCCAATCATCCGGATTGAGCGCAGCGGCGGCACCGATCTGTGCGGCCTCCTGGCCTTCAAAGGGCGCGTAAGTGGCAAGACGGCCCTGTTTCTGCATGGCGATCGACTTCCGGTCGTAGGCCCGCGCCTCGACCATATCGGCGTAGAGATCCTTCATCTGGCCCAGCGTCAGCGGAAGTCGGTCATTAACCGTCCCGTCAGGGGAAATCAGAGTTCTCATGCGTTTATGAGCTTATCTGGATGCCGCAATCGGGCAACCTCGAATCAAACCGATGTCGACTCAGCGACCAGCATGTCTTCGAGCTCGTCGACGGTGATCAGCACCTCGCGGGCTTTGCTGCCCTCGGATGGGCCGACGACGCCACGAATTTCGAGAATGTCCATAACTCTGCCGGCACGGGCAAATCCGATCCGGAGTTTGCGTTGCAACATCGAAGTGGAGCCCAACTGGGAACGAACAACCAACTCCATGGCCTGCCTGACCAACACGGCGTCCTCGTCGTCCTCTTCCTCGGCCCGTACGGCGGCGGCGGCAGTGGCCGCCTCGAGAACTTCTTTGTCCTTATACTCTGCCTCGCGCTGGGATTTCACCCAGTCGACCACGGCATGGACTTCAGACTCCCTCACCCATGAGCCCTGGATGCGTTGGGCACGCGGCTCCTTGGCGGTGACCACCAGCATGTCTCCCATGCCGACCAGTTTCTCAGCACCGCTTCCATCGATGATCACCCGGGAGTCGGTCTGAGAAGCAACACTAAAAGCAAGACGGCTCGGGACGTTGGCCTTGATTACACCCGTGATCACGTTGACCGACGGCCGCTGAGTGGCGATGACCAGGTGAATGCCGACAGCGCGGGCCATCTGCGCGATGCGAACAATCGAATCTTCGACCTCTCTACCCGCCACCATCATCAGGTCGTTCAACTCGTCGATGACGATCACGATGTAAGGGAATCGGTCGAACCCTTCCGGGTCGAGACCGTTGGCATCGAGCTTCTCCCGGTAGCCCTCGATGTCTCTCACCTTGGCATCTGCGAGAAGGTCGTAGCGACGGTCCATTTCGGCGACGGCCCACTTGAGGGCCTCATTGGCCTTCTTAGGGTTGGTGATGACCCTGGTCAGGAGGTGCGGCACCCCGTTGTACTGGCCGAGTTCGACCCGCTTGGGGTCGACCATGATCAGACGGACATCGTCGGGGTGGGTCCGCATGAGTAGGGAGGTGACGATCGAGTTGATACACGACGACTTCCCGGCGCCGGTAGCGCCTGCGATTAATACGTGGGGCAGTTCTGAGAGGTTGAGCAGCTTGGAGTCGCCTGAGATGTCCATGCCCAAACCCACTGTCAGCGGATGGGTCTTGGTGGCATCGGGCGCCGCCCGCAAGATGTCGCCGAGCGAGACGAGACGACGGTTGCGGTTGGGAACCTCGACTCCGATTGCGGACTTGCCCGGGATGGGAACGAGAAGCCGGACGTCCGGGGTTGCCAGCGCATAGGCGATGTCGTGTGACAGGTTCGAAACCCGATTCACCTTGACGCCTGGTGCGAGTTCGATTTCGTATCGGGTAACGGTGGGCCCCGGGACGATCTTGGTGAGGGTGGCATCGACACCATGCTGGATGAGTGTTTCTTCGAGTTGACGGGCCATGTCTTCGAGTGACCGCTTATTGAGCTCGCCGCCGCCGCCGCCACCGAGAAGACTCAGCGGGGGCAACTGGTATTTACCCCCGGTTAGATCGACGGTTTGCACCGGTTGGTTTCCCGGCTTGGCGTCGACCGGTTTCGACTTCTTTTGAGCAGGGGGACGCGCTTCCTTTGGCCTCTGGTGCTTTCCCCGTGGCAGTGACGGCACGGTCAC
>DATDCF010000188.1:0-4404 GCA_036524475.1 Acidimicrobiia bacterium | reverse complement strand
ATTTTCATCGCCCTTTCGATTGCGGCCCACAGCGCACGAAGCTGGTTGTCGATCCCGTCGAGTTGCTTGTCATCGATCGGGAGCCGATACAGCGTGGGTCCATTGAGGTAGAGAAGCCTCACCTCCTTTGGCGTCTCGCCTGTCCGATTCCGGATCAACAGGGCGTAGATTTTGAGGGCGAAGAAAGCCGGTAGCGCATACCGCTCTGGTGGGGCCTTTCCCGTCTTGTAGTCCGTGATCACCAACTTCCCATCCTCATCTCGATCGATGCGGTCGAGGATCCCCCGGATGACTATTCCGTCGAGATCTTCCGTCATGTCCATCTCGCGGTCATAGGGCTCGACCTGGCGAGGGTCCTCGATGGAAAAGTAGTTGGCGAGCAGTTTCATTGATTCGACACCCCAGGCGGACTCGTCCTCGGCGTTATCGAAAAGCTCCTTGTATTCGTCTTCTCTGCGGAGCTCGGTCCAGGCCTGGCGGAAGAGGTCAAAGAGAGTGTCCGGATCGCGTTCTGTTGCCGGGAGGTCGTAGAAGCGTTCCAGCGCGAGATGCGCTGTGGTGCCTCGTGCCTGATAGACCGTGGTTGGTTCGGGGAGCCTGTCGATAGCGCGGAACTTGAATAGCTGGGGACAGGTTTTGAAATCGCCGGCACGGCTCGGCGAGAGAGTCGCCAGCCCGGTGGGCTGCGGTACTTCGACAATCGTTTCTGTTCTGAGCGGGACCATTTCTCCGATACTAAGGAGGGCCAGGTACAGATTCGCGGAGTCTTGCGGAAATCTTGAGTTCGCGAAAAGTTATCACGGGATCGTGTTGACTGACGGTATCGCTTCATTTACCTTCCCGGTACCGAAATGGGGGAGACTCCAGATCGGGGAAGGAAGAACTTCGGTTGTTCTGGATAGGAGAGGCTTCGGCCCCTCCGGGCCGCCCCATCCAGGGGCCCGCTTTCCTGGTGAGGTGGTTAGAGAACCCCGAGAGGGCAGCGACTTCGGTCGTCGCTCCTTCGGGGTTTCTCGCGTTCTGACACCCCTTCCCGGTCACATGCTTGCCGATTCGAGGTTCGCGAAATCCAAAGAAGGGTTCGCGAAAATCAATCAGGCTCTCGATTTGCCTACGCTTCGGGGGCGGTCTACTTTTCCGGTCACGCCGATGGGGAGACCCGGAGGCACCGGACCAGCGAGGGCCGAGAAGGTGAAAGCCGGACCGGCGAATCGCAGGAACGGTACTCGGAGCAGAAGGGAAACCGGACGCTCAGGGCCGGGCTCAGAACCGGGCGGGGATCCTTCGGGATCGTCGAACGGGAGTGAGACCAAGGTGGATCTTCGGATTCGCCGGAGGATCTTCGGATCTTCCAACGATGAACCTTCGGGTTCATCGACCCTCGGTCTTCGGATCGAGAGTGGGGCCTTCGGGTCGCACAGACAGTGTGGTCTTCGGATCACACGGGCTGCCGACTTCGGTCGACAGCTACCAATCGGAGCTGGGTCCCCGGCCTGGCGCCGAGCGGACGAGAGTCCCGAGAGGGTAGAGACTTCGGTCAAAGCTCCCTCGGGACCTTCTCGCGTCTGGACCTAGATTTGCCAGATGGTGGTCTGCCTCCCATCGAGAAACTCCACGGTTCCGTTCTCGAACCAGGCGTCCTCTTCCAGCATGACGCCAATTTCCTGGTTGTCCCATTCCGGTGCGGTGGTCCGGTTCATCAATTCGATTGACCACGCCGATGGCTCAAAGAGCGCAACGTCCCCGGACCCGGGGACTCCGTCCTGTTGATCCCAGAGGCCAATGGTGGCACCGGCTCCGTGGCCGTGGTATCCAATCGGATGGGTGTAGATGGTGGGCCGGAGCCCGGCGCCCAACGCTTCCTCCCTGGCTGCCGCCAGCACTTCGTTGCCGTTCAAACCAGCTCGGAAATTGCTGGTGAGGATGTCCTGTAGCTGATTGGCCTTTTGCATGGCGCGGCCAAGACCTTCGGGCACGGCGGTCTCGCCGGGTAGCAGGACGTACCCGTGTTGCTGCTGGTCCGTGCAGAGATGGTCCCAAATGATCCCGAAGTCGATATGGACCAGATCACCATGATCGATGGCAACATCTCGTGTTGCCGAGGCGAATGATCCCCTTAGGTCCGCCCCACGACGTTGAATCGAAACCGACGGGTGGAACCAAACTGTGCAACCGAGTGCCTGCACCCGCTCACGGAGCCACCATTCCAGGTCCTTCGTGGTGGTCTCACCAGGTTTGACCGCCTCCGGTGACAGCGCCCGGCGCAGGATCTGGTGGGCCTGTCCGCACGCCTCTTCGTAAACAGCCTTCTCCTCGGGTATCCGGGTCTGGAGCCAACCAATTGCGAGCGCTTCGCCGGAGACAACCCGGTCAGAGAGATCCGGCCCGAGGGCATCGACTAGCTGGCCGAACTCGGTTTGGGTCAGCCCGTCGGCATGTGCGAAAGACTCCGAGGTGCTGACGGCGATTGCTTCAGGGTCGGCCAAGGAGACCTTATCTCTCAGTGCCTCCCACTGGCCAGCGTCCGATTCGGGATCCCAACCAGCGGGGAAAAGCCCGTCTACTTCGTAGCGGGTGATGGCGGATCGCTCGCGTCCTGCCTCCTCAGAGAGAAACAGCAGGATTGTCCGACGCCGCGACGACATCCATGTTGCCGGCAGCATCGATTGTGCTACCGGGTCTTCGGCGTATTCACGGGAAACCAGAATCCAGCAGTCAATGCCGGCGTCACGCATCAATCGTGGGACCAGACGCTCTAGGCGGAGTTTGGTTAGCGTGTCCCGGCGTTGCGCTGATTCTCTCAGGTCATGGAGTGTCATTAGGGGTTCTTTCGGTGCGGATGGCAAATGGTAGGTACTCTTCGATCCATGGCATATCCACAGAAACTGCTCAGCGCCGATGAGGTGATTGTCTCAGAGTTCAGGCCGCACTGGTCCGGGATCCTCCGGGAAGGGGCATTACTGGTCCTGGTCCTGGTGCTGGTTGGCCTGGTCCTTGCCAGCGGTTGGAACGGTTGGATCGCGCTCGGTCTGGCCGTCGTCGGGCTCTTGTTGACGATCCGCGGCCTGACCCGATGGTTCACCACCAACCACGTGATTACCAACGAACGGGTGATTTATCGTGCCGGGCTGGTGTCGAAACACGGCAAGGAAATTCCGCACGAAGTGATCAATGATGTGTCTTTCAAGCAGAGCTTCTTCGAGCGGATCTTCGGCACCGGTGACCTGTTGATCGAGTCGGCAGGGACCCACGGACAAAGCCACTACAAGGACATCCCCAAGCCCGAAGAGGTGCAGTCCTTGATTTATGCGGAGCGGGAGAAACGGATGACCATGCAGAATGTTGCCGGCATGTCCGGTATAGGGCCAACCAAGACGGTGGCCGAACAGCTGGACACACTTTCCCGGCTTCACGACGAGGGAAAGCTCAGCGACGAGGAATTCGCCGCTCAGAAAACCAAATTGCTCGAAGGTGCCTGATGCCACACATGCAAGACTTCCCTCTCCTCCTTTCCACCCTCTACGATCGGGCGGTATGGCTCTTCCCTGACCAGGAGATAGTTTCCGTCGAGCATGACCTATCCGTCGTCAGGTCGACGTATGGCGAAACCGACGGTCGACTCCGTCGCCTCGCCTCAGCCCTGGATCGCCTCGGCATCGGAGTCGGCGAGCCGGTGGGGACCTTTGCCTGGAACAACCGGCGCCACCACGAGCTCTATTGGGCAACCGCCAACTCCGGACGGGTTTGCCACACACTGAACATCCGACTCCACCCCGAACAACTCGTGTACATCATCAACCACGCCGGGGACCGGGCCATATTCGTTGATCCCGATCTGGTGGGCTTGTTGGCGCCCATTGTCGACCAGTTGGAGACCGTGGAACACTTTATCGTGATGGGAGACACTGCCGACGACCGCCTCCCTCTATCGATCGCTTACGAAGACCTGATCGCAGACGAGGTCGAGCACGGTGCCTGGCCGATGCTCGACGAGAGATCTCCGATGATGTTTTGCTACACATCGGGCACAACTGGCAACCCCAAAGGCGTCGCCTACACACAACGATCGACCTATCTCCACACTATCTCCAATCTGGCCAATTTCGACATTCTCGCTACGGACAACGTGCTCCCTGTAGTCCCAATGTTCCACGCTGCCGCCTGGGGTTATCCATACATGGCGGTGACGAAAGGTGCCAAACTCACCTACCCGGGACCCGGGATGGCACCCGATGTGTTGGTACCGCTGCTGGCGAACGAGAAGGTCACGTTCTCGGCTGGCGTGCCAACCGTATGGCTGGGCATCAAGCTCTACCTGCAGGCGTATCCGGAGACCGATCTCTCGTCTATCCGGGCGTTTCTCTGTGGTGGTTCCGCCGTGCCTCGATCGATGATCGAATGGTT
>DATDCF010000187.1:0-15713 GCA_036524475.1 Acidimicrobiia bacterium | reverse complement strand
GAACACTTCATTTTCCCTCAATATGGCGTCCGCCTCCAGAGTGGTCGGGTTGTTGGCGCCCTCGATGACGATCTCCGCCTTGACATTTCCCGCGTTCTTGCCGGTGAGGACACCCTGGATCGCCGCGGGTACGAGAACATTCACCGGAAGCTCGAATACCTCGGCATCCTCGATGTGGTCGGCATCGGGAAACCCCTCGAGAAACCGGTTCTCGTCGACCCACTTCTCTGCTGCGGAGACATTGATGCCGTCAGGGTTGTATATCCCACCCGAGATGTCTGAGACCGCAACGACCCTGGCCCCCATTTGGTCAGCCGCCACCGCGGCATAACGGCCCACATTGCCAAACCCGTGAATGGCCACCGAAACGCCGTTCGGATCGATCCCACGCACCGCGGCGGCCTGCGGGACCAGGAACATCAGGCCACGGCCGGTAGCTTCACGACGTGCCACGCTCCCACCAAGGGCCGGCGGCTTTCCGGTGACGACTGCAGGAACGGCATGGCCGACGTGTTGCGAGTAGGTGTCCATCAGCCAGGCCATCACCTGTTCGTTGGTCCCCAGGTCGGGGGCGGGTATGTCGGTCTCGGGCCCGATGACGTTGATGATCTCCATCGTGAAACGACGGGTCACCCGCTGCAGCTCGGCGCGAGACAACTCCATCGGGTTGATCCGAACACCGCCCTTGGCCCCCCCGAATGGAACTCCGACGATGGAGCACTTCCACGTCATCCACATTGCGAGAGCTGCCACCTCGCCGAGATCGACATCGGGAGCGAAACGTATTCCGCCTTTGGTTGGGCCCATCGTGGTCAGGTGCTGCACCCGGTATCCGAAGATCGTCTCCACTTCGGTGTAGTTGTCGTGGCGGAATGGAAACGCGACAATCGTCGACTTCTGGGGAACCTTGAGCCGGTCGGCGATGTTCTCGTCCAATCCCATGAGATTGGCAACATTGGTGAACTGATTGACCGCCTCGTGATACATCGGCGAGTCAAATTCGTGCGTGCTGGGCATTGCCCTGGCCTCCATAAGTGTTTCTTCGCCCCGCCCCTAACCAGGAAGCGCAGCGCTACCACTGAATCTAACCCATCTCGGGTCCCGCCGAGCTTTTCTGTCACACCCCGGTCGTAAGGTTTCTGGTTATGAGAGAAATAACAACCGAATCCGTATTCGCCGACCCGGTTGCCTATCTGGCGATGTTGGGAATCAACGCCGAGTTGGTCGACACCGAAACTGCACTCCCCGTCGAAACTGCACTCCCCGTCGCCGCTTGATATCTACGATCGTTGCGATGATTGAGGAACGGCGTCTCGAACCCGACCAATGGGACGAGGAGCTGACACAACCGGACGGCTACCAGTTGGTGGTCGCAGGCCCCGGGACCGGCAAGACTGAGTTCCTTGTCCGACGGGTTGTCTCGATTGTGGAGACGGGGCGGGCAACCAGGGATCAGGTCCTCGTGCTCACCTTCTCCAGAAGGGCCGCCCGCGAGATCGGTGACCGAATCGAATCGGCCCTTGGCGGATCAACGATCCCGGTAGAGGCGACCACATTCCACTCCCTCGCCTTGCGTATCCTCGAAACGTCGCGGTCGGGTTCCACGCCACAGCCTCTGACCACTCCAGAACAGGTGGGTCTGGTCAGAGATCTCCTCAAGTCAGACGATCCGGCCAATTGGCCGCTCACCTACCGGGGAATCCTGGGAACAAGGGGGTTCGCCGAAGAGGTGGCCGACTTCCTGATGCGTTGTGCCGAGCGCCTCCTCGGGCCTGACGAACTCGAGGCACGTGCCGCCAATCGCGCCGACTGGCAAGGCATCCCGGGTTTCTACAGACGGTATCTCGAAAAACTCGAGGCCACCGGGCGGATTGACTACGGCGCATTGCTGGTCGGGGCGGTCGACATCCTCCGTCGAGAGTCGGGGCACGACATCGTCCCTGACTACCGATACGTTCTGGTGGACGAGTACCAGGACACCTCTCCTGCACAAGCCGAGATGGCCCACCTTTTATCCACCCCCCATGGCAATCTCACGGTGAGCGGCGACCCCTACCAGTCGATCTACTCGTTCCGCGGCGCCGAGTTGCGAAATATCGACGATTTCCAGAAGCGCCACGAACAGGTGCGACGAATCGTCCTCGACAGGAGCTTCCGGGTACCGGAGGAGATCATGAATTCGGCGCTGAGGGTGGTCAGTGAGGGCGATCTACCGGGCGGGGCGGGGCCGGTGCACCCCGCACCGCACCCCGGACGCGTCGAAACCTACATATTCGACCAGGAGACCGCCGAAGCCGAATGGATCGCATCCCAGATCGAGCGGTCGATACACATTGAAGGAAACAAACCGGGCGACATGGCAATTCTGGTCCGCTCCAAGCGAGAGATGCTCAACGAGATCAGTCGATCCCTCGACCGTCGCCAGATCCCCCACAACAGGCCCGACCGCCGTCTCGTCGACCATCCCGCCGTCAAGCTGATCTCAGACCTGGTAGTCCTCGCCACGTCACAACGGGGCGGGGATCAACCCGATCATGCGGAGATCGATCAGGCCGCTCGCCGACTTCTTCTCGGCCCCCTTGTCGGAATGACACTCGGCGAGCTTCGCACCATCACCGGCGCCCGAAATCGGGCGGGGAGCTGGATCGGCGCATTCGACCAAACCGACACTGTCTCCGATCTCGCCCCGCTTCTCGAGGAGTTCGATTGGGCGACCGTGACTACAGCTTCCGACGGGTTCTGGAGACTGTGGACTTCTTCACCTCGATTCAGCAGGTTCGTGGACAACCCGGAACGCCGGGAATGGAGATCGGCCTTCGCTTCCTTCGCTCAAGTCCTCGACCGTCAGGCTGACCGCGATCCGACCGTGACTTTGCAACGCTTCTTTCAATTGGCCGAAGACGAGGCATTCGAAGCCACCCCTTTGCTCAGTCATCGCGGGCGCGAGTCAGCTGTTGTCCTTACTACTTTGCATCAAGCCAAGGGCCTCGAGTTCAAAGAGGTTTTCATCGCAAACGCCGTGGAGGGCGTCTTTCCCGACCTGCGCCGAAGCCGACGGATGCTCCGGCCCGAAATGCTCTCGCCTGAACGCACTACCGATCCCTCGGCTGTTTCGCAGTTCCAGGTCCAGGAAGAGATGAGGTTGGCGTACACCGCGATGACACGAGCTTCACGAAGAGTGGTCTGGACGGCGACAGACGCCGGCATCGACCAGGGCGAGCAACGACCTTCGCGTTTTCTCTTCGCCGCCTCGGGTAAGGCATCTCTATCAGAAATCGGCCGACCCGCATCGATCGAGCTGGCACCCATAACGACCGGAGAGGCCGAAACCCGTCTTCGCAGGGACGCGGCCGACCCCGGCGCTGCCCCTGCCACCCGACTGGCGGCGGTGGCCACTCTTGCGAAATCGCCGGTGTCAACCTGGAACGCAGGAAGGTTTGCCGGCATTCCGGAGAAAGGCCCTGATCGCCCGATCCTCGACAAGGCGCCATCGATGTCCCCCAGCCAGGCAGATAGCTACGCGCGATGCCCCCGCGTATATGCAATCGAGCGGAGATTGCGAATCGGCGACCCGACGTCTGTATACGCCACTTCGGGCACGCTGATCCATGCCGCCCTGGAACGCGCAGAAAAGGATGTCGTGGGCACGGGGAAGGTTCACGCCGATGTGGAAGTGGCACTTGGCTATCTCCGGGAGGCATGGGAATCCGTCGACTTTGGCACTCCCGCACTCAACAAGGCATGGCTGGCCAGCGCCGGGCGCAAAGTGGCGAACCTGTACGAAAGGTGGCCATCGGACAGCGGGCCCGCGGTCGAATTGGAGAAGAACGTCACGCTCGAAGTCGACGGCGTCCTGTGGAGAGGAGTGATCGACCGCCTCGAATTGACCGAGGCTGGCTATCGCATCGTTGACTACAAAACGGGGGGCAAGCCCATCGCGATAAAAGATGCCAATGAGTCGATACAGCTCGGGTTCTACGCGCTGGCTGTGAACGCATTGGACGACAGGGTCCCGGTGGTCGCTGCCGAACTCTGGTATCCGGCCACCGATGCCGTCAGTCTGACGACGAGGCGTCTGGATCTCGCCAATCTCCCCATGATCGAGGAGAAGATGCGGGAGATCACCACCGCCATCAGTTCCGAGGTATGGGAGCCGAGAGTTTCCGTGCTGTGCAATCGCTGCGCTTTCAAATCATCCTGTCCTGCTTGGCCCGAGGGAAAAGGGGCATTTGTGGCATGAACGGACTGATCCCAACTTCTGAGCAGCAAGCAATTCTCGACCTCGGACTCGACTCCATTCGGGTTTCCGCGGGAGCCGGAACCGGCAAGACGACGACAGTGGCCATGGCCATTTCCAACCTGATCGCCAACCACGGAATCGAGCCGGAACACGTGCTCGGGATGACTTTCACGAACAAGGCGGCGTCAGAACTGGCCGACCGGGTGCGGAATTTTCTCGGGGTGGGGGTGGATCCGGGGCGAGAGGTCGAAGTTCACACTTACCACGGTTTCGCCGCCCAGATCCTCAGCGAATTCGGCCTCCTTGCCGGTCTGGATCAGAGGCCCGAGGTGATTACGCCGACATTTTCTCGGCAGCTCCTCAGCGAGACGTTCTTGAACACCCAATACGAACGCATCGACATCACCTGGTCCGGGCGTCTCGACCAGATCAAGCAACTGGGCGACCGACTAGGCGACCACCTGCTCGAGCCAGCCGATCTCCTCAATAGCGACCACCCCGACGATGACCCATGGCCGGAGAGGGTTGAGATGCTCGAGACGTTGCAGCAATACCAGGAAAGCAAGAAGGCGCTGAGTGTCGTTGACTATGCCGATTTGATTTCCCTGTCGACCCGACTCGTCGCTGCCGATGCGAGCATCGCTGCCGCCATCCGGGACCGCTACCGGGTGGTGGTCCTCGACGAATACCAGGACACCAACCCGGCCCAGCGACTGCTCCTCACCACATTGTTTGGCCAAGGATTCCCGGTCATCGCGGTTGGCGATGTCGATCAGACGATCTACGAATGGCGGGGGGCGTCGGCTGAGAACTTCGAAAAGTTCCCCGAACACTTCACACGCCCGGACGGCTCGCCGCCTTTTCTCAGGGAGCTCACCGATAACTATCGATCCGGGCAGGCGATCCTGGATGTGGCCAATGAAATCCGACATCAGGCCAACCCGGCTGCCTCGGCTCTTCGCAGCCCCGACCGGGACGATGGCTTGATCGAGACCCGGTGGGCTGGCGATGCCATGATCGAGGCGGAGTGGCTGGCACGCCGATTCGAAGAAATCCACGACGCCGGAACCCCCTGGTCCGAAATGTCGGTGTTGTTCCGCAAGAACAAAGACTTCGCCATGATTGTCGAAGCCTTCTCCGACCACGAGATCCCCATCGAAGTGGCCAACCTCGGCGGGCTGCTGTCCATCCCCGAGATCGCTGAGATCAAGGCGTGGATGACACTTCTCGACCGATCCGGAGATGCGGCCTCTGCGCTTCAAATTCTCACCGGTAGCCGATACCGGCTCGGCCTGGCCGATCTGGCGCCTATTACCCGGTGGATCGCGGCCAACTCGAATTCCCCCGAAGACGTTCTACCCCAAATCACCTTTCTGGAAGGTATTGAAGCCCTCGACGGTGTCGAAGGCCTTCGTGACGACGCCCGGCTCGGGTATCAGCATTTCATCCAGACGTATCTCGACCTGGTCAAGGAAACACAGGGTGCCTCGTTGGTGGAGGTCGCCCGCTTGATTCTCGACCGAACCCGCGCCTGGCCCGATATCGAGGCCCTCCCCGAAGTGGCCCGCCTCACCGCACGGCTCAATATCTATCGTTTTCTCGACCTCGCCGAGGATTGGAGCCCGTTGCGGGGCAGGTCCTCGCTCACCGTGTTCCTCGACTATCTCGACGCAATGGAGCAGGAGCCGGCCGAAGAGCTCGACGCCGCCCGTCTCAGCGGAGAAGATGCGGTGACCCTGGTGACCGTACACCGCGCTAAGGGGCTCGAATGGGACGTGGTCGCCATTCCCGCACTCACCGAGGGGAACTTCCCGGCCGGGTCTCGTATGCACCCCGACCCAAAGAAGCCCAGCGTCCTTCCAATTGAATACCGGGTCGACTCGATGTTCGAGGCGATGCCCGAGAACGAAAAGGAGCGGCTCGCCTTCTTCCAGCAACTGAACCTCAACCAGGAATGGCGGGTTGCCTACGTCGCTGCGACCCGGGCGAGGTCGCGCCTCTTGGTGTCAGGGGCATACTGGTACGGCCATCCGGAGACAACGGTCAATCCCAAGGAGCCATCACCGCTGTTCAGTCTGATTGATTCTCACCCCAACAGTCATGATGCCGGAAAGGACGAACTGCCCGACCGGCCCGAGTTGTTGCGTCGCCCCCAGCCGGAGGGTGAGCCTGATCCGCTTTTTCCGGATGGCTGGCGCTCATCGCTGCGAAAGGCCATCACTGACCCCGACTACGTCACATCCCTCGCTCGCGAACTCGATCTGGAGTCTGCAGTGGCGATGAGTGAAACCTCGTGGACGGAGCGATTGTTCGAACTGCCCGACGACTTGAAGCTCGAGGAGGGCCTCGATACCACAACCGTCTCGGTCACCGGTTTGGTCACATACGCCGGGTGCCCGAAACAGTATTTCTGGTCCGAGGTCGACCGGCTCCCACGGCAGCGCAACCAGGCGGCAGTGGCCGGCACCGAGGTCCACCGTCGGATCGAACTCCACCAGAAAGGAGCGATTCCTTTCGAGGAGCTCTCCCGCGAAATCTACGATGTCCCCGACTCCGACTACCGCCCGGGTGCGTTTCGGACATTTGAGACATCCCGATTCGCATCCATTCCGGCAGCACGCGTCGAGGCACCCTTCACACTCGCATTGAGTGATCAACTGAAGGTACGAGGGCGAATCGACGCCATCTACGACGACGACGGGGTCTGGGAGATCGTGGATTTCAAGAGCGGCCGACCCGGTAAAAACCCGGCGCGCATGGTTCAGCTCGAGGCATACGCGGTAGCTTGTTCGGATATCGACTTCGGGCTGACCCCATCGAAGTCGGTGACCGTGACATTCGCTTACCTCGGCGACGGCCTCACCGAGGAGTCATCCAGAGTCGACCTGTCGTGGCTCGGCGCTGCGCGGGAGCATCTGAACGAATTGGGTGAAGGAATCGTACAGCAGGTCTTCGATCCGACTCCTTCGCAGCAATGCCAGGGTTGCGACTTTTTCCAGTTCTGCACGGCAGGCCAGTCCTATTTGAGCCAGTGACGCTTCTCCTCACCGCACTCGTCGGCTATTTGATCGGATCACTTCCCACCGCCAACGCAATCGCCCGCTTGCGTCACATCGATCTGCGCCAGGGGGGCTCCGGAAACCCGGGGACGAACAATGCCAGAAGGCTCGGTGGCATTCGATTGGCCGCACCGATCTTCATCGTCGAATTCCTCAAAGGGGTGGCGTGCGTGGCCCTCGGGGGGTTGATAGCGGGCGACGCTGGTTCTGTCGTCGCAGGTGTCTCCGGGATCGCTGGCAATGTCTTCAATGTCTGGTATCGATTTGCCGGAGGCAAAGGCCTGGCCATCACGGGAGGCGTCTTGCTGGCCCTCTGGCCGGCGGGATTCGTCGTAGTCGTGGCGACGATCGCTGTCGGTGCGTTGGTCACCAAATCGACGGGTATTGCCTCGTTGATCGCCATCGTCGTGATGATCGCCATCGCGCTGCCGTGGGCCGCCCGCCAGTGGCCGAACGGCTGGGGAATCGAGAATGTCGCTCTTATCCCCTACCTTGCAATTGCTGTCGGAGTGATCGTCGCCCCCAAACACCTGCTCGATGCGCGGGACCGACTCAAAGAACCTTCCCGTTCCTGATCTCTAACATAAGAGTCACCGGCCCGTCGTTGACCAGTTCGACTTCCATCTTTGCGCCGAATCGCCCTGTTGCAACTTCGATTCCCCGATCGCGCAACCCCCCGACCATCTCATCGATTAGCTCTCGCGCTGTCTCCGGAGGGCCTGCATCGGAGAACGAAGGTCGCCGCCCCCTCGAGACATCGGCGAAGAGTGTGAATTGACTTATCACGAGAACTCCACCTCCGGTATCGACGACAGACCGATTCATTTGCCCCGACGTGTCAGGAAAGACCCGCAGACCTGCGATCTTGTCTACGGCAACGGCAATGTCTGCTCCGGTGTCGTCCGGCCCGACCCCTACCAGGAGGCACAGGCCCGGCCCGATCGACCCGACCTCCTTTCTGGCCACTGTGACTGCCGCACGACTGACCCTCTGGAGGACTACTTTCACGACGAGCATTGTGCCATCCAATAGAGTGTGAATCGTGGCGAGAAAACCCATTCCGGTCGAACAGGACATCACAGGTCCGGCCGATGCAAGGACCGTCTACCTGTTGGACGTCGCTACCGACTACGAGGAAGGCATCCTCGTCGACTGGTTGGCCCGGTCTCTAGGTCGACAACCCCGAACGGTCCGAATCAGGTCTTCTCGGAGGGGCAAGGGGGGCGATATCGCCACCCTCGACGGGATACTCACCACCGAGTCCGATTCCTTCATGATTCCGGTCCGGATCCTCTGGATGCCGCCGGAGAGGTCGGGGAAGCGAACGGTCCGGTGGTCGGATTTGATACTCAGATTCGGTGATCCCCGTGATCCCCGCGGCATCCGGCCCCATCTCATTCGCAACTTCCGCAAGGACCGGGTGGCCCACATAGTCGGGGCCGGCGCACCGGTCCACGAGATGGCCTCGGCCCACGCGGCCAGCAACACACTCGACAGCATCTCCTCTTTCGTGACCCGGAGAGCGTGGCGGGCGCTCGATGCGAAGGAACGACAGATCAGGGGTAACCGCTACAAGACTCCGAGGTTTGTCCCCGAAGCGATTTTCTCGAGGCGTTCCTTCCAGGAGGATGTGCAAAGGATTGCCGCCGAAACAGGAATCACCGCGATGGCGGCTGAAGGCAAGGCAGCGCGATATCTCAACGAGATCGCCGCTACTCACAGCCCTCTGGTCATCGACCTCGTGGCGAACGCGATCCACAAGCTGTACCGACAGGGCTACGGCGAGATCGAATACCAACCGGAGCAAGTGCAACGTCTTGCCGAATATGGCCAGATCCACCCGGTGGTGTTCCTTCCGTCCCACCGGTCCAACATGGACCGGCTCAGCCTTCAGTTCATGCTCTGGGAAAACGACCTGCCTCCCAATCACACCGCCGGGGGTATCAACCTCAACTTCTTTCCGATCGGGCCCCTCGTGCGTCGAACCGGAGTCTTCTTCATCCGCCGGTCTTTTCGAGACAACCTCTTGTACAAGGCCGTACTGCAGAACTATCTCGACTACCTGATCGAGAAGCGATTCAACCTCGAGTGGTATCTCGAAGGTGGCCGATCCAGATCGGGACGCCTTCTCCCCCCGAAACTGGGGATGCTCAACTATGTCGTCGACGCCCAGCGGCGGGGCAAAGCCGACGACGTGCTTCTGATACCGATCAGCATCGCTTATGACCAGATCCAGGATGTCCCCGATTACGCCCGCGAAGCCCAGGGTGGCGAGAAGGAAAAAGAGTCTATCGGTTGGTTGTTCAAGGCGGTCAGGTCGATGCGGCAGCGTTACGGCGACATCCACATCAGATTCGGCGAACCGGTGTCGGTGCGCGCATTTATCGAGGACTCATCCGAGGCAGAGTCGCTGGCCGTTCCCAAGATGGCATTTGAGGTGATGTACCGGATCGGCAAGGTGACCCCGGTGACGCCCACCGCCATGGTTTCGATCGCTCTTTTGGCAGCCCGAGGTAAATCAAAGACCTCCGCCCAGATCGCAGAGCAATGTGAAGCCCTGATGCGATACATCGAGGATCGGGCCATTCCGGTGTCTGAAGACTTCCGACTCAACGAACCCGAACAGGTGGCATCGGTTCTCGATTGGCTGGAACAGAACGAGAACGTTTCGTCGCACCAGGCGTTGGATCGACGCATCTATTGGCTCAACGATGAGCAGATGTTGCGGATCTCGTATTACCGGAATGTGGTGGTTCACCATTTCCTCAACCGATCCATCGCCGAAATCGCTCTGTCCGGTCTCAGTCATTCCGAGACGGCTTCGGTGGAAGCATTCAACATGGCAGCGTTGGAGTTGCGCGATCTCCTCAAATTCGAATTCTTCTTCCCTGAAAAAGGGGAATTCCTCGACAACATTTCGACGGATCTCGAGATCGACGTCCCCGGATGGAGACATCTGCTTTTCTCGAGTGGGCCTGACCAATTGATCGAGAAGTTGGGAGCACCGATGAGCCGATGGGCCCTGGTTCCGTTCCTCGATGCCTACCAAATTGTGGCCGACGAACTCGTGGCGACCGGCGGGGCCTACTCCGAGAAGAAGTTCCTGAAATCAGCACTGGACAGAGCCCGTATGTATCGGATCGAAGACGAAACGATCGCCGGGGAAAGTGCAAGCCAGGTCTTGTTCAAATCCGCTCTCGCCCTCGCCGAAAACCGTGGTCTGCTGGAAGGCCCTGACACCTCCTGGCTCCGTGACGACTTTGCCGACGAAATCGCCCTGGCCAGGACATTCGCCCGCACCGCTCCAACCGACAATTAGGGCTTTTTCCGGTATTTTTCTTTGGCGATGCGCAGCCGTTCCTCGGAGGTCATCGGTTTCTCGGGCTCGAAATCTTCCAGACGCAGATCTTCGACAGCTGGCAACGCCCCGGGCTCGTGGACTTCCTCGACCTCGGGCAACCCGGCTATCTGCACCACGGGCGGGGTGACTTGCGGCCTGGGCGTCGGTTTGGATGCCTGCATTTGCTGCGGTGGCGTACTTTGAGGAGGAGGTTTGAGCGGAATCCTGACCTGCTTCTCATCGGGTTTGGCGGCGTTTGCCCTGCGACGCAGAGAACCTCCCATGGCAAGTAGCACCAGACCGGGAATCAAGGCACCACTCAGCTCAAAGCCGACACCGTCCCCGGTGAATTCTTGAAATTGATTGAAAAGGGCCGCGCCAAACATGAAGAATCCCAAGAGGGTGAACAGGCTGGCGAGACACCCTGCCGCGCTCGTATCGACCTTTCGTGCCATCAGAGTCCCCTCCTGAGAGAGATACCGCTCACGGCCGTGGCCTGGCCCACGGTTGGTTCGGCACAACAGAACCAGCTCTCACTCAGTCTGGGCCCCGATCCGACTGCCGCTTGTTCGCCGAGGTCGATTCCCGAGATGTCGGATACGATCGATCGCATGGCAGAAAGAGTATCCCCGGCGTCTTCCTTGCAGTCGGAAGCTTCGGCAGCGATTCGATCGAGTTCCTTATGGAGCCGTGCCGACTCGAGGTCCTCGAATTCCCATACCCACGTGAGCGCTTCGGGATCGAAATGGCTCAGGTGTGGTTTCATCGCCGGATGGTCCGCCAGCAACGAACCTTCCGGGATCAAGACCCGTATCGCAAGTTGAACCGGATCGATTGCGCCGGCAAGATCGTTGGCATCGAGGAATTGGAACAATTCTGCGATTTCACCAGGCCTCGTCCAGGGCAGGAAGGGCAGCCAGGTTGGCCGGAGATAGACTCCGGACTCCCTGAGCACCCCCGCCGCTTCGATCATGTCCCTAACCGTGTGACCCTTGTCCAGGATCTCGAGTGTCCGGTCATCCACGCTCTCAAACGCACTGACGACAAAGAGCACATTCAAGGAAGCCATCTCCTCCCAGAGATCTCGATGATTGACTATATGTTCGACCTTTACCGTCACGTCGTAGGTGAGCTCGGGAAAGTGGCGATGTGAACTGCGGAGAACCGACAACGAGTAGGCCGGAGCATTGAGGAAGTCGGCGTCGGCAAAAGTGATGTGCTCGGCGCCCGCGGCCACCAGTTGAGCAATATCGGCGAGGACGAGATCCTCCCCGAGCACCCGAAGGCGACCGTCATAAACAGCAGGTATAGGACAGTGGCGGCATCGATGACGGCACCCGTGCGATGCCTCGACCGCACCCACGAGCAAGGCCTGTCCTTCGTACTCGAGTCGGGCATACTCTCCCAGGCCAGGGAGCAGTTCACGTTTCGGAACCTCAAAATCCGACTTGCCCAGATGGACACGAACCGAAAGAGAAGGTGTCGACCCCATTAGCGACCTCGCCCATGCCCGCAAGGAAGGCTCGTACTCTCCGCAGAAAATGGCGTCGGTGACAGTTCCCAGGGTCCGCTCCCTACCAACGTCGGCGTACAACCCGTAGAGAGCGATAGGGATTTCAGGTCGTGCCCTCCTGATCAGGGAGGCCGTGGTGATGGCGAGACGCATAGCCGTATGCATCGGGACCGAAAACGCGATCGCGTCGACGTCGTCGAGAGCCGAGAAATCGGCGTTCTCGACGGAGAGGTCGAGACACGTGACTTCGTGCCCATCACGGGTAAGCGCGGCAGCGGGCGAAGCGAGATGGATCGGTTGATGACCGAGCTCATATGTCGACACCAGCAGGATTCGCATCGATCATCAGTCTAAAGAAGCCGCCTCGGTAACCTCGTGAGGATGACAAATCGGACGGAACGAGCCATCGCAGAGCTCAACTGGCGCGACTACGGCGGCGAAGGCGAGATCATGTTATTGGTGCATGGGCTCGGGGGATCTCTCGCCAACTGGGACGCCGTCGGCCCGAGATTGGCCAAGGATCGACGGGTACTGGCTATCGATCTTCCCGGATTCGGGATGTCACCGCCACAGGCCAACTACCGGTTGGAGACTCATGCCCGTGCTGTCGTCAGTTTTATCGAAGCAGTCGGCCACCCCGTCGTCCTGGTTGGCAATTCGATGGGTGGCCTGGTGTCCGAGATCGTCGCTGCCCATCGTCCCGACCTGGTTTCGCGCCTGATATTGGTGTCTCCCGCAACGCCAATCCGACTACCTGACCCCGAATTCGACTGGCTGACAGGTCTCCGCCTCGGATTGGAGGCGACCCCATATCTGGGTGCGGCGATTCTCCGGGCGGTCGGGAAACGGCTGACACCGGAAGAAATAGTCGAGCTGAGTCTGAAGATGATCAGTCACAACCCGAGCAGGATTCCGCCGGACGTGGTGGCCAGCCTCACCGACAGCGCTAGGGAGCGTTACCACCTTCCCTGGGTGGCGGTGGCTTTGAATCGATCGGCATCGTCGATCGCATGGCTCTACCGGCGCCCACGTGAATTCGTCAGGATGATCAGGCGGATCGAAGCACCGACCCTGGTGGTACAGGGCAAGGTGGATCCGATCGTCTCCCCGAACGCAGTCAGATGGATGGTGTCGCTCCGATCCGACTGGGACTATGTCGAGATGGAAAATACCGGCCACACACCCCAGCTCGACGCATCCGTTCGTTTCTGTCGTGTTCTAGAAGATTGGCTGGCGTCGTCGCCGTCAGCAGATATGACCGGATCACCCACTCCGTGACGTCACTAACCTGAGGGTTATGTCAGGAGACCTAGGAAGGACACTCGACGACGAATTCGTCAACCAGCTGCCTGATTCCGACCCGGCGGAAACTAGAGAGTGGATGGAGTCGCTCGACGCAGTAGTCGCCGAATACGGTCCTGACCGCGCCCGCTACTTGATTGCAAAGCTCCTCGAACGCGCCCACGAAACCGTAACCGGGGTGCCAGGGGCCGTGCGCACTCCGTATATCAACACCATCCCACCGGAGGAGGAACCCGAGTTTCCGGGCGACGAGGACATCGAGCGGCGTATCCGTCGATTCATCAGATGGAACGCTGCCGTCATGGTCATCAAAGCCAACCACCGGGAAAAAGGGATCGGTGGGCATCTCTCCACGTTCGCTTCGTCGGCAACTCTCTACGAAGTGGGTTTCAATCATTTCTTCAAAGGCCACGACGCCGAGGGCCGGGGAGATTACGTCTACTTCCAGGGTCACGCCGCCCCCGGGATCTACGCAAGGGCATTCCTCGAGGGCAGGCTCGATGAGAAGCATTTGGACAATTTCCGATTTGAAATAGGGGAAGACGGCCTGTCCTCGTACCCCCATCCGCGGCTGATGCCTGATTTCTGGGAATTCCCGACGGTTTCAATGGGTATCGGCCCGATCAACTCGATCTACCACGCTCGATTCAACAAGTACCTCCACAATCGGGGTCTGGACGACACGTCAAAGTCGAGGGTTTGGTGTTTCATTGGCGACGGGGAGACCGACGAGCCCGAGACCCTGGGCGCTATCTCACTGGCTACGAGGGAGGGTTTGGACAACCTCACCTGGGTGATCAACTGCAACCTGCAGCGTCTCGACGGTCCGGTGCGTGGCAACGGGCAGATAATCACCGAATTGGAGGCTGTGTTCCGGGGGGCTGGTTGGAATGTCATCAAGGTGATCTGGGGGGCGGGTTGGGATGCCCTCCTTGCCCGGGATACCGACGGCGCCCTGGTCAACGTGATGGGGAGCACGGTCGACGGTGAGTACCAGCGTTACAAGGCCGAAGATGGCGCCTACGTCCGAGACCACTTTTTCGGTAAGGACCCCCGCACCAAAGAATTGGTGGCTGACATGAGCGACGATGAGATCTGGGCGCTCCGTCGCGGCGGTCTCGACTACAGGAAAATCTACTCGGCCTACAAAGTGGCAACCGAACTCGACAACGGCCGACCGACAGTGATTCTCGCCAAAACAATCAAAGGATGGACTCTCGGTCCCGATGTCGAAGGCCGCAACGCCACCCACCAGATCAAGGAACTGACCAACAAGCAGTTGACGGAACTCCGGACCACCCTCCATCTCGAGGATGACATCCCACTGGCATCCCTCGAGGGCGATTCCATTCCCCAGTACTTCCGACCCCAACCGGGCACGCCGGAGCATGCCTATTTGATCAAGACCCGCGATCGACTCGGTGGCTACCTTCCGAAGCGGTTGACAACCATCGAGAAGCCCCTGACCCTTCCTACCGATGAAGCCTTCACTGAGATCTACGCCGGTTCGGGGAAAGTCGAAGCGTCGACGACCACCGCATTCACCCGGTTGATACGCAATCTTGGTCGCGCCGACGGGTTCGGAGACCGGGTGGTGCCGATCGTGCCCGACGAAGCTCGCACTTTCGGTATGGACTCGCTGTTCCGAGAGCTCAAGATCTATGCCTCGAAAGGTCAGCTCTACGAGCCGGTTGACGCCTCGATGTTGCTCTCGTACTCCGAAAGCCAGGACGGACAGATCCTCGAAGAAGGTATCACCGAAGCCGGCTCTCTGGCGTCATGGATCGCCGCGGCCACCTCATACAGCACCAGGGGAATTCCGATGGTCCCCTTCTTCATCTTCTACTCGATGTTCGGGTTTCAGCGGGTGGGCGATCTGATTTGGTCAGCCGCCGACGCAAGGGCACGGGGCTTCCTTCTGGGAGCCACCGCCGGGCGCACCACACTCGCCGGCGAAGGGTTACAGCATCAGGATGGCCATTCTCTGATCCTCGCATCGACTGTCCCGGTCTGTGAGGCCTACGACCCGGCGTTTGCGTACGAGGTGGGCACGATCGTCGAAGCGGGCATAAAACGGATGTACGGGCCAGAGCCGGAAGACATCTTCTATTACATCACCGTTTACAACGAAAATTACCCGCAGCCACCGCGGCCCGAAGGCACCGCCGACGGGATCATCGAAGGACTTTACAAGTGGGCCGATGGGTCCGACGAGGGCCACAAGGCGACGATCCTCTTCTCCGGTTCGGCAAATCTCGC
>DATDCF010000186.1:0-6366 GCA_036524475.1 Acidimicrobiia bacterium | reverse complement strand
GCGCGGGATCTGAGGTCCTCGGGATCGACCAACTCGGTAACCAGGCCCATCTTCAGGGCTTCCGGCCCCGACACGATACGACCGGTCAGCGCCATTTCCTTGGCCCTCTGGATACCAACGATCCTGGGGAGGAGCCAGCTTCCGCCAAAGTCGAGGGTCAGGCCTCGGCGAACGAATATCTCCGAAAAACGGGAGCGCGGTGTGGCCAGGACGATGTCACATCCAAGGGCCAGATTCAGGCCGGCCCCGACCGCGACACCATCGACCGCCGCAACGGTTGGCTTGGTGAGCCGGTGCAGGGTGAGGGCGGCCTCCCCCACGACCTTCATACGCCGATGGCGATCTTCGACACTCTGGGTCTCGCTGATCCGCGAGGGGTCGAGGTCGGCGCCTGCACAGAAGTCCTCTCCGGCACCGGTGACCACCAGAACTCTCGACCCGGATGCCTCAAATTCACCGAACGCAACCGTCAAGTCCTCCCATCCATCCATCGGAACTGCGTTTCGTTTGTCAGGACGGTCCAGTGTGAGCCACCTCACCCGGCCCTGGTCTTCGGTTTGTATCCATTTCACCGTCATGACGGTAGATCAATCATCGGAGCGGTACCGTCTAACCATGGGCTTCAATCCATTTCGAGAAAGTGAGACGTCGGCAATCGACATCATCATGGTCGTTCTGGCGATAGGTGCCGCCATCGGGTTAGTGGCATGGGCGATATTCTCGGGATAACCGTCACGCCGGTCCAGCCCTATGCGGCTGCCAAGGAATACATCTGTCCGGGGTGCAACAACACAATCCCGCCGGGAACGTATCACGTCGTTGTTGTGCCTGATGACGAGCCCGACTTGAGGCGCCACTGGCATCGGGGATGCTGGAACAAGGAGCTCCGCCGCAGGTTCGGCTCAGGCGTCTCGCCGGTTTAGGCCCCACCAGGTCAGGGCAAGCCCGAGAAGTGTCCAACCGACGATGATGGCGATCGACTGTGCCAGGCTGATCGGATTGGTCCCGAACACCTCACCGACAACCCCGGGGATGCCGACATCACCGAAGATTGCGGTGGTGGCACCAGTGAGGGATACATTCTGATATGGCCTCCACAAGGCCAACAATCCCTCGCCAAACGAAATCGCCAGTACCGCGCCAATGGCTGGCCCGACTGAGCGAAGCAACGTTACGAAGCCAATACCCAACGCGACCCACGCCACCTGAGTTATGCCGGCCTTCCAGAAGACCTCGAACCATTGCCCGGCCTCCAACCCACCCGAACCCTCGGCAAACAGGGCGGTCACTATCCCCCAAAAAGCGATGCCGATGACCATCGCGATCCAACTTGCCACTGTGAAGACAAATAGCCGGGCGGCAACATGCTTTACCTTCGAGGATTCCCGGGTGAGCGAAGTCGCCCAAATGGTGGAGGCCAGTTCTCCACCAAGGACGACCACAGCCAGAATCAGCGGGAACCAGGTCTGGCCGATGACCTGCTGTACACCGAGTATGTAGGCCTCAGGCTTCTCGATCAACGGAAGGCCTTCGGCGACGGCTCCCGGATTCAACTGTCCGAATATCAGCAGGAAGAACGCTGCGAGTCCCACCAGCGCGCCAAGAATCAAGATCATCACCGGATAGAGCTTGCGCCCGGTGAGCTTGGTCACCTCCGCTTTGATGAGGCCGATCACAACCCGTCGCCAGTCCCGGTCATACCGAGGAATACCGACTCGAGGCTGTCGCGCGCAGCGCGAACTTCCGTCGGATACACACCCTCGCGCGCCAGCGCTTCGATGATCCCTGAACCATCCGCAGCGGCGACCAGCAACGAGTTGTCCCGTATCTCGACCTCGAAGCCGGCCGCTCGAAGGATTTGACTCCCGCGGCTCATATCGACGCCGTCGACCCGGATTCTCGACTCCTGGAGAAGCGACTCCAGTGGCCCCTGGGCAATGAGCTTGCCCTTGTCGATGACAATGACATTGTCGGCGAGTTCTTCGACGTCAGACAGATCGTGGCTGGAGACCATCACCGTCGTCCCCGCAGCGGCAAGCTGTCGCAAGCGGGCCTTGAAGGCGTGCTGGCCGCCGGGATCGAGCCCGTCCAGAGGCTCGTCGAGAAAGAGGATTTTCGGCGATGCCAGGAGTGCAGCCGCCAGGGCCAGACGCTGTCGCATCCCTTTCGAGTATTGATCGACGTTACGACCCTGATCAGCGGTTAACTCGACGAACTCGAGGAGTTCATCGATACGGTCGTGGCCGAACCCGAGGGTGTCGGCGGCAACGCGGAGATTCCGCCTCCCGGTAATCGACTTGATCAGCCCGGGCTCTTCAACAATCGCACCGACCTGCTTCACCACGGTTGGCAGGTCACGAGGCACCGGCTTGCCCAAAATTGTGATGGTGCCCTCGTTGGGACGGGTAAGCCCGAGCAGAGATCGAAAAGTGGTCGTCTTTCCAGCACCGTTTGGCCCGAGAAATCCGGTGAGTTTCCCAACCTCGACCGTGAAGTCGAGACCATCGAGAGCTCGAATCTTTCCGTAATCCTTGACGAGGCCTTTTACCTCGATCGCAACTTGGCTATCCACAGAGTCAGGGACAGTACGCCGACCGACGATGTGAGGTCAAAACGAATTTCTCACCCAATGGGCTACGAAGTGGTCGGGGAAGAGGCCGATTCCGACCGTGTCGATTCGACGTATCCGCATGTTTTGCGCCAGCCTTCGCAATTGCGCGAGCTTGGCGTGCCCTATCGCATCGAGGGGATAAATCGATCCACTTGTGGTCCTCACCTCCACAATCAAGCGTTGCTTCCCATCGATGGCCACCAGGTCGACTTCGCCAGTGCCGACAGCGAGGTTTCGGCCAACAATCGTGAGGCCATGTCTGTCGAGGAGTTGGGCGGCCAGGGATTCCCCAAGGCGGCCGAGAGAGGGCCTTCGGGCTAGATAGGGATTTCCTGCTGGTCGACCTCTTCGATGTTGACGTCGCGGAAGGTCAAGACTTTCACGTTGGAGAGAAATCGGGCCGGACGGAACATGTCCCATACCCAAGCATCGTTCATTTCGACCTCGAAGAACATGGACCCGTTTGAGGATCGAACTTCCAGATTCACTTCATTGGCGAGGTAGAAACGTCTCTCAGTCTCAACTACATACTTGAACATCGGGAGCACATCGCGGTACTCCTGATAGATCTTGAGTTCAACTTCGGTTTCGTACCGCTCCAGATCTTCTTCCATGGTCTCCTCAAACGCGTGGTGAACCGATGATATGCCCTGGGCATTTCTATACAACCGACTAGGCAGGGTTTTATAGACCGCTGAAATGAGACAGTGGCCAGATGACGACAAATGCCCGGCCGATCACATGCGGGATCGGGACGGTACCGAATCGACGGGAGTCGAAGCTCTCATCACGGTTGTCACCCATCACGAAGATTTCTCCGTCCGGCACCGGGAACGGTCCTGAATCGGGCATGAAGCTCCCGTCCGTGTAATCCTCGACGATGGCGACCCCGTCAACCGTCACCTGGCCGTCAACCACTTCTACGACCTCGCCGGGGAGCCCGATAACCCTCTTGATCAGGTCATCGTGGCCGCGAGTCCTCACTCCTATGGCCTCGAGGACCGAGCGGATGACTGCCTCGGGGATCGACTCGTCCGTTTCCGGTTCCAGTGGATTGAGGAATACCACCACATCGCCCCGTTGGATGTCACCCAGTCTGTAGGCGAGTTTGTTCACCATCACCCGGTCATTTGGCTCGATCGTTGGTTCCATCGATTCGGACGGAATCCAGAAGGGTTGGACCAGGAAGGTCTTGATGACCACGGCGATAACCAACGCCGTGAGGAGGAGTCCGGGAAGTTCCGACCAAAACGAACGCCGGCGATGCTTCCCTCGACGGGATTTGTCGGCCGGCGTATCGTCAGTTGGTTCTTGGAGTTCCTGTGGGGGTTCCTGGTAGGTCAGTCCCTCAGCTCCTTGATACGGGCCGACTTGCCGACACGACCACGCAGGTAATACAACTTGGACCGACGAACGTCACCACGACGGGTTACTTCGATCTTGGAGACAATTGGGGCATGCAGTGGGAAAACGCGTTCGACACCAATGCCAAAGCTGATCTTACGAACAGTGAAAGAAGCGCGAACGCCACTGCCGTTTCGTGCAATGACCACTCCCTCGAAAGCCTGGATTCTCTCGCGACCGCCTTCAACGACACGTACATCCACACGAACCGTGTCGCCGGAACGGAAGTCGGGGATGTCATCGCGCATGTGCGCGCTTTCAACAGTCTGAAGATGGTTCATGGGAAACTCCTGGAAATCCGCCGGTGGATCAGTTGACCGGGCTGTGAGTGGAATTGTATCAGGTATCAGAATTCTCGCCAGATGACAGCAGGTCGGGACGTCTCTGTGTGGTGCGCTCCTTTCGTTGCTGCAGTCGCCACGCCTCGATGCGGGCGTGGTCGCCCGAAAGCAGTATCTCAGGCACCGAGGCGCCTTCGAATTCGGCGGGCCTCGTGTAAACAGGTTCTTCGAGAAGACCATCGCGGAAAGACTCGGTGACCGTCGAATCAGGATTACCCACCACACCGGGGAGAAGGCGCGCTATCCCCTCGATCACCGCCGCCGCTGCAACCTCGCCACCGGCGAGGACGAAGTCCCCAAGAGAGATCTCTTCGTCGATGTAGTTGTCGATGACGCGCTGGTCAACACCTTCATAACGCCCGCAGACCAGCGTCAAATCATCGATCGAAGCCATCCGGTCCAGAGTTGCCTGATCCAGCGGTGCACCAGAGGGTGTCAGCAGTACCCGGTGGGTATCGGCCAACGGCCCGAGCGCCCTGGTCAGGGGCTCCACTCTCATCACCATCCCCGGGCCACCGCCAAACGGCGAGTCGTCGAGCTGCTTGTGCTTGCCCAGGCCGTAGTCCCGAAGCTGGACGATATCGACCTCGAGGGCACCCGATTCGATAGCACGCCCTACGATGCTCACGGGCAGAACGCTGTCGAAAAACTCCGGAAACATTGTGATGACGCGGACTTTCATGCGAGGCTCAAATCGTTCTGTGAGTGTTTTTATACCGCAAGGGTACAAATCTTCACGGAACGGAAGGTCAGGCCAGTCGCTCGATGATCATCGCCATGCCCTGGCCGCCTCCGACACACATGGTTTCGATGCCGATCGTCTTGTCGAGGGTGCGGAGGTCGTTGATCAATGTTCCCATGATCCGGGCACCGGTCATCCCGAAAGGATGACCCAGGGCGATCGCTCCACCATGAGGGTTGAGTTTGTCCATGTCGACGCCCAACTGGTCAGAACTGGCCAAAACCTGGGCGGCGAATGCCTCGTTGATCTCGATCACATCGACGTCGTCGAGTTTCATGCCGGCCCGGTCGAGAACGGCACGGACTGCACCAACGGGTCCCATTCCCATGAACTCTGGCTCGAGGCCGACCACTGAGGAGGCCACGATCCGGGCCAGAGGTTGGAGACCGAGTTCGGTTGCCCGCTCCTCTGACATCACGAGAACTGCCGCCGAACCGTCGTTGAGCGGACAGGAGTTTCCGGCGGTGACCGAACCTCCGGGTTCGAAGGCGGGCGGCAGCGTGGCAAGCTTTTCCAAGGTCGTGTTGGGGCGGGGACCATCGTCATACATGACGGTCTGCCCATCGGGAGTATCAATAGGAGTGATCTCCCAATCGAAGAACCCGTTCTTTTGTGACTCCACCGCCAGGTCCTGGGACCGCTTGGCAAATTCGTCCATGCGCTCCCTGGTGATCCCGTACTTCTTGGCCACATTCTCGGCCGTGTTTCCCATCGGGATATATACGTTGTTGATGTAATCCGGCCGATCGGAATCGGTGAAGCGGGGATTGAGGTCATCGGACTCGAACCCTTTCCCATAGGTGCGCGAGACCGACTCGGTCCCCGCAGCGATGTAGGTATCCCCCTCTCCGAGTTTGATGGCATGGAAGGCCATTCGGATCGTCTGCAGGGATGAGGCACAAAACCGATTGACCGTGGTAGCTGGCACCGAATCGGGCATACCGGCGAGCAAGGAGGCGGGACGGGCCAGGTTGAAGCTCTGCTCAGCATGAGTCAGGCCGCACCCCAGCATTACATCCACGACTGAGGCTCGATCCACCTCCGGGACTCTTTCCATCACTGCATTGATCGAGTGGGCAGCGAGGTTGTCAGCCCTGACATCGATAAGCGAACCTTTGTATGCCCTACCGATCGGAGAACGGGCGGTGGCGACGATGACGGCTTCGGGCATGGAAACTCCTTCTTCAACACTCAACTTTAGTTTGACCCTTACGCTGTGTGGATGCGTCGAACCCTGGCCTTGCTGTTGATCCTTGTCGCAGGATGTG
>DATDCF010000185.1:0-5189 GCA_036524475.1 Acidimicrobiia bacterium | reverse complement strand
CAGATTCCTCGTACAGGGGACACTGTATCCCGATGTCATCGAGTCGGGTTCGGGTACCGCGGCGACCATCAAGACCCATCACAACGTCGGGGGCCTGCCCGACGACATGGAATTTGAACTCGTCGAACCGCTCCGTGATTTGTTCAAGGATGAGGTCAGGGCGGTGGGCGAGGAACTCGGCTTGCCCGAGGACATCGTGTGGCGACAGCCATTCCCCGGACCGGGGCTCGCCGTCCGGATCATCGGCGATATCACCAAGGAGCGGCTCGATTTACTTCGTTCGGCTGACCGTATAGTCGCCGAAGAGATCAAGCGTGCCGGCCTGACCAGGGAGATCTGGCAAGCGTTCGGGGTATTACCGGCCGTGAAGACTGTTGGTGTTCAAGGCGACGGCCGGACCTATGCCTACCCGCTGATAATCAGGGCAGTCACCTCGGAGGATGCCATGACCGCAGATTGGGCCCGACTTCCGTATGACCTGCTCGAGAAGATGTCTTCCCGGATCATCAACGAAGTCCCCGGAATCAACCGGGTCGCTTACGACATTTCGAGCAAGCCGCCGGCCACCATCGAGTGGGAATAGCCGGCCACAAACGGCAACGTTCTTCCTGCAGGATGACGTGTCCAGGGGACAATGTCGGGTCTTCGTCATTGCTCCTCGTTGTCAGTGTGAAATGCACCATTCAAGACAACCCCTGATTTGCCGATAACGCCCAAAAGGCCAGGGAAATTATTTGGATATGAACACTCCTGAGCTCACCAGAATCTTTCGTGATGAGCTTCAGCAAAGGTCGGACCGGTTAGTGGTGGGCGCTCGCGCACTCCGCGACCGCACCCTGGCAGCGGGCGACGTCCCCGATCTGATCCGCGACGCCCATACCATCAAGGGTTCCTCCGGTTTGCTCGGATACGATCGGATCAGAGAGGCGGCCACCTGTCTCGAGGAATTGTGGCGTACCGTCTCAACCGGTCGGGCACCGAGTTCCGACGTCGTTGTGGCAATGGAGGCTGTCGCCGGCCGCCTCCCGTCATCGATCGACGACGACGGACGTGAGATCGCCCCGCTGATCAAGAAGCTGCTCGAGGGGCTCGAAGACGGCACAGACTCTGACGATGTCCTTACGCTGACCCAACCTGAGTCGGGGTCACTCGGTGGTCTCCTTGCTTCGGTATCCCAGTCGTTGTTGGGTGGCGTCACCAGGGTGGACACGGGTGAGTTGTACCGGTTGATCAATCGGGTGGTCGAGGTGTCGTTGGATGCTGACGCGCTGGCTGACCTTTCACTGGTTTCCATCGAGGGCGCCGATCCCGAACTGTTCCGCAAGGCCTGGCGCAGCCAGCTGGGCGGCCTCAGCTCCTCGATGGGTGAAATCCAGGACCAGGCGGTAGCCCTGGCCAACATCAGCTTCGCCGAAGTCACCTCTACGTTTCCTCAGTTTGTCCGCTATCTCGGTCGTCGCATCGGCAAAGATGTTCGACTCGACCTCGTCGGGGAGCCAGTTCAACTAGATCGCCAGATCGTTGACCTTCTCCGTGAACCAATCAGGCACCTGCTGGTCAACGCGATCGACCACGGCATCGAAGGCGCCGCTATCCGCCTGGCCAGTGGCAAACAGGCAACCGGGACCGTTTCCGTCGGAATCCACACGGTCGATGGGAAGGTCGAAATCTCGGTAGCCGACGACGGGTCGGGTATCGACTGGGATCGGGTGGCCGAGGTGGCCTCAGAGCGAGGGCTTACCCCGCTTCCCCCTGACCTGACTCCGATTCTGTTTCATCCCGGGTTCACTACGGTCGAGACCCCGACTGAGTTCTCGGGGTCCGGAGAGGGACTCGACGCCGTGCGGGAGTCCGTCGAAAAGGTCAGAGGCGTTCTGCACCTCGAAACCCAACCCGGCGTCGGGACGAGGGTGACGCTGAAACTCCCCGTGTCGATGGTGCTGCAGAATGTCGTCGTCGTCGTCTCCGGTGAGCAATTCTGGGGATTGCCCGAAGCCTCAGTCGAGGCTTCCATGCCTCTATCCAAGGCCGAAATCAGGACAACTCCGTCAGGCCGGGTCCTTCATTTCCAATCCGGCGGGGTGCCTGTTGTCTCGCTCTCCGAGGCGATCGGGACGGAGAGTGCGGCCGAGGAGCGAGAGATAGTCATCGTGAACACCCGGGTCGGCACAGTCGCGGTCGCCGTCGACGAAATGGTCGACCGTCGTCGTGTCGCAGTCAAGAACCTGGGTCCCATTCTCGAAGGAGTTGGCCACGTGACGGGAGCTGCGCTGCTGGGGGCTGGCCAGGTCCTCGTCGTTCTCGATCCGAATTTCCTGGGTAAGTTCGCCGGTCGAACCCCGCGGCCCGTGAATTTGCGGCCGAAAGTGCTCGTGGTCGATGACTCTGCCGGTGTCCGGCAGTTGTTGTCGGCCACACTCAACGGAGATGGGTTTGATGTAACTGTTGCCGGGGGAGCCCGGGAGGCCGTTATAGCGATGGCCGAAGAAAACTTCGACGCATTGGTCGTTGACTACTCCATGCCCCGTTCGAACGGGGCTGAGCTGGTCCGCGCATTACGCCGGTCTGACGTCGATGTCCCGATTGTCATGGTCTCGGGGGTTGCCACAACCGAGGAAAAACAGGACGCCTGGACCGCTGGAGTCGATGCCTATCTCGACAAATTCGACCTCCGCCAGGGGGTCCTGACCAGCACGCTGCGCCGGCTCGTAGGCACCGTCGAAATGGCGTGAAACAGCTCTGCGAGGGCTTCTTCGCCCCCCTCCGGCCGCTGCTACTCGCAACGGCCACCTCCCCCGTTCGGCTCCGCCTCCGGGGAAGGAATCCTCAATTCGTGATTGAGAACGGCCGATAGTTCGAGTAATGCTCGACGTGCCGCGTCTTCCCGACCTGGTTGCCTACCTGCTTCCGCTCGTGGGCCTTGCTGCTGTGTTCTACGCCTATCGAATAACCGCTTCGGGGCGAGCGCGCGAGAAGGAGATAATCCGTCTCTCCGAGGAAGCTCACACCATCAAGAACGACTTCGTCGCAATGGTGAGTCACGAGCTCAGGACCCCCCTCACCTCGATTGCCGGCTTCGCCGACACCCTCGTTCATTCGTGGCAGGATCTCCCCACTTCAGAAGTAGACGAGTTTCTTTCGATCATCAACATGCAGTCGGTCTACCTGGGAGACCTCGTTGAGGACGTACTCGTCATTCCCCGCCTCGAAGCAAATCGCCTTCGGTTTCATCCCGAACTGTTCGATCTGGGCGATTTGATATCTGAGGTTTCGAGGATGGTCTTCCCCTCAGGAGGAAAGAAATCGGCAGAGGTCAGCCTGCCCGAAGGCGTCCGTGTGCTTGCTGACCGGCGACGGGTCCATCAAACACTGCGCAACCTCCTCGAGAACGCCCGCAAGTATGGCGGTGATCAGATCATGGTGGAGGGCTACGTGATGGGCGACCAGTATCTGGTGGTGATCGCGGACAACGGCGCCGGGGTCCCCGATGAGGAAACCCGAAAGGTCTTCGAGAATTTTGAACAGGTCTCGAAGGGCGATGCCAGAGAAAGCACCGGGATCGGGCTCGGTCTTCCGATTGCGCGCCGGCTGGCCAGGGCCATGGGTGGTGAAGTCTGGTACGAGCGCAGATTCCCCACCGGATCCCGATTCTGTTACTCGCTTCCGCTCAAGCGTCGCCAGATCGGAGGCGACGGGCGGCCCGGTGAGCCTGAAGTGATCAACCTAGCGGAGGTCGACCTCGACGAGGTCGCTGCCAGGCAACTCTGAACGCACTTTCCTGTATGGGGACGACTTGATCACATGGTTGTGATTCAGTCGGTGGACGCCGGTACTATCGGGCCTGATGCAAGCTGAATGGTTTCTCGACGATGTCCCGGCAGAGTCTCCTCTTTTCGCCGATCTCAACCCGACACAGAGGGAAGCCGTCGCCGCAACAGAAGGCCCCTTGTTGGTCGTCGCCGGGGCAGGTTCAGGGAAAACCCGTGTGCTGACCTATCGGATAGCGCATCTGATCCGTGACCTGAGAGTCGCGCCGGGGTCGATACTCGCCATCACGTTCACGAATAAGGCCGCGGACGAGATGAAGGAGCGGGTCGGTCTCCTGGTTGGCGGGATGGTCAGGTCGATGTGGGTGTCGACGTTTCACTCGGCATGTGTTCGTATCCTGCGGAGAGAGGCTTCCCGACTCGGATACAAGTCGGGATTTTCGATTTATGACGAGGCCGACTCAGTACGGCTCATCTCACTGGTGATCAAGGATCTCGACCTGGACACCAAACGGTTCCCTCCCAAGGCTGTCAAAGCAGCGATCTCGAATGCAAAAAATGAGCTGATCGACTTCGAAACGTTCGCCGAACAGACCGACGGGTTCTATCAGGAACAGATCGCCGACATCTACCGGCTGTACCAGCAACGTCTCCTTTCCGCGTCGGCGATGGACTTCGATGACCTTCTGATGATCACCGTCGAGCTGTTCGGGGCGTTCCCCGACGTTCTCGGTCACTATCAGGAGCGATTCCGGTACGTCCTGGTCGACGAGTATCAGGACACCAACCGCGCCCAGTACACGCTCGTCAATCAGCTTTCAGGCAAGTTTCGGAATGTATGCGTGGTCGGTGACTCCGATCAATCGATCTACAGGTTCCGCGGCGCCGACATTCGTAACATCGTCGACTTTGAAAAGGACTATCCCGACGCCCGGGTGGTGGTCCTCGACCAGAATTATCGGTCGACCGAGACGATCCTCGACGCCGCCAACTCAGTCATATCGAACAACACGAAACGGTCACCCAAGAACCTCTGGTCGGATCGGGGTCGCGGTGGGCCGATCATCCGTTACGAAGCCGAAGATGAGCATGACGAGGCAGGCTTCGTCGTCGATCAAGTGGAGCGCCTCCAGGGCGACGGTTTCAATCTTTCCGATGTGGCAGTTTTCTATCGAACCAATGCCATGTCCCGGGTCGTTGAAGACGTCTTCGTCCGGCGCGGCTTGCCCTACAACGTTGTCGGTTCGGTCAAGTTCTACGACCGTAAGGAGATCAAAGATGCTGTTGCCTACCTGAGGGCGTTGGTGAATCCCACCGACGAGGTCTCCCTGAAGCGGGTGATCAATGAGCCGAAGCGGGGGATCGGGGCTACCACACTGGCCCATATCGACCGGTTCAGCCAGGGCAGACAGATCTCCTTCG
>DATDCF010000184.1:0-14751 GCA_036524475.1 Acidimicrobiia bacterium | reverse complement strand
GAGGATCTGCCCGCCTTCACCGAGGGCTTCGTTGAAGTTGTCGCCGGTGAAGGCCTTACCGAGGGTGGTCCGCCTCACCTTCTCCCCGCTGTTGAACCTACGGTTCAATTCCGGATAAGTGAGGTGGTCGTTGAACAAACGACGGCCTCCAATATCGGCCACCGTGCGGCCGATCCCGGGTCCTAGCGACTGTGGAGCAAGCTGAAAGGTCTCACCCGAGCCGAAGAGCTCGGTGAACCGTCGGGCCGATAGAGTGTTGACTTCGTCGTTGGGTGTGAGCGCGAGGAGCCGGCCTATTCCCGAGAGATCCAGGTCATTCGGGATCTCCTTCTCGACCAGATTGCCGTAATACGTGCGGTATCCCAGCATCCGTAAAGCAGATTCATCACGCCTGTTTGTCGATGCAAAGACCACAGGAACATCAGCATCATTCAGGGCACGCCCGATTTCACGCTCGACCCACCCCGCCCCGACAATGAGGACTCCCTGGTTCGACTTGTCGGCCAAACCAAGGCGACGAGCCAATGGGCCGGCCCCAAATCCGTAGATGAGGACAGTTGCGACGATGACGGCGAAAGCGAGCGGTGTGAGGAGTTCGGCACCATCAACTCCCGCTTCCTCGAGCTCCAGAGCGAATACGGAGGCGACGGCAGCGGCGACTATTCCACGTGGTGCTACCCCGGCCAGGAGAATCCTCTCAGGGCGGGGCATTTTCGATCCCCATGTCGATAGCGCAACACCAAGAGGGCGGGCAACCAGACCCAACACGAGGATCACTCCAATGACACCCAGCGAGATCGACCCGAGCTGCTCCCGCGTGAGCCGCGCACTGAGGAGCACAAAGAGAACCCCCACGAGCAGGACCTGAATAACCTCGGAAAACTCGACGATGGGCTCAGTCCGCAGGCGAGGATTGTTGGCCAGGACCAGCCCGAGGACCGTGGTGGCCAATAGTCCTGACTCCGAGATGATGGCGTCGGCTCCGGCAAAAGCGATCATCGCTGCCGCCAGGCCCACCAGGGGTACCAGCCGTTCCGGGATCAGATGACGCCTGATCGCGAAAGTTGTCGGAATCGCGACTATCAGACCGGCCATAATTCCGGCCCCGGCAAAGGTCGCCACCTGCGAAAAGATCCCAACCTGCGATTCGTCGGACGCCAGGAGGAATTCCGCAACCAGGACCGCCAAACCCGCTCCGATCGGGTCGATGACAATGCTCTCCCACTTCAGCACAGAACCGACACCGCCAGACGGACGGACTGTGCGGAGGATTGGTCCGATGACCGTAGGCCCGGAGACCACAAGGATTGCGCCGAGCAAGACCGCGATCGGCCGCGGGACGCCAACAAAAACCTCAAATGAGATGGCACCCAGAGCCCACGTAATCACAACGCCAACCGATATCAGCAGCCAGAGAACGCGATGGTTGCCTTTGATGTCGCGGAATCGAAGGCTGAGCCCTCCTTCAAAGAGGATCAGTCCAACTGCCATGGACACAAACGGCGACAGGAGAAGCCCGAAGCTGGCATCAGGGTCGAGAATACCGACGCCGGCGCCGGCGATTACTCCCACTGTGAGGAGGAGAACAATCGATGGAATCCGTAGGCGTGCGGCCGCCCAGCTTGCTCCCACAGCAATAACAACGACGGCCGTTACTTGAAATATCGCTCCATCCACCCGCGCAGGGTAACCCCGTCACCTTTGCCAATCACGACTCCACGTTTGTGATCCGGACCTGGCGGGTAGACCCCCAAATAGCTAGAAAGGCAAGAAATGCAGGAAACAAAATCGATGATCACAGACCTCGTGGAGACGCTCGAGGACGGGCGGGAAGGGTTCCGTCAGGTCTCAGACAAGCTCGCTGACCAGGGTTATGCCGATGTCGCCGGCAGGATGATGGAATTCTCCGACGAGCGCGCCCGGTTTGCGGCCGAACTGCGCCAGTTCAGCAGGGAAACACTCGGCGAGGATATCGAGGAGAGCGGTTCGGTCGCGGCAGCCCTGCACCGTGGCTGGATCAGCCTTGCAGACGCTGTCACCGGTGACGACCCTCACGCGATCCTGGCCGCCGCCGAGGCCGGCGAAGATCACGCAGTCAGTGAGTACGACGATGCGCTGGCTGACAGTTCATTGAGTGGCGAGTTGCGCGACATCGTGACGCGCCAGGCCGGCGAGGTCCGCAGCGCCCACAATGCGCTTCGCACTTTGAGGGACAGCTTCGACAGCTGAGCTCCACGAAGCTCTTCTTCTTCGAGAGTTTGCTCGGGCGAACCGTTGGGTAATCGCCCGCCGCATCGACCGACCACAGAAGAAAGGCACACACAAATGGATCGTTCACACCTCGAGGAGCTCCTTTATCAGGCCATCGAAACCGAACTAGGTGGGGAGCAGCTCTACAAAGCAGCGATCGAGAATGCGGTCAACAGCGACTTGAAAAAGGAGTGGCGAACCTACCTCGAGGAGACCCAGACCCACCAGGAGATACTGGGCCGAGTATTTGACGCAGCAGGTCTGGACATCGACATCGATACGCCAGGCAGAGCAATTGTCCGACAGAAAGGTCGATCACTCGTTGAAGCGGTCAAGGAAGCACGCGAGCAGAGCGACCCCAAGATCGCCGAATTGGTGGCGGCCGAATCCGTAGTCGAAGCCGAATCGAAGGATCATCAGAATTGGGAGCTACTCGGTCGGATGGTCGAACATCTCGAAGGCGCGCTCAAGGAGGCGCTGAGTGCCGCCTACGACGAGGTAGCTGACCAGGAGGCACACCACCTCTTCCACACGATGGGCTGGTCGCGCGAACTCTGGCTCGACTACCTCGGCGTTCCTGCGGCCCTGCCACCCCCCGAAGAGGAAATGAAGGTTGCCACGCAGATTGGTGCCGGAAGGGCAGAGCACAAGCGGGACGAATACATCTGATCACAAACCACGCTCTCGGCCGTTTCATGTTGGGGTAATCAGGCGGCAAGAGTTCGGCGGAATGCTCTGGGAGCTAAACGATCTGGTTCGGGTCGCTGATAGTCGACGATCCTTCCGATCGAAGGCATTTCGACGTGCCGTCTGCTCCCTGGACCGACGCTCTCATCGATGCCCGTCGCAACAACTGAGACCGGCAAACATCAACCCAGATAGTGTTGTCTCAAAGGAGACGATATCTACGGGGACGGCCGGTTCGCGGACCGCGCTAGCGCCGGGCTCCAGCTCGGAGAGCAACTTGCTTCGGTTATGCGCTCTGGATGCCACGGAGTCGTCCTAGGCCTTCCCCGGGGAGGAGTCCCGGTAGCTGCTGAGATCTCTCACCGGCTGGGATGGCCCCTGGACATTCTTGTTGTCCGCAAGATCGGATTCCCCGGCCATGAGCAGCTCGCGATGGGAGCGGTTGCCTCAGGCGGGATCACCATCAAAAACCAATCAGTCATCGCCGACGGCAGAGTCAGCGAAGCAACCTTCATGGATCGAGCGGCTGCCGCGGCTGGAGAGGTGGTGGCCTTGGAGAACATGCTGAGGGACGTCGCATCGATACCTCTCTCCGATGAGAGCGTGATACTGGTAGACGACGGATTGGCGACCGGTTCGACCATGAAGGCAGCAATCGAAGCAGTCCAAACGAAGGAGCCGGAATCGGTGATAGTGGCAATACCGGTGGCCCCAGAGGACACTTTGCATGAAATCGCTGCTCTCGCCGACGACGTTGTCTGCCTCCTCGTCCCAAGCCCATTTGTGGCTGTTGGCATCTGGTATCGCAGGTTTCCGCAGGTGCCTACCGCCGAAGTTCGGCGCATCCTCCACGAGTCCCGCCAGGTCTGACCCGGCACGGCACGACGAAAGCCACCTTGACTTCAACCAGGGTTGAGGTTCTACGCTGGACCCATGAGGCTCACACCGCCAGAGGTAGACCGAATCGCCTCCTTTCGTACGATCGACATCACAACGATCGGACGGAGGTCGGGCACGCCGCGTCGGCTGGAGATCTGGTGGTTCAGATTCAACGAGAGATTCATCATCAGCGGAACTCCTGGACGGCGCGACTGGGTGGCGAATCTCAAGGCTGATCCAACCCTCACCGTTCATGTTGACGGCATGGATTTGCCCGCCACGGCCCGTGAATTGACCGATCCGGACTTCCGCCGTGAATTCTTCACGAGCTCGGCGGCAAGTTGGTATGCCAGCCAGGCCCAACTGGAACGACTCGTCGAGGAAGCGCCGATGATCGAGGTCGTTTTCAGCCCCGAAGGATGAACCCACCAAACGGAAAAGCCGAACCCGAGGGTCCGGCTTTCCGTATACCAGCAGGTGGTCTTAGAGGATCACTGCCGTTCGCCTGATGTGGAGGAAGGCATAACCGGTGAATACCAGGGTTAGGCCGACCACAAAGGCGAAGGCTGCAAGGGCATAAGCCATGACACCGAGGTTCAGAACTGTGGTCAATGCCGTAGCATTGATCCAGCTTGCTCTGGCCTCGTTCGGGACCATGACTGACTCGCCGTTCTCGTCGAGAACTACCCCGCCGTTGTCATCGATCTGGGGAACTTCCCGATCCATCTGTGAGAAATACAAACCATCGGTGGAATCGAGTTGGTGGTGAGTAATGATGTTGGATTGGGCCCACATCGTGAACGGTCCGCGTACCGGGGTTTCAGGGATTACTGCGTCATCCGGTGTGACAATGTCCTGCGCTACCGCTTGGTCCCATGTGTACCAGGCACCAATGGCGCCACCAGCCATCGAACCAAACCCAACAACCATTGCAAGGATCCCGGCAATCAGAAGAATTGAACTCCTCTTGAAAACGGGAACTTCCGTTGTAGAAATCGTTTCTCTATCGACTATGGCAGTCATCTCTTTTTGCTCCTATCGGTGGGAAACTGCTTTATGGGCCAATCCTGCCCGATCGAAATGGCGAATTCGAGAGCCAAAGGTCCCATCGACGCGGGCGTTTGGTCACTCTCTCATTGGGTCCGGAGTCGGTTGGCGTAATCTTCGACAATGAGAGGCATCGAGCTCCCGGCACCAACCGAAGATTTCACTGCCGACCCCGTGGAGCTCTTCTTCGACCTCGCATATGTCTTCGCCTTCTCGCAATTGGTGTCGATATTGATCGTCGAACCAACCTGGAGCGGCGTGGGAAAAGCGGCTCTACTTTTCGGCCTCCTCTGGCTGCCCTGGCAACAACTGACGTGGGCGGCCAATGCTGTTTCGGGGAATGGCCGGAAGATCCGGGTCATCTTCCTGGCAGCGACCGTCCTCAGCATTCCCATGGCCGCCGCAACATCCACAGCACTCGAAGGTGGGGGTCTGGTGTTCGCTCTGTCACTTAGTGGAATCATGATTCTCGGCTTCTTCATCCAGGCTCTGGGCTCATCCGCAGGGACGGCGATGAGATTGGCCGTGGTTTGGTGGATCGCACCGAATGTAATTTCGATCGCCGTATTGACGGCGGGCGGGGTGGCTGAGGGAGCCGCCAGGAGGTTCCTTTGGGTTATCACGCTCATTTTGGTCCTGGGAGCCATGATCCTTGCCGGAAACAGCGAATGGCTAATCCGCATCGGTCATATGGCCGAACGACATGCGCTGATTGTGATCATCGCCCTGGGAGAGGTGATTGTGGCGATAGGGATTCCCGTCGCGAACACGCTTCAGGAACAGGAGACCCTGCCGGTTGCAACGGTCGGTGCGCTTGTCGCCGCAGGACTTTTTGCGGGATTGCTGTGGTGGAGCTACTTCGACCGGCCAGGTCCGGGCCTCGAACACCGTGGGCACACCCTGCTGACCGACCGCGAGCGTGGACGTTACGTCAGGGACGTCTATACGTGGTCGCATGCACCGATCGTTGCCGGGATCATGTTGTCGGCGGCAGCGTTGGAGGAAATAGCCCTGCACCCGCTCGACCCAGTGAGCACCAGCTTCCGCACGATGTTGGCGGGAGGGCTCCTGATGATCGCAACCGGAATATCCAGCGCCGTGTGGCGGGCCAACGGGGCGGTCGCCGCAGAGCGCATCGTCGCGACCTTCGCCATTGCCGGATTTGTCCTTGCGGCAGCATCGATCAACGGGGTATCTCTGCTCGGCATGGTGGTGGCGATGATGTTGATCGGCCTCACCATCGAGGCTGTTCGCATCGACCGAACAGGGTCAGTCTCGCCAGTGTCAAACCATAGCTAGCGGCAGCCCGGTCGTCGGTTCTTAGGCTCCTCGTAACCGCAGCGCCGACGCAGCGATGCGGTTCGGCTGCTCGAGATCGCGAAATTTATATCTAGATCCGGCTTGCATCACTCCATGGAGTCGCGTATAAATACTCCTGTCTGGCCGGAGGGCTCCTCGTGAGTCAATCGGCCAGACATTTTTTGTGCCCGATTTCCTGACGATCCAATCGTGGCCTTGAGCTTCGACCAAAGAATCAGGTGAGATCGAATCTCGTCACATCGTTGGGGAAATCGAACCACGCCAAAGCCTTCGACGGAATGAAGCAACACAGGCCCCCCGCCTCGGGACCCTCCCACGAATCCGGTTCAGGGCTATATCCCTTCGGACCGTACTTGCCTGACATTGCGGACGCGATCCGTTTTCCGAGGTCGATCCCCGGACTGGCAGTTGGTCCGGATTCCCCCTCGACCACCACGGCCTGCCAGCCGTCTTCGAGATGTAAGGTGCATGCAGGGTTTCGCTTCAAGTTTTTTACGTGGACTGTTTCCGGAGAACCGTCATAGAACAGCTTCCCGTCGATCCAAACACCCCAGCGAGGCACCACATGAGGCCGTCCATCTTCACGAGTGGTCGCCATCCAATACTGCTCCGACGCCACCAGCCTCGCCTCGACCTCATCCCAAGAAAGCATCCCCTCGATTGCCTCGGGCACCCCATAACCGTGTGGCATTTGCGGTCGATCACGATTGTCACCAGTCATAGGAGACATTATGCGCGACGTCAGCTCATAAACTATCCGAAGAAGAAAGGACCTTCCTATGAGTGGAATCCCGGACAATCTGCGCTCGGTCACCCCGTCGCTAACCGTAACCCCATGTGCTGAGGCAATCGAGTTTTACAAGGATGCTTTCGGTGCTGAGGAGACAACCGAGAGGATGACCGGCCCTGACGGTGTAGTGGCTCACGCCGAAATTCGTATCGGTGACTCTGTGATCATGCTAGGCGATGAATGGCCCGACGGGCCGACACTTTCGCCGAGGACTTTGAAAGGCTCGACTGCCTCATTGTTCATATACACCGACGATGTCGATTCTCTCTGGAAGCGTGCCATCGACGCCGGTTGTGAGGTTGTCTACCCGCTCGAACTGCAATTCTATGGCGACAAGGGCGGACGGGTGCGGGATCCATTCGGGCACACCTGGGGCCTCGGCCAGCACGTTGAAGACGTCAGCGACGAAGAGATGGCGAAGCGCGTGGAAGCCTTTTACACCGAATAGGTCCGATCGATGAAATCGGCGTTTCGCGCGTTCTCACTTCCGCCGAACATATTCCGAACATAAGAGTGATCAGATAGGGTCGACCGGGGGAGTCCTCCCCATCGGGAACTAGAAAAGCCGTCGACGACGTCAAATACGGAGAGGGCCTTTCGTCCCCCATCGACCATGACACTCAAACACTTTTTTACCCACTTCGACGACTCCTTGTCGGAGCAGAACTGATGCGCGTCCTCGTCGTCGAGGACGAAGCCGACCTCGCCTCGGCTATGGCCGACAGCCTGCGTCGTGACGGCTATGCCACCGACATAGCTCCCGACGCCTCCACTGCTGTCGACCTGGCATCAGTCAACGCGTACGACCTTGTTTGCCTCGACCTGAATCTCCCCGATCGCGACGGGCTCGATGTGTGTCGCCAATTGGGTATGGGCCCGATTCATACCTTCGATCCGGGACCGCCACCCAAGGTCATCATGGTTACAGCCCGCGGGAGCGTGGAGGATCGGATCCGTGGCCTCGATGAGGGGGCAGACGACTACCTCGTAAAACCGTTCTCGCTCGGAGAGCTGAACGCCCGTGTGCGAGCTGTCCTCCGGCGTGACATCACCGCCGCTAGTTCGCTGGTCGCCTATGCCGGTATCGAGATGGACACTGCCTGTCACGAAGTGACCTACCAAGGACAATCGGTGAAATTGAGCGTCAAGGAGTTTGCACTTCTCCGCTGGTTTCTTCTCCATCCCGAAGAAGTTCATAGCGCCGAGCGCCTGCTCGAGCATGTATGGGATGAGCACGCCGACCCTTTCACCAACACCGTCCGGCAGACATTGTCCAACCTGCGTCGCAAACTCGCCGATGTGGGGGCGATTGAGCAGATCGTCACCGTTCCCGGCCGCGGCTATGCCATCCGTGATTTCGGATGAGGTTTCAGGAAATAGATGGCGAGCATTGGAGTAGGACCCAGCTTGCGTTATTGCTGGCTTCGCCGGTTGCTCTTCTTGCCATCGCGGTGGTCACCGCGTCACTGATAGCCCTTGCCAACCTCGACCCCGTGCCGGGCAGTACCGCCGACGCCGGTCTCGCTCGAATCGGAAACTCCCTGACACTGGTGATCCTCGCTGAGCGAGGGCCCGACATAGCGGCCGTCCGAGCACTGGTAGTCAATTGGGGGATCATCGCACCCTCGCTGGTTCTCATGACAGGCTCCCTGGTCGCATGGTGGCTCTCCGGTCGGGTTAGCGGTGCAATCGTCGCCGCCCGAAAGTCAATCGAGACGGCATCCGACGAACGAGACCGTCGGATGCAGGAAGTGGTGCACGAACTTCGAACTCCCCTGGCGGTAATGGGCACCAACCTGGAGCTGGCCGGCTACGAGGCAGAATCCGCAGGTGGCGCAGCGAAGTATATCGACGTGGCGCTCCGGGCGGTCGGTCGGATGTCGCGAACGGTGGGCGACCTCGAAGGGCACGGTCAATTAGCCGTTGAGACCTCCGAAGATCCGACGGACCTCTTCCAGGTAGCTTCCGCACTGGCGGAAGAGAATGTGGGGCAGGGACTATCCCGGGGAGTGAGGGTGCGCCTGGGCGAAGGTCGGAGCGACGTCGTGGTTCCGGGAACCGACCCGGCGGCTCTCCGCACTGCTGCTGAGAATTTCATGAGCAACGCATTGCGGATGGCACCGCGCGGTTCGGAGATAGTCGTCGACTGGGGTCTGCATGAGAGGTGGGCCTGGTTGGCCGTCACGGATCAGGGGGCGGGAATCCCCCCACAACACCACGCACGAGTCTTTGAACGGGGATGGCAGGGAACCCGCGACCGGGCCCGACAGGAAGGATCCGGTCTCGGGCTTACGATTGCCCGCCAGATGACCGAAGCCCAGGGTGGTTTCGTAACCGTCGAATCCGAGGAAGGCGGAGGCGCTACCTTCGTGCTTTGGCTTCCCGTAGGCCTCGAAGCCGAAGCCGAATCGATTTTGGCCTCTGACCGCATCCACGCCAAAGTGAGCCCGTGGCGGCAGGAGCCAGCTGTTCTCTGATCACATCCCCGAGACGTACCTGACTCCCGCCGGATGTCGTCGCTGCTCGCGGAAGTGGATCGAAATGTTCTTCATTGCCACCGCTCGACAACGCGTTAGATTGTGCCGCAAGGCAGTCCGATCAAGGGGAAACAATGATCCGTCGAATCACCACACTTGCCACTGCTTTGGCAGTGTTTATGGCGATGGCCGGGCCTGGCGCCCTCGCCACCACCGGTCAGGCCGACCGTGCCCGCGTTGAACACGAGAGAATCGTCGAATTCTGGACGCCCGCGCGAATAGACCAGGCGATACCACGCGACTTTGTCAAAGACGGCCGGGGTTTCACCCAGCTTCGGGAGCGACCCGGAGGTGGCGGCGGCGGTCGCGGGGTCACCGGCAAACCCTGGACGAGCGGCGGTCAGGTGGTCGAAACAACCGGCAAGATCCTTTTCGCCATGGCCGGCCTGTACTACGTCTGTTCGGGAAGCGTCGCCACCGAGTCGGTGAGCGGACGTTCTGTCGTAGTTTCGGCAGGCCATTGCGTATTCGACGAGGAGAGTGGCCAGTTTGCAACCAACTGGATGTTCATCCCTAACTATGACGCTGCTCCAGCAGCGATCGACACCAACGGCTCTTTCTGCGCTCAGACCAAATGGGGCTGTTGGACTGCCACGTCCCTGGTCGTTCACAATGGGTACGCCAGTGCAGGTGGGTTCAATGACCAGGCGGTGCAGCATGACTGGGGATTCGCCGTTCTGGGCACCGGCGGCAAAACCAATAGCCAGTTGGATGCCATGGTTGGGTCACAACCCGTTTCGTTCGCGTCTGTGAGTCTGGGGACAACGGTGTCGGCCTTTGGCTACCCCGCGGCCGGTAAGTACACAGGCGATGACCTGATCTATTGCCAGGGACCGGTGGGCACCGATGCCGCGACCAACGGGCTGACCTACGGTGTTGGATGCAACATGACCGGTGGGTCGTCCGGAGGCCCGTGGTTCGCACCATTCGACAACTCTGCTGGAACCCAGATTTCGGTGAATTCGTACGGGTACACGGGTGTCAAAACGATGTTCGGCCCGATGTTCAACTCGAAGACGGCCGCTACGTGGAATGTTGCGCTCACAACCGGAGCTAACACGATCGTCCCATAGCCAAGGAAACAGCCCGGATAGCCGATACGACTCGATGTCAAGGTCGGGTGTGATTGCTCCTGACCCTTGACAGACTTTTTAAACCGGTTCAGATACGTTCTGGCTCCTGACGTACTGAACCGGAGGTTTTCCCCTTGACCCAACTAGATTCGCGGCCGTCCCAGAAGCGGCCCAGGCGTAGCTCCTGGCGCGACCTGCCGGCCTCCCCTCCGGTCGGAGAGATACCCGACATGGTGGCGAGTACTCAGGTTCTCGAACCTGTGGCACCTGCGGAGGCCCCACCCGGCCCCGTTGCCGAGCCCAAAACATCCCGTCGCATGTCACGATGGGTTGCCGCCGGAGTTGTGGCTGCCCTGATCATCGCCGGAGCTTCCGGCATGCTGCTCGGCGACAATGGAGGAGGCACCACTCCGACCGTCGCCCCTACCGAAGCGGAAGCCGGTAGCCCGGCAGCAGTTGCGGCCGCGCTCGGCCCTGCCGTGGTCCACATCGAGATTCTCGGTGGGCTCGATGCAGGTGGAGGTGTTGGGTCGGGGGTCATCTATGACGAATCCGGCTTGGTCCTCACGGCCCATCACGTGGTCTCGTTCTCTGACGAGGTAACGGTCAAGCTTGCCGAAGGACGCAGCCTCAATGGCCGCGTTGTTGGACGGGCCCCGGAACGGGATCTGGCCATCATTGCCCTCGACGACGCCGACGACCTGGTGGCCGCCACGATCGCCGAACCGGGAACTGTCGAAGTTGGCGAAATCGCCATCGCTCTGGGTAGCCCGTTCGGGTTCCAGCAATCAGTCACGGCCGGAATAATCTCGGGACTCGACAGGGAGTTGGAGACACCTGTTGGCCTTCTAACCGGCCTCATCCAGACCGATGCGCCGATCAATCCCGGGAACTCGGGTGGCCCACTTGCCGACGCGGAGGCGAGAGTTATCGGAATCAACACCGCCATAGCGTCGATGTCGGGCGGAAACGACGGTGTCGGGTTCGCTGTACCGGTTGAAGACTTCGCTGACCTGATCCAACAGGTCGAAGCTGCCGGTGGCGTTGATGCTCCGACGATTCCGGCGCCCGAGGACGGTCTCAATTCGTTGGTACCCGGACTCGACGACCTTCTTCCCGGACTGGACGATCTCCTCGACCCGAACGGTCAGGGATTTGGCGACCTGCCCGGGTTACAAGAAATGCTTGAAGAGATGTTCGGGCTCAGCGACCTTCCCCCGGAGCTCCAGCAACTATTCGAAGATCTACTCGGCGTGCCCGAGGGAGGACAAGGATGAACCAGCAAGACACCACCGTTTTCAGCTCACCAGGAGTACATGGAGCACAGGTCCGTGAGGTTGCAGCCGAACTGCAGCGCGTAATCGTCGGTCAGGAGCGAGTGCTCGAACGGGTACTGGTCGCTCTTCTCGCCGGCGGACATTGCCTTCTCGAAGGTGTGCCCGGTCTTGGCAAGACTCTGACAGTTTCCACACTCGCTGGAACTCTTGGTGGGACGTTCACCCGCATCCAGTTCACCCCTGACCTGCTTCCGTCCGACATCGTCGGCACGCGGATCTATCGTCCCTCGCAGGAGAATTTCGACGTCGAACTGGGACCTGTGTTCGCCAACTTCGTCCTGGCTGACGAGATAAACCGTGCCCCCGCCAAAGTGCAGTCGGCTCTTCTCGAGGTGATGGCCGAGCGTCAAGTCTCGTTGGGCGGAACCACCTACAAGCTTCCTGCTCCTTTCTTGGTGTTGGCCACCCAAAACCCCATCGAATCCGAAGGCGTCTATCCACTACCCGAAGCGCAGCGCGACCGGTTCTTGATGCGGATTCCAGTCGACTACCCAACCGCGAGGGACGAACACGAGATCGTGGAGAGATCAACGACCAGGTGGGCGACACCGGAGCCGATCCTGTCTACCGAAGATGTCGCCGGGTTGCAGCAGGCGGCCAACGAGATATTCGTCGATAAGGCGGTGCAGGACTATGCCATCCGTCTCGTTCTGGCAACGAGGAACCCATCCGAGCATGGCGTTGCCATCAACGGCTTGCTTGCCTACGGTGCGAGCCCACGTGCCAGCATCGGTCTGGTCAGCGCAGGAAGGGCTCTTGCTCTACTCCGCGGACGGGACCATGTGCTTCCCCAGGACGTATACGACATCGCCTACGACGTGTTGAACCACCGACTGGTCCTGTCTTTCGACGCCGTGGCCGATGGGATTGGCGTCGACGACGTACTCCTCGAGGTCCTCACAACCGTGGTCGCTCCCCGCATGTCGACCTCACAGTTGATAGGCAGCCGATCCTCGCTGGTTGGCTGATGCTCCAGCGCAAACAAACGCCCCCGTCGGGTGTCCAGCCGGTGCCACGACGCACCAGGCTCACCTCACCAGCGACGGCACCCGTCGACCGACTCCGGCTCACCGTGATGCATCGCATCGACGGGCTCCTTTCTGGCGACTACGGCGGCTTGTTCCCCGGGCACGGCACCGAACGCGGCGAGGCCAGACCCTATATTCCGGGAGACGACCCACGCCACATCGACTGGGCGGTGACTGCTCGCAATCACCAACCGCACGTGCGAGACATGATCGCCGACCACGAACTCGACGTGTGGTTGGTGCTCGACACGTCCTCGAGCCTCGGGTTCGGGACCGCGTTAACTACCAAGCACGAGGTGGCATGGTCGGCGGCAGGGGCATTCGGGCTTCTTGCCTCAACCACGGGAAACCGGGTCGGGGCGGTTACCTCAACGATTGAACCGGGGAATACCCGGCCACTGATGTTCCCGGCGCGGGGCGGGTCTGCTCATACGACCGGAATCCTCGCCGCCCTGCGCACCGAGCCGTCTGATGGCGCGGCGGGTAACCTCGCAGGCGCAATCGACCTGGTGTCCCGCGCTGCCCATCGCCGTGGGATGGTTGTTGTCATATCCGACTTCCTCGACAACGGCTGGGAACGGGCATTGAGGAGGGTCGCCGCCCGCCATGACGTTGTGGCGATTGAAGTTGTCGACCCGCGCGAGCTCGCACTTCCCGATGTCGGCCTGGTGGCATTGGTCGACCCCGAATCCGGGCGCCGCCGGCTCCTCGACACGAGGGATGTTGCGGCCCGTGCTGCGTACGCATCCACTGCTGAAGCACACCGCAACGCCCTGGAGACCAATTTCAAGAGAAGTGGGGCAGACCACCTGATCCTCAGGACCGACCGGGACTGGGTGCTCGACTTCGTGAGTTTTGTGTCCAACCGTAAGGCACGTTTGTTGACATCGAGGAGGACAGCCTGATGGAAGATTTTGCATTTCTCGCTCCGGCCCGACTGACTTTGCTGGTGCTCCCACTAGCCCTCCTTCTGGGATACCTGCTCGTCTCGGCACGTCGTCGGAGCTATGCCCTTCGATTCACGACCATCGAGATGCTCGATGATGTGGCTCCCGACAAACCCGGGTGGCGACGTCACCTGCCCGCCATCGGACTTGTACTCGCAGTGGTGGTGGCCACCCTCGGCTTCGCCCGGCCGGTGATTGCAGGCGAAGCCACAGAGTCGTCGAAACTGGTCATCCTCGCAATCGACACCTCGATTTCAATGCGAGCAGCCGATGTTTCGCCAAGCCGCATCGACGCAGCTCGCGAAGCGGCCGGTGTCTTCCTCGAGTCTGTGCCGGAAGGGGTGGCGGTGGGCGTCGTTGCGTTTGATGGCTCAGCTCGCCAGCTGATAGCACCGACCACCAACTTGACCGGTGTGAAACGGATTATCGACAATTCGATCCGCGATCAATCACTCGGGGAGGGCACGGCGATCGGCGAAGCAGTCTTCCTCGGGATCGATGCAATAGAGGGGGCCGTCGACCCCGCTGGTTCCGACACGGCCGAACCCGAGGGCCCGATCGGTACAATTGTGCTTCTCTCCGACGGTGACACCACGATGGGTAGATCGAACGACGAGGCGGCATCGGCGGCACGGGCTGCCGGCGTACCCGTGCATACGATCGCATTCGGCACCGACTCTGGATTCATCGACGACCCGTTGATGGGACATGTCCCGGTTCCGGTCAATGAAGCTGCTTTGAAGGAGCTCGCTGACCAGACCGGAGGCCAGACACTCACTGCCGCAACTGCCGATCAATTGAGCGACGTCTACGAGACCCTCGGCCAGACAGTGACGGTGGAACGAGAACAAGTCGA
>DATDCF010000183.1:0-26878 GCA_036524475.1 Acidimicrobiia bacterium | reverse complement strand
CGGCAGCCGGCGAATTCGCATCGAAGGAACTGAATCGGGACCTGCAGCGACGCGATGAAGTCGGGGAGTTCGATCACCAGGGTTGGAGGAAATGCGGGGAGTTCGGGATCCAGGGACTTCCATTTTCTGTCGACTACGGAGGGCAAGGTGCCGGCGCCTTGACCACGGTCCTGGCGATGGAGGCCCTCGGATACGGATCGAAGGACAACGGACTTCTCTTCTCCCTTGGTGCCCACATGTGGGCCGGCACGACCCCGATCGACCGATTTGGAACGGAACAGCAAAAGGAGAGATGGCTTCCGGGTCTCTTCGACGGCTCGATCATCAGTGGTCAAGCAATAACCGAACCGGACACCGGCTCCGATGCATATGCCCTCGCCACAACGGCTCAGGCAAGAGGGTCGGAGTTCGTATTGAACGGTTCAAAGATCTTCGTTACCAATGGTCCCGTGGCCGATCTGATAATTGTGTTTGCCTCGATCGACCGTTCCAAAGGTTGGGCGGGTCTGTGTGCGTTCATCGTTGAGAAGGATGCTCCGGGCCTCACGATCGAATCGACATTCGACAAAATGGGTTTGCGTACCTCGCCGATGTCGGGGTTGAGCTTCGATGGGTGTGTCGTGCCGGCTGAGAACCTCATCGGCAAAGTGGGGTCAGGTATGGTGATTTTCAACCACTCCATCGAGTGGGAGAGGAGTTGCATTCTTGCGACGGCGGTCGGCACCATGGAGCGCAAGTTGGAGGAGTGCATTGCTTACGCGAAGTCACGGACCCAGTTCGGCGAACCGATTGGCAAGTTCCAGGGTGTCTCACACAAGATCGCCGATATGAAGGTACGACTGGAGACGTCGAGGATGCTGCTCTACCGCACGGCGTGGCTCCGGGATCAGGGCAAGGCAACTGCGCTCGACGCTTCCAGTGTGAAGTACTACATCAGCGAGGCTCTTGTTCAGTGCAGCCTCGATGCCGTGCAAATCCATGGAGGTACGGGATACATGAAGGAGTCCGGGATCGAACGCGACGTGCGGGATGCCCTTGCGGCGCGCATCTACTCCGGCACCTCCGAAATCCAGAAGAACGTCATCGCGCGCCACCTGGGCCTGTGATGGCGTCGCTTATCCACTCCTATCTCCAAAGAGCAGCAGTAAAGACACCTGACGCAACGGCTGTGGTCGACCGTGACCACCAGCTCACATACGCAGAACTCGACAGGAAGTCCGACCAGGTAGCAGGAAGGCTATTGGATCTCGGCGTCGGAATCGGTGATCGGGTCGGGTTGTTCCTTCCTAAATCCATCGACGCTGTCGTCGCCATATATGGGGTAATGAAAGCCGGCGCTGCTTATGTGCCGATCGACCCGTCATCGCGGGAGACCAGGGCTGCCTATATCGCAGGCAACTGCGGCATTACCCACCTGATCAGTGTCAAGGCGAAACGCTCGATGTGGCCGGCTTTCGCCGCGGTTGGTGTGGAACATGTGATCTGTATGGATGGCGATCCCGATTCGGGCGACGACGGGCTGGCCGTCCACGGAAGAGGATGGGTCGACGAGGCCGATCCACCCCAACTGCCGCGTCTGATCGCCCAAGACCTCGCTTACATCCTCTACACGTCGGGATCAACAGGTAATCCCAAGGGAGTGATGCTCACTCACGCCAATTGCCTCGGATTCGTCGAGTGGGCGGTCGAGGAGTTTGGCGTCACCTCGAGCGACCGTCTCTCCAGTCACGCCCCGCTCCATTTCGACCTGTCGACCTTTGACTTGTACGCCGCCGTTGTTGCCGGCGCTCCGGTCCATCTCGTCCCCAAATCGGTCTCGCTGCTTCCGGTCGAGGTCAAGAAGTTCATTCAAGCGCAGGGCATTACGGTCTGGTATTCGGTGCCGTCGATCCTGACGATGCTGGTCGAGATGGGTGGTCTCGAACAGAACGACCTCCCGACCCTCCGCACTCTCCTATTCGCAGGCGAGGTCTTTCCGACCAAATATCTGTCACGGTTGATGAATCGTGTCCCCCATGTAACATTTGCAAATCTCTACGGGCCTACAGAGACCAACGTCTGTACCGGTTTGACCCTGGCAAGTCCCCCCGACGAGGATGGTCCTCCGATTTCGATCGGCAAAGCCATAGGCGGGGTCGAGACCTTCGTCGTCGATGAAACAGACAACCCCGTTGTGTTTGGCCAGGCAGGGGAGTTGCTGGTGCGTGGCCCCACGGTGATGGCGGGATACTGGGGTGATAGGGAACTGACCTCCAAGAAGCTGACACCCTCTCCCGTCCACCGCCATCTTGGAGACATGGTCTACCGGACCGGCGATCTCGTCGAAGAGCAACCCGACGGGAACTACAGATTCATCGGCCGGCGCGACAATCAGATCAAATCACGCGGGTACCGGATTGAACTGGGTGATATCGAGGCTGCGCTGGGTGCTCATCCGGCGGTCCTCGAGGTGGTAGCGGTGGCGATCCCCGATGAGATGGTATCGAACCGAATCATCGCTTTTGCGTCGCTGCGAGACGAAGTCGATCAGTCGGAGCTGCTTCAGTTCTGTGGCGAGAGGATTCCGAAGTACATGGTGCCGGAGTCCCTGCAGTTCGTGGATGAGCTTCCTAAGACCTCGACGGGGAAGATCGATCGCCGGACGTTGGCCGATGGTTGGGTTGCCGGTTAGGCGGTACTACTTGCTTCCGTCGACCAATGCGGTTATCGCGTCGAGATTCTGAAAATTATCCAGATTGATGTCGGTCGGGTCGATGGCGACACCGAACTTCTCTTCGATGAAGCTCACCAGTGTGAAGATCCCTAGTGAATCGATGATCTCCTCTTCGAGGAGGTCTACGGTTTCTAGATCGACGGAGTCACCGTCGTTCACGAACTCGTCCTGTATGTACTTTGCTATTTCTTCCCGTGTGCTTGCCATGGCCTTGTCCCCACTGAATTGTCAGCCGATTACGCGGGCGATAGCGTGCCAGCTGTCCGCGATGTTGTCAACAGACAATGTCGGTGAGCTCAATCATTTGCTCCGGCTCAGGCCCGCGTCGCCACCATGACGTTCGATTCCTCGCCTTCGTGGACCTCGATCGTCCCCCGGTATTCGAATCCTGCCGACCCGTAAAGTTGCCTGGCTGCGACGTTGTCCGACCCCACGACGACTTTGACGCGCCGATGACCCTGCGCTTCGAATTGGTCGAGCAGCTGGTCGACCAACTGCCTTCCCAAACCACGTCGCTGATATGGCGCGGAGACAGCCATGGAGAGGAGTTCCACCCCCGTCTCGTGGTGGTCTCCGTCGTATCGCGCCGTTTCCCAGATTCGCTTCCACGACGACGGTCGGAGCATCGGGCCCAGGGCCGAGAAGGCCGAGCGAACCCCCCGGGTTCGAACGAAGTGTTTGTAGAACGCCCCGACGTCTGACACACCTGCAACAAATGCCACCGGCCCGTATGGGTCACGTGCCACAATCACATTGGATCCCTCGAACGCCATCATTGCGTGATAGAGGTTGGTGAGAAAGCCGACGCCGAGTGTTGGGAGAAACCCGGTCCCGATGTTCCCGGCATGGAGGCTGGCGATGGCAGCGGCATCGTCCCCGGTTGCCGGCCCGAAGCTGATTTCGAAGGATTCTGAACCGGTCAGCCGGTCGAACCGCCCTTTTCCGCGTAACGCCGAGATCTGGGCAGCCATGACGATCCGGACTACCTCCTTTTCGTCAAACTTCAATGCAGCCTTTGAGGTCGCGGCCTGGCTCATCCGGTCACGCAAATCCGCTGACGAAGCAAGACGGTTGATTGCGTTGGCCAGCGCAGTTGGGTCGTTCACCGGGACCAAGATGCCGTTGGCATCGTCTTCCACCACCTCACGGCAGCCACGGATGTCGGTGGCGATGACCGGCAGGCCCGTGGCGGCAGCCTCCATCGCGGCACGGGGAAACCCCTCGCGGTGGCTGGCGAGAACGAAGATGTCCATCGCCGCGTACCACTCATCGACATTATCGACCATGCCGGTGAGTCGGACACCGTTGGCCCGTGCCCGATCGATTACCTCCTGGCCGAGACCGTCGTCCTTGTCGGGCTCCTCGGGCCCGATTGCAACCACGATGCAATTCGGCTGGAGCGACCCGGCCGCCTCGAACAACTCTGGAAATCCCTTTTCCGCCACCAGTCGACCTACGGACCCCACGATGATGTCGTCGGGCGCTGCGCCGATGGATTCGCGCAGGGCAAGTCTTCGCTCCTGAGAGACCCGCCCCCTGGCGAACCGCTCAAGGTCGACACCGTTGCCGAGGAGAATGGTGCGGACAGGAATCGTTATTCTCCGGCTCGTTACGAACTCGAAGTCTTCCCTGCTTTGCACCAATTCGCGATCCGAGAAGCGGGAAGCGACAGCTTCCAACGTATACACCAGAAGTCGTTTGACGAATGGATCCTCCCGGGTCGCATAGAGCCCGTGGATGGTGTTCACCACGACCGGCACGCCCGCGAGACGGCCGAGAATCCGCCCATAGATCCCCGGCTTGGGGGTATGGGTATGGAGGACATCGATTTTTTCGTTACGGAGGATTGTCCAGAGCGCCAGCATTGTTTTGAAGTCCCTGACCGGGCTGACCCTTCGGGTCGAGTCGACGAGTGGAATGTGCTGGATTCCCTTCTCCACGATCCCCGCGACGTAGGGACCCGGCGCCGAGATGGCGATCGCATCGCCGCCGAGATTGGAGATCTCCTCCAACTGGGGGAGGATCAGATATCGCAGGCTGAGATCAATGGTTGTCAGGTGGGCGATTCGCATTCATTCCTCCTCCTTCATATTGCCAGAGCGGGTGTTTCTGGCGGAATCGCGAAATATTTTCTTCCCACCACTCTCCGTGTGTGATAGTGTCTCTTAGCCGTCAAAGGGGTTTGAGTGCTCTCTGGGGCAGATGAGTACTCTCAGTGACGGTGGGCAAAAAATAGGGCTGGAATTGGGGTGGGGCGATGATGGGCGCCAACGATAACTTGAAATATGAATCGGCAATGGAAAACAGTCTCGGTAAACGAATTTCCCGACGCCTGAGCAGCGTCAGGGCAGACTTCTCACTCTCGATTATTGAAGCAGGGCTAATTACGGTCGCATATGCGGCAGCTCTCGGCCTCCGCTCCCTGGAGCCTTCCGATCCGATCTCGAATTTGTGGTGGACCCGATTGGGCTACGCGCTTCCGGTGATCATCGTGGTCCATCTGGGGGCCAATCTCATTTTCGGCAACTATGGCCATGTCTGGCGGTACGCCAGCATCGAAGAGGCACTCCGGGTGGTGGCGGCCGGGATGTCCGCCGGGATAGTCATCATCGCGCTTGCCGGTTTTTACCAGTGGATCATTCATCCAGCGGCTCCGGTTCCCCTTTCGGTCCTGGTCCTCGGGACAATTCTCAGTCTCGCTGGGATGGGGGCAATTCGGTTTTGGTCGCGGATGTTCAGCAAACAGCGGATCGACCTGTTGCAGTTGAGTCGGGAGCGCGCCCTGGTGGTGGGTACCGGTGCGGACGCAGTGAATGTCGCCAGGCACCGTTCCGAGGCGGTCCACGGAATCGGAGTGGTCGGATTCATCGATGTCGCCTGTGACGGGGACCGTTCACGTGTGCTGGCCGGCTATCCGATCCTGGGCGGCCTCGATGACGTGCCCCGTCTGGTCACCGAACAGGAGATCGACCAGATAATCATCGCTTGCCCTGAGGCCGATACTTATGGCCGCAAACTCGTCGACCTGTGCATGGATGTCGAGGTCAGGCTCAGGATTCTGCCCAACATGGACTCGATCCTCGAGGGAAACAAGGCGGCCCGAGACATCCGCGACCTGGAGTTGATCGACCTGTTGCCCCGAACCCAGGTGGCGACAGACCTCACAGATGTAGGTCGATTCTTAAACGGCCGATGTGTATTGGTCACCGGTGCCGGAGGCTCGATTGGCTCGGAGATCGTTGCCCAGGCCCTAGCCTTCGGAGCCAGTCGCGTAGTCGCGCTGGACCATGACGAGACCCACCTCCACGACTCCTCGGTTGATTGGCTGGCGGTGGCGGCCTCAGGCCCCGACGCCCTTGTGTTCGAGCTGGCAGACATCAGAGATTCGGTTCGTCTGGCGGCAATTTTTGACGAACACCAGCCTGAAGTGGTGTTCCACGCCGCCGCCCACAAGCACGTTCCCATTCTCGAGGCGTGCCCGGACGAGGCAGTGAAGACCAATATCGCCGGCACCGTCAACGTAGTCGATGAAGCCGAACGGTGCGCTGCCACTGAGGCGTTTGTCCTCATTTCTACGGACAAAGCGGTCAATCCCCACAGCGTGATGGGCGCCTCTAAGAGGATGGCCGAGATGATCGTGCAGACGAGGGCCAATTCCTTGCCTGAGATGAAGTGGTGTTCTGTCCGATTCGGGAATGTCCTCGGCAGCCGGGGGTCGGTGGTCCCTACCTTCAAACAACAGGTGCAACATGGTGGGCCGGTCACAGTTTCCCATGAGGATATGGAACGCTATTTCATGACCGTGGGTGAGGCCGTAGAGTTGGTGATGCAGGCGGCAAGCATGTCTACCGGGGGAGAGGTTTTCGTCCTCGATATGGGTGAGCCCGTACGAATTCTCGACCTGGCCCACCGCATGATCAGACTTGCCGGCCTGGTCCCGTACAAGGACATCGACGTGGTCATCACAGGATTGCGTCCGGGAGAGCGGCTGAGCGAGCAACTCGCGATATCTCCCCTGGTTCCGAGTGCACATCCGAAGATTCTCGTCGCCCGCGAGTCGGTGCCAACCGAAGCGCATTTGAACGAAACCCTCGCATATCTGCGGAGGTTGACCGACCAGGGCGAGGGGAGACTCGGCGACATGATCGTCGCGGTGGCGAACGACGTCCTCATCTCGACCAACCTGGAATCACTCCGGCCAGAGGTAGCCTCGTTCCCCCTGGCGGGCAACTCGTAATCAACCGCCAGCCAGGCGCGCTCGGATAGTCTTCGGCACACTCCATGGTGGATTTTGCCTGATAACACGTTGGCTGTCGCCCTTGCCTTGATTACCTCACTGGCATTGGTCTGGGGCTTGAGGCCGGTCGCCCGGTGGGTCGGACTCGTCGACCGTCCCGATGGCGAACTGAAGGACCACTCCCGAGAGATCCCGATTGTCGGTGGAATCTCGGTATTTCTGGGTCTTCACATTGCGATGGAGGTCGGCGGGATCTTTGACGTCTGGCTCTTCGGAATAACCCTGGCGATGCTGGTGGTCGGTGTTGTCGACGACATCGTCGGGATTTCACCGTTGCTGCGTTTGCTCGCTGAAGGCGGGGCCGGGGTTGTCATGGGCCTTGGTGTCGGCTCCCGGAGCGATGTGATGTCCTTGGTTGTGATTGTCGCATTTGTGGTCGTGGCCATCAACGCGGTGAATCTCCTGGACGGGGCCGATGGATTAGCTGGCTCCGCAGCCTTTGTTTCGGCGATCGGCCTTGCCTTCCTGGCGCGGACTTTCGGTACCGGTGTTTGGGGGCCGCTGGTTCTCGCCGGTGCCATAGCTGGTTTCCTGGTCTTCAACTGGCCTCCGGCGCAGGTGTTCCTCGGAGACGGTGGGGCGTACGTCGTGGGTGTCGCGCTTGCATTCTTCGCCGTGTCGCTGGGCGGGGAGCCCGCGATCGCCGGATCGGACTGGTTGCCGATCACGGTCATAGCGGGGTCGACTCTGGGGGTCTTTCTCGTAGATCTCGTCGTCACCCTGCTCCGAAGAGTCGTGAGCCGGGCCCCGCTGTTCGGTGGCGACAGATCTCATGTTTATGACCAGCTTGCCCTGGCGGGGCACACGCCAAAGAGAGTTGTTGCGATGGTCGCCGGGGCGCAGGTGTCGATCGTGACCCTGGTGGTCGCTTTTGCTCATTGGTTCGAGCCATGGGTCGCTGCTGTATCGGGTGTTTCCCTGATCGTCGTCTCCATCATCGCCCTTTCCCTGCTCGGTTTTGCGACCGGCAGGGCGGGACATGAGGCCCGGGAGGCGCCCGAGTTAACCGTCGGCGAGTAAATCCGCGTAAAGCGACTCGACCGACCGGATCATCGCTTCCAGCCCGTGATTCGCCCTGGCATGGATACCACCCCTGGCACCGAGGCGACGTCGTAACGATTCATCTTCGATCAGACTGGCCATGGCGGTGGCGAGGGCACTGGAATCCCCCGCCGGGACGAGAAGTCCGCTGGCATCATTCTCGATGACGGAAGGAACACCTCCAACTGAGGTGGCGACCACCGGAACCCCGAGACTCATGGCCTCGAGAATTGCGAGTGGCATGCCTTCGTGGTCGGATGGGTTGACGAAGACGTCGGACGCTGCGACAAAGGAGAGCGCATCCTCCCGTCGGCCAAGGTGTCGAAAGACCCCGTCGATTCCCGCCTCGTGCGCCCCGGCAACCACGCGCTCGCGGTCACCCGGATTCTTGTCACCCCCGATCGAAACAACCAGGAAGTTATTGGTCGTCCTATTGACTTCCTGCACTGCAGCGATCAGGTTCTGGTGTCCCTTGTGCGGCCGGATATTTCCGACGTGAGAGATGAGAACCGTGTCGTCGGAGATCTCGAGTTCAGCTCGGGCCGCAGCGCGCTCCCGCTCCGAGACCGAAATTGCAACACCGTTGGGGATGACCACCGGGTCAGGGCCCGGATAGTCTTTGACTGAGTCGGCCACCGCCTCGGATACGGCGATCAGACGGCTGTTCCGTCCGTAGGTCATGCGGTTGGCCGACCTCGTCGGCTGGCGATACGACGAGACCACGTTGTGCTCCGTGTACACGACCGGCGCCCCAGAAAGCATCCGGGCGATGATTCCGGTACTGGGTAGGTGGGCATGAACGATGTCAGGCTGCGTTTTTGCCAGGTAGGCGCGAACCGAACGGAAGGTGGTGGGACCCATACGGCCGTTCCCAAGTTGTGCCACCGGTATCCCGGTGTCTGTTATTTCGTCGACGAGTTGATTCTTCCACGGGAGCAGATAGGCAACCCTGTAGTCGTAGCGGGTCCGATCCCAGAACTCGACTGCTTCGGAAATGAGCCGCTCGGCTCCGCCAATCCCCAGTCCTTTGATCAGGATCGCTACGCGTTTGCGATCAGTCACCTACTGATTGGAAGAGTCGATCAGGCGCCCCATACCGTCATCGAATGGGACCAGGGCGTCCCAACCCAGGACGCGCTTCGCCTTCGCCGCTGATACGTGGGCGGGTGGAACGTCGCCCGGCCTTGCCTCGCTGTAGATGACTTCGGTCGGGATTCGGGCTACGACGGTCTCGGCAAGCTGTTTGATGGAGATCGGGTCGGGTGCGACGATGTTGAAGACTTCGTTCCTCTGATCGGAGCGACAGGCGAGAGCGAAGGCCCGGGCGATGTCGTCGGCATGTGTGAACTGGCGGAATTGGGACCCGTCTCCTTGGATCGTGATCGGCTCCCCTTTCCTTGCCTTGTCGATGAACAGGCGAAAGACGGAGTTGGCCCGCAGGCCAGGGCCATAGGCAGTTCCAAGTCGGAGGGCAACGACTGGGACGTCGCGGAGATGATCCGCAGCCAAGAGGATCCGTTCGCCGGCGAGTTTCGTGATGTTGTAGGGATGATCTGGCTCACAGGGGTGATCTTCATCGATGACATCCGTTCGGGGTGTCCCGTAAACCTCCCAGGTCGAGGCGTAGACGACCTTTGCCCCCGAGGCTTTCGCGGCGTCAGCTACGTTGGCAGAGCCCACCACGTTCACCGAAGAAGCCAGCACAGGGTTTTCTCCGGCCAGGTACACGTCGCCGATAGCCCCGATATGGACTACAGCGTCGTGACCGGCTACGGCCTGCTTCAATCCGTCCACATCGAGGAGGTCGCCGACGATCGGTCGGGCGCCATCAATCGAGTGGTCGGACTGATCGAACGTGGTGACTTCGAATTGGTCCTGGAGAAAATGGTTTGCAACATTTTTGCCCAGGAACCCTGCCGCCCCCGTAATTAGAATCTTCATTGGACCCCCTCCATGATTGGTTCATAAGGTTATCAGCAAAAGCGTAGGAAACGAATAGCGAATTCTCGGGAGATCTTCGGTCCCGGCCCCGGGTACTATGAGGCTTCGATGAACGACGAACACTTCGAAGAACTGGGGAGAAAGCTCTCCCAGGCGGCCGATTCGGGCGACGCTGACGCCAGGGCTGTCCTCGATCGCTTGAATCAATTCAAGGACGATCCGGATGATGATTCTCTCGACTGGCTAAACGAGGCGGCAGTCAAATGGGAGATCGAGCACCCCGAGCTGGCCAACATCGCCGTTCGGCTCATCAACGCGTTGACCGCCGGAGGGTTCTAGCGCAAAGAAAAAAGGAGGGCACCATCCGTGGCACCCTCCCCTTCTTGGTGTGTTCAGACTTTCTCTGCTTCGGCGATCTGGCCCACATCCTGCATCCCGAGGCCGATCAGGATGAAGAGGATGCCCATTCCCCCCGCCATCGCGGCGACACCGAATGCAAGGACCGATGTGAACAGTGACGCCTGCAGGAACGAGGAGTTCATTGCCACCTGCCGGAGCGGGTCTTCCCGATCGAGCTCGGCGTAGGTGAGGCCTCCGGTGGTCTCGAGTGTGTGCGTTTCGATCACCTTCGCCATGCAATATGCGGTAAACGGCCCGTCTACCGGACTATCGGGCAGGCAAGCATCTTCCGTAGTCGTAATGTTTTGCTCTGACAGGGTGTTGCTGACGACCACCCACGTGCCTATGGCGCCGATTATGAGTACGACACCGAGCACGATGGAAGCGATGGAAGCGGTTTTTCTCACTTAGAGACCTTTCTTTTTGGCATGTTTCGAATCTAAGCCTGGATGATGCCAGAGAGGAGTGCCGAAGGTCATGACGGGAGGGGCACTAGGTAATCCTGTCGTCGGGACCCCGATTCAGGCCCCTTCTAGATCAGTTGACGAAGTGGATTGTCCAGGGGTATTTGAACTGCTCGCCTCTCGATGCGGCCAGAGCTCCCTGAACAACGAATACCAGCCAGAGGACAAAGGCCACGAATGCGGCAGGAATCGCGAGGAGGAGTCCGATCCCCAACGTAACGAAGCCGATAAAAGCCAGAGCGAGAATTCCGACAATCGTGTAGATCAGAACCGATATGTTGAAATTGAGGGCGTCGGCGCCGTGGGCGGCGACTAAGGGGCTCTCGTCCTTCTTGATCAGCCAGACCACCAGCGGCCCCACCAACGATGGGATAGAGATGAACGCGATGAGCGCTGACAGATGGGCAGCCATAGCCCAATTGCGCTCGTCGGACTCGCTCATGCGAGGTCTCACCAGAGGAGCATCTGGAATATTCGAGCCGTCTTCGGTCATCAGGGAACTCTAGACAGCGGACGCATGGATGCATGTGGAGCGGGGTGTCACCCGTTCTTGCATCAGTTTCGTCTGTTTATGTGTGGAGCGGAAGCGTCGGTAGCAAAGTTGAATTACGGAGGTCAGGCAATGTCTGAGAATCTCTCGGGTCGACTCGATCTGATTGGGTGGTTTTTGGGCCTGGCGAGTTTGGCAATGATGTTCGTGGGGTTCTTCATTATCGACCATGGCGGTTGGTTGGGGCCTGACAGTCCGGTCAGTGAGCTGGCGGCTGAGATCACCGACAACAGGACGAGAATCGTCGCTGGAAGCACCGTCGGCATCGTCGGAGCGTTGGTCCTGGTCGGGTTTGTTGCCTCGCTGCGGATGCGCCTCGCCCGGGAAGGCTCTAAAGGTGAACTGTTGGCCCTCGTGGCGTACGCATTTGGGATTGTTATGACGATCGGCGCTTTCGTTCATGGGTCATATCGCATGGCGATTAGCGCACCGATCGTTCCGAACACGCTCGCTGACGCGGTGCTTCCGATATCGATTCTGAAAGAACACATCATTGCCCTGTTCATGCTTGGTGCTCTGGGTGTCGCCGCCACTATGAGCATCAGCTCGTTGGTCGTGGGGTTGCTCCCCAAGCCGTATGCCTGGGTGGGCGTCGTACTCGTCGCGGCCACTGTGGCGCTCATCCCGACTGGTCTTGGTGTAGGCGGTCTCGCCCTATTCCTCTGGCTGATAGTCGCTTGTGTCCTTCTCATTGTCCATGACACGCCAGCCGTCCTCATGAGTGGCGACAAGGGCTCGGCCGATGCACATGACTCGACCAGGTCACAAAGGATGGAAGGCTGAAGAGCATTACGCTCGCCAAGTCTGAGCCGTTGAGCTCTGAACCGACATCCTGGTTTGTGCTCCCGACCCGGAAATGGAATCCGATCAGATTGGTCTGACTCGGAATCGACGGACGAAGAATGGCGGAGGCGGACGGGAATCGAACCCGCCAGGGACAGAGTCTGCCCCTCACCGGTTTTGAAGACCGGGGAACCCACCAGGCGTCCTGACGCCTCCCGGGGGATGGGACAAGGGTAGAGGTTCGTTTCTCTAAACAGACCAGGGGGTACCATCGCGCCATGGCAGAGATGACCTTTGGTCGGAGCATCCGATACCGCCGAACCAAGCTCGGCCTCTCCCAGACGCGTCTCGGTGAGCTCGTCGGCCGGTCAGCCGCTGCCGTCCGCAGTTGGGAGAAGGACGCGAGCACCCCGTCCGACCCATCCGTTCTCGAGGCCCTCTCGGCTGTACTCGGCATCGAAGTGGCGGTTCTCTTTGAAAAGGCCGGGGTCGACAGCCCACTGCTTGTCGAGTCGAGTCCGACAATCGAGGAGTCTCTGGGAGAGCTTGCACCCGTCAAGCCGTTTGTTGCGGAGACGGCCGGTTCGGCGTCCGGGGCTAGCCCCGGATTTCCTGATGAGGTCGCCGATGAGTCAGACATCGAGGATTCGGAAGAGAATCTCGTCACGGTGGGGGCAACCGCACCCCAGACCCAGCCCACAAGAGGGTTTGTCGCACCACGCGGCGATCAGTACCTCTATGCCACTCCGGCGCCTCCCGTGGCTGAGGCAACCTATATGGAAGAGGAGTCTCAACGCCAGCTGTATCGGATCCGACACCTCGCCACATTGGTGGTCTTCGTCGCGCTCTTGATGATGCTGATATGGGCAACGGGAAATGGCTGGGACGCATTCACCGCATGGTGGGCTGACTTCGTCTCCACCCTCAAACTCTGACCGGGGAAATTCACTTCACGAATCGCCACGTTTGTGGCAAAATGTCGTCACCAGAGAAAGGAGGTGGTCCTAGCTTGTATGAATGTTTTTGGACTCTGGAGGTGGTCGAGCGCTGAGTAGCGCTGACTGCGTGCGCTACTCGCCTCACGGCAGGTGGCGACTCCAAACTCGGACCACCCGGCTCTGACTCCCGCAGACCTTGTCCAGCTGCGGCAACGCACAAGTTCGTTGAAGCAATGTCTTAGCTGAATTTGATAAGACCCCGGTCGTTTACGGCCGGGGTCTTCTTACTGGTTGAAACGTCAGGTTCAAACTTCGAATCCGTTGGCCGTCATCCATTCGTCGCTGAATATCTTGGAGAGATATCCCCTGCCTGAGTCAGGGAGTATCACCACCACCAATTTGGATTCGTCTTCGGCGGCGACCTGCAGGGCGCCGTGCGCCGCCATGCCACACGATCCCCCGACCAGAATCCCCTCTTCCCGGGCGAGTCGTCGTGTCATCGCAAATGATTCGGCGTCGGTGACTTCGATGAATCGGTCGATCACTCCGAGGTCCACAGTCTCCGGGTAAAAATCCTCGCCAACCCCTTCCACGAAGTATTGATGGAGATCGCCGTCAGGGCCCTTGGTGTAAATCGAGCCCTCCGGGTCGGCGCCGACCACTTCGACCGTTGCTTTCTGATCCTTGAGATATCGTCCACAACCGCTGATGGTGCCCCCGGTGCCAACTCCTGCGACCAGGACATCGACTTCGCCGTCGGTTTGCTCCCAGATCTCGGGACCGGTGGTCTGGTAATGGGCGATCGGGTTTGCCCTGTTTTTGTATTGGTCCGGCTGGTAGGCGCCGTCGATTTCGCCCACGAGACGCGCTGCAACGCCGTAGTAGGACTCGGGATGATCTGGCCCGTACTGCGTCGGGGTCTCGATCACTTCCACGCCATACGCGCGGAGCAGGTCTTGCTTTTCCCTCGACACCTTGTCAGGGACAGTGCAAATGACCCGGTATCCACGGGTAATTCCGACCAGGGCGAGACCCACCCCGGTGTTGCCCGAGGTGGGTTCGATGATGGTCCCGCCCGGTTTGAGGAGGCCCTCGCGTTCGGCAGCGTCGATCATCGAGACGGCTATTCGTTCTTTGATCGACCCACCTGGATTCATGTACTCGATCTTGGCGACCAGATTTCCCGGGGTGTGGATACGTGATAACCGGACCAGCGGTGTGTTGCCGATGGCCGCGACGACATCTTCGAATATCTGCATCGTGCCGAAGGCTAGAGGCTGGCGGTTGGTGTGAGCTACCGGGTCGGGGCTTTCTAACATCGTCCGGGTGACAAGACTGACCCGTTTTGCCTGGTTTGTGCTCCTGTTCAATGTCGGGGTGATATTGCTCGGAGCTTTGGTCCGCGCTACGGAGAGTGGTGCGGGTTGCGGGCAGTCATGGCCGACCTGTCACGGCGAGCTGGTGCCCGAATTGTCCGGCGCCACCGCGATCGAGTTCGCTCATCGGTCGGCGAGCGGGGTGGCACTGGTCCTGGTTGCCGTTCTTTTCGTAATGGTGCGGAGGGGAGTGGCGAAAGGCGAGCCTGTCCGGGTGGGCGTAACCATTGCGTTGATCGCCATAGTTGGTGAAGCCCTGATTGGCGCCATGATCGTCCTCGCCGAGTGGGTTGCCGACGATGACTCAATCGCCCGCGCGATCGCTGTACCCCTCCATCTCGTCAATACCCTGCTCCTGCTTGCTGCCCTGACTTTGACCATTTTCTGGTTGTCAGGCGGAGGTCGGCTCGACCGCAAGGCCGATCCGACAGCCTGGCGGTGGATCGTTATCGGTGGTGTGACCATCATCCTGATTGCCGCAACCGGTGCCGTCACCGCACTGGCAGACACACTTTTCCCCAAGGACGGGATCGGCATCGATCTCGAGGCAGGTGCGCACTTCCTGACCAGGCTCCGGGTGGTCCATCCGATACTGGCGGTGACAGCGGCTGCAATCGCCTGGTGGAAACTGGGAGGAAACGCCCGAACCGGGCCTTCCAGGAACATTGTGGTCCTTGTGGGGATGATGATGATTACCGGCATCCTGAATGTTGCCCTTGGCGTTCCCACCTGGATGCAAATCGTGCATCTTGGGTTAGCTGACGCCCTCTGGATCGCTTTCGTGTTCGTAGCTGCGAGAACGCTGGAGATGTCCGCAGAGCAGCTCGCAGCTACCGGTTGATACGCTCGTCTCCGAGCAGGTATCTCGGCCCTGAACCTCGCTCGGCGATGGCGTCGGAGGGGTTGAACAGGGCGCATGACTTCAAAGAGAGGCAACCGCATCCAATGCAGTCGGTCAGTTCGTCTCGCAATGCCTGGAGATCCTGAATCTGGCGATCGAGTCGCCCCCGCCAACCCTGGCTGAGACGCGCCCAGTCCGCCTTGCTCGGCGTCGAGTCGTGGGGCAGGTTCTCTAATGCGGCGGCAATCTCGCCGAGGGTTAGCCCCACCTCCTGGCCTGCACGAATGAGAGCCACCCGACGCAAAGTCGCCCGGGGGTAGCGCCTCTGATTCCCGTCGGTCCGCCCCGACCGAATCAGACCTTTCGTTTCGTAGAAGCGAAGGGCCGATGTCGCCACTCCGGACCGATTGGCTAGCTCTCCAATGCTGAGGTGATCCATATCCGGATCATAGGGGATTACCTCAAGTCAACTTTAAGTATGACTCCGCGTCCTGGACCATTTCGCCACTTCGGTCTCGAGGTCGAGAGGCATGACCGCCCCCTTGTCGGCGTACTCGCCCCATGCATCCCGGGGGAGTGTCCACATGATCTCAAACTGATTTCCGTCGGGGTCGACACCGTAGAGCGAGATCGTCACCCCGTGGTGAGACTGGCCCGTGAGGGCGTTGTTGGCCCGCAATTTGTCGCGGAAGTAGATCATGTCTTCGACGTCGGCCACTTCCCAGGCAAGGTGATACAACCCGGCCGTGTGTTCGGGACCCTTGGGGCCTGCTCCACCGAATAGTCCGAGGTCGTGGTGGTTGGTCGACCCGGGTGCCGTGAGAAAGACGGCACGCATCCCTGCCTCGTCAGCCATCACCTCGAAGTCGAGGACCCCGGTGTAGAAGTCGCGGGAACGGTCGACGTCGGTGACGAAGAGGACAGAGTGGTTCAAGCTCATGGTTGCCATTTCGGTATCAACCGCCGGACGGGGCCAGTTGTTCCAAGAGCAGGGCCGGGTCTCCGGTTGGAAGGTTGCAGGTGAAGTTCCTACACACATAGGCAGTCGCGACCCCAGCGCCCCCGGTCCTGTCTGCGAGCAGCGGGATGTCCGCTGTTGGCCCGTCAGCCTGGGCGAGGACGGTCTCCGGCCGGTAACGACTCCAATAGGCGTCAACAAGGCGCGATCTGTCCTCTCCAACTATGGCTACCTCGTGAGTCTCACCGTTTATGGAGTGGGCCACTGCGAGGTGGTGGCCCACCATTGACGGGTATCTGTCGGCCAGGGCTCCAACCGCTGCAATCGCCTCGTCGGCCCGGGTGCGCCGGGAAAGGTCGGCTGTGAAAAGGGAGGACATAAGCAACGCCTCTGCTGCGAGAGCATTTCCGGACGGGAGGGGGTTGTCCGTGAAATCTTCGGGTCGTTTGATGAGGGGTTCTGAATCCGACGCCGTCGAATAGAAGCCACCACCCTCTGGTCGTGCAAACCGGTCGAGGTCGGCGACAAGTCGCTCGGCCGCTTCGAACCACCCGGTCACACCGGTCGCGGAGAAAAGCGTGTAGCAGCCAACGGCCATCGCTGCGTGGTCGTCGAGAAAACCTGGCCCCGACACTCTTCCATCCCGCCACGATCGTTGCAGCCGACCCTGATCGGCAAGGTTGTCCAGCACGAACCGGGCGGTGTCCGTTGCAGCTTCCAGATAGCGATCGTCATTGAGCACCGCTCCCGCCTCGGCCAGAGCCCTTATCGCCAACCCGTTCCAGGCAGAAATCAACTTGTCATCGAGTCCCGGACGGACCCTCGAATTACGGTGAGCCAGCAAGCGCGCATTGATCTCCTCCAACTCCTCCGGGACTTCTCGTGCAGGATCTTTGTGCAAGACGTTGGCACCCTCGAAGTTTCCTTCATCAGTCACCCCGTAGTACGACGCCGCCGTTTCCGCGAGTTGACCGAGCACCGATTCGAACTCGCCCCGAGTCCATACGTAAAACGTGCCCTCCTCACCCTCAGAATCGGCATCTTCGGCTGAGTAGAAACCGCCGTCTGGGTTGTGCAGGTCGGTGAGGAGATAGTCGAGGGTCGACCGTGCCACGTCGAGAAAACGTGGTTCCCCGAGTTCGATGCCCGCCCACAGGTAAATTCGGGCCAACTGAGCGTTGTCGTAAAGCATCTTCTCGAAATGGGGGACCAACCACTGGCGGTCGACCGAGTACCGGGCAAAGCCCCCACCGAGTTGGTCGTGGATTCCACCATCCGCCATCCGTCGCAGAGTTGTTCTGAGAACATCGTCGACCCGGGGGTCGAGTCCCCTGGAGCGAAGCAGGAGATCGAGGACCGGCTGTTGGGGGAACTTCGGCGCACCGCCGAATCCGCCATATGCAGTGTCGAAACTGTCGACGATCTGGCCCACGGCACGGGAGATCGAATCGGCCGCCGGCATCTCCCCGGCCGGGATCGAGCGGGAGATAGCGGCCACCATCTGTTCCGACTGGCCAATCACGGCCCGCCGATCATTCGTCCATGCGTGCCAGATGGCGTCTAACACCTGAGTGAATGCCGGCATTCCGTGGTGGGGACGGTTGGGGAAGTAGGTCCCCGCATAAAAGGGCCGGCCATCGGGAGTCATCCATACAGTCATCGGCCAACCGCCCTGACCGGTCATCGCCTGAACCGCCTCCATGTAAATCGAGTCGATATCCGGGCGTTCCTCGCGATCGACCTTGATGTTGACAAACCTCTCGTTCATCACCTCAGCCGTCGCCACATCTTCGAAGGATTCGTGGGCCATGACGTGGCACCAGTGACATGCGGCATATCCGACGCTGAGGAGGACCGGGACATCGCGTCTCCTGGCCTCGACGAATGCCTCATCGGACCACTCCCACCAGTCGACCGGGTTGTCCGCATGTTGGACCAGGTAGGGCGAGGTCGAGTCGGCGAGACGGTTGGGCATGGTCCAATGCTAGGTCTGGAGCGAAACTGGGCCGTATGGACGATGTCGTGGCCGGTGCTCTGCCACAATTCCAGCCTATGACCGAGACCGTTGTCATTCTCCATGTGGTTTTCGCCTCTGCATGGTTTGGCCACAAGCTCCTGATCCCGCGGGACGTCCGCGTGTCGGTTCGAACCATTGAGAGCGGTCAGTTGTTGGTTGATCGAATGCAACGTGCCCAGCGTCTGGGGATTCTTTCCGGTGTGGGAACGCTCGCGACCGGCGTCTGGCTGACCTACCTCACGACGGGATTCTTCGATGCCCCCCTTCCCATCTACGTCGCCCTGGGTGTCGTAATCCTGATGTTCGTGGTTGGGGCGACCGCCGGTCGCACATCCTGGAATAGGATCAGAGACGCCATCGCGAGCAACGATGTCCCCGGGGCCGCCGGCGGTGTAGCTGCCTTCAACAGGGCACTCAACCTCGAGTCGCTGCTGTGGATTCTCGCACTCACCATGATGTTCTTGTAACCATGCTGCAACTCGTACTCATGCGCCACGCCAAATCAGATTGGGACACCTCTTATGGGGCCGATCATGAAAGGCCTTTGGCCGAACGCGGGGTCCGTAGCGCGATGATCATGGGTCGCCTGCTGGCCGCCACCGAGCAGGTCCCCGACCTGGTGGTCACCTCGACAGCCAAGAGGGCCCTCCAGACGGCTCATCTTGCGCGGGAGGCCGGAGATTGGGGCTGTCCGATCGTCGAGGAGAGGAAGTTCTATGACGGGGGCACATCCGCCGTCCTCGAAGGGATATCGAAAAGGGGGGGTATCGCACAAAGCGTGATGGTGGTCGGTCATGAACCGACCTGGTCGATGTTGGTTTCCGATCTGGTGGGTGCTCGGGTCGAGATGAAGACGGCCTCGGTCGCAGGGGTCGGCCTCCTCATCGAGGAATGGGGATCACTAAAGCACGCATCGGGATGGCTCGATTACCTCGTCCACCCGAGGATGTTCTTCGAATCTGAATTCGACCGCTAGGTATTGTCCCGGCATGACCTGGCAAGTCGACTGTGGAAAGTACACGCTATTTGTGATCGAGGATGGTTACTACTGGCGTGACCCTGTGACCTATTACGAGGCTGCGACCGATCACGACTGGCGGTTCCATCCCCACAACGACGAGGGCCAGGTGCGTCTCAACTACGGGTGTTACCTGATCACCGATGGGCACCGTACGGTGATGGTCGACGCAGGGATGGGTAAGCCCCCGGCGAACGCTCCTGACGGTTTCATCAGCGGTTTGATGCCCGGGGCAGTCGATGCACTTGGTATTGCACGCGACTCGATTGAAACGGTCATCTACTCGCATATGCACTACGACCACATCGGTGGGAGCAGAAGTCCCAACGGCGAGCCGATTTTCGCCAGTGCCCGTCATCTCTTTCACACAATGGAATGGGAGCATTGGTCAAAAGTCGATTCGGATTCTGGACAGGCAACCCGCAAGGTGATCCAGCCTTTCGCCGATGCCGACAGGCTCGATTTGATCGATTCTGATACCGAGGTGCTGCCGGGTGTCACCGCGGTTGAGGCCTTCGGGCACACACCGGGCCACATCACGGTGAGCATCATCTCCGATGGCACCCGTACCCTGATCGGCGGTGATGTCTCGAACCACCCTTTCCAGATCGAGCATCCCGACTGGTCACTGCCAGTGGACAACGATCCGGTGCAGGCGGGGAGGACGCGTGACCGTGTGTTCGAGCAGATCAAAGACACTCCCACCACGTTCCTCGCCGGCCACTATCCAATGCCCGGTAGCGGCAGGGTGGTGACAGACGACGGCATCCGTGTCTATCGCCCCGGATCACTTCCCACCGTTGGGTAGCAGTTAGCCTTCACCGCGATGAAGCGGACCCTGCTCCTCGTTGCCTCGCTAGCACTGATTGCCGCCACCCCGGTCGAGGTGGTCGAGACCCTCGAAGAGCAAGGGTTCTACATCGAGCCCGGGTCGGGAGCCACTGAAGCCGTCGTCGGCGACGCCGTCGCTGAGGCCGGGTTCGCCGGCAGCCGACTTTATGTCGTGGTACTGGCCGAAGAACCGGCCACCAGTGCCACCTTCTTCTCGGATGGTGTCCTCGACGATTTGGGGACGGGCACCGTGCTGACGGTCGCCCCGGAAACGGTGGGTTGGGCATCAATGGGGGACATCTGGACCGATGAACAACTCGATGCTGCCCTCGACGCCAGCCTCGACGGCGGCAGCGACGACGAGGTAGTCATCATCTTCGTCGAGTCGCTAACCGGCACATCCGTGGGTCCCGGCAGCGCCGGCGGTTCAACAGGAGGTGGGGGATCGGGCTGGATCTGGTTCCTGATAATCGGCGGAGGGCTCCTGGTGCTGTTCTTCTATCTCCGCGGCCGTTCAGCCTCGACTGCGGCCACTGCCCGGGATTCGAGGTTGAGGGAGTTCTACACACTTGCCCAGGGCAAGCTCGACAGCATCGCCAACGACATCATCGAGATGGAAGATGAAGTGAGCCTGTCGGCCAATCCCGACGTGAAACTCCACTACGACAGTGCGTCTGCAACATATGCCGACCTGATCGACAAGGTTCCGAATGCAACGACCGCCGACGATCTCGTCGATATTGCGTATCAGCTCGACGTTGCGATTTGGGAATTAGATGTCGCCGAGGCGTTGCTGGACGGGAAGACAGCCCCGGAGAAGCCGGAACGTGTCGTTTTGGAAGCGGCACCCGCTGAGCAACCGATTGTCGTACCGCCGACTTCCGATGATTTTGACCGGCGTACCCAACGCCAGAGCAGTCCGGCCGGGTCGGATTTGGGCAACATTCTGCTGGCGATTCTTGCCGCCCAAAACCTCGGCGGTGGCCGGGGAGGCACCTGGGGCCAACCTGGAGGGGGGTTTCCGGGTTCGGGCGGAGGTTTCCCGGGAGGGCCTGGTGGTGGTGGCGGCGGTGGCACGAGGATGCGTGGTGGGGGCCGCCGCCGCGGCTGACGACGTCCGGTTCTGCCTGGTCCCCTTTGCCCTAGACTCGGCGGTACCTGTTTCTGGAAGGAGAAACGCTCGATGCTTAAGAAATGGTGGGAATACATCAAGTCGTGGTTCAAGAGTTCGTCTGACAAGGCGATGGACCCGGAGATAGAGATCCAGATGGCAGTGGACCGGGCCAAGAAGAAGGACCAGGAGCTCCGGAACCAGGCGGCGAAAGTCATCGCCCACAAGACCCAGCTGGAGTCGAAAATCGAGAAGGCCGCCGGCGACGTCGGCGAGGGCAAGGAAATGGCCAAGCAAGCGCTGCTAAAAGCCGAAGAGTCCAGGGCGGCCGGTGACGAGGCCGGGGTGACCAAGTGGACCCAGGCAGCGCAATCCTTGGCGATGAAGCTTCAGGCGAGCGAGAACAATCTGTCGTCGCTCAAGGGCCAGTTCGAGTCTTCGATCGGCCAGGCCGAGCAAGCCAAACAAGCGGTCTCGGCGAATGCCATGAAGCTGCAGGAACTCTCGGCCAAGCGAATGGAGCTCCTGGGCTCTTTGGAGCAAGCCAAGATGCAGGAAACGGTCAACGAAGCCGTTACATCGATTTCCACGGCCGTCGACGACAGCGTTCCCAGTCTCGACCAGGTCGAGGAGAAAATCGAACGGCGCAAGGCCGAGGCGATGGCTTCTGCTGAACTCCATGAGGCGACGCCCGAGGGCGCGGAGTCCGAATTGCGCCGGGAGGTCGACATGGCTCAGGCCGATGCGAAGCTGGCCGAGCTAAAGGCCGAGTTGGGTCTCTGATCGCGACAAATGAGGTTCAGCGGCGACTGGTCCCCTGGGCCAGCCGAGCGTCAGGTGGGATCGGGATCGTCACCGCCGTTTTGTATCTGGGCATTTTTCTCGGTGAGGATGATCCCTCCCAGATTCCCGAAGCGCTCATCTGGTTCTCCGTGATGGCGGGTACGGGGTCGATGGCATGGTTTGCCGATCGGATGGCGCCTACCACGGGTCGCCGCATGATGTGGGTTGTCTTTGGAGTGTTTATGGCGCTCGGGGTTCTCGCAATTTTCAGTTTCGGCGTCCTCTACCTGTTCGCGAGTTTGCTTGCGATATTCTCACTGGGCGGCGGAGGCCGATCCGCCCATCTGGAGGAAACGGGTAGTGGAGGGTAACTGGACCGTTGTGGAGTTCGATTGTGGCGACGACCTCCAGCCGCCCATTCCCGGCTCGGTGATCACGATGGAGTTTGTTGGAGAGCGGGTCTCGGGCAACGCCGGGGTCAATCGCTATTCGGCTTCACTTGTCGATGGGAATCTCGGCCCGATTGCCTCGACGATGATGGCGGGTCCTCCCGAGCTCATGGAGCAGGAATCCCGATTTCTGGCCCTACTCGACCGGTGTGATGGCTTGCTCGTCGAGGACGACCTTCTCCGGCTGTCGACCGGGGGCCGGGATATTGCCACTCTGGCCCGACGTAGCGACCAACTGACCGGGATCAAGTGGCAGCTCTCTGGATATGACAATGGATCCGGTGGCTTCGTCTCGTCGCTCATAACCCAACTGGTAACCGCCGAATTCAACGAGGACGGCAGTGTCTCCGGGTCTGGTGGCTGCAACCGGTATCGGGCGACCTATCAGGTGGAAAAGTCGTCCCTGTCGTTCGGACCGGCGATGTCGACCAGAATGGCCTGTCCGGATATTGGAATCATGGAACAAGAGACCCGGTATTTTGCGTTGTTAGAGAGAGTACGTAGTTACAAACACGCCGACAATCACGGTCAGGCCGGTCTGGAGATGTTCGACGAATACGAGATCCGCATTCTCAGCCTGGTAGTCGCATCGAAGGAGCCCGACAGGCCCGGAACCGGTCATGTTGACAGCAACGTCTAAGCAAATATCGAAATTGGGGGTTCACAAACCCCTCGAAATATGTCATAGTGGGAGTCCCTGAATTGTTGCCCCACCTGATTTTTCCCGCCCAAATGGAGGACTTGAATTAATGGCCGCTACTGATACGCGTAATGATCCCAAAGAGAAGCCACGCCGGATTCGCTTGCATTCCAAGCTGACCGACGAACGTGGTCGCCTCACGACCGACCTGGTCTCGCAATACCTCACCGCCATCGGTGAGTACGACCTTTTGACGGCCGAGCTGGAAGTTGAGCTGGCACAGAAGATCGAGGCGGGCGAGGAGGCTGCTGAAAAGCTGGAAGAAGGCAAATTCAGCGGCAAGCGCGAAGAGATGGAACTCCGCCGGATCATGCGGAAGGGCGCCCAGGCCAAGGACGACTTTCTCACCGCCAACCTCCGGCTCGTTGTCGCCAACGCCCGTCGCTACGCAAACACGTCCGGTATCGACTTCCTCGATCTGATCCAGGAAGGAAATCTCGGCCTGATCCGTGCAGTCGAGAAGTTCGACTGGCGGAAGGGATTCAAGTTCTCGACATATGCCACCTGGTGGATTCGCCAGGCGATCACCCGTGCCATTGCCGACAAGTCCCGCACAGTCCGTATCCCGGTGCATCTCCACGACACACTGGCCGCGGTACGTGCCGCCCAGGCCTCGCTGAAAGCCGAGCTGGGACGTGATCCTCGTCCCGAAGAGATCGCCGAAGAGGCCGGTGTCACCACCGATAAAGTCGAGCTCGCCCTCAGCGTTGCCGACACTGTCTCGCTGGAACAGCCGATCGGTGAGGATGGAGCTCAGCTCGGAGACTTCATCGAGGATGAGGACGCCGCCGACCCGGTGCAGATGACCGAGGAGATGGACGTCGCCAATTCGCTTCGAATCTCAATCGAACGGCTTCCCGAGCGGGAAGGTCGCATCCTGGCCCTCCGGTACGGCTTCTATGATGGTGTGCCCCGCACACTCGAGGAGATCGGCGACGAATTCAATCTGACCAGGGAGCGGATCCGTCAGCTGGAGAAGCTGGCCTTGTGCCGTCTCCGTCATCCTTCGTTCGGAATCCGCGAAGCCGACCTCGTTTAACTAGGGGCTAGCCGCCCAGCCTCACGTCTGGCGCACCCATCCTGGCCGCGTCTGCGGTGGCGTCGTCCGGCTTGGACTGGCTGTCCCGCTCTGCTGCCACTCTGGCCACATAGTGCTCGACCTCACGGTCGATGGTTCCCTGACTCCATCCAAGCGGTCCTGCCATCAGCTGTGCGACCTCCAGGGCAGAATCGGTCCCGCGGTGCCTGGTTTCGATCGAGATCCGGGTCCGACGGGTCAGGATGTCATCCAGATGCAGAGCGCCCTCATGGGTGACTCCGTAGACGGCTTCGGCCCGGAGATATGGTGCGGATCCTTTGATTTCCTGGCCGAGACCCGGATCCCCGTCGATCAAATCGAAGATGTCGCCGATCCGGTCTCCGTACCGGTGGAGGAGATGCTCGAACCGGTCACGGGTAAGGCCTGATGCCAGACCTCGTTCAATTTCCGTTCCTGCACCGACGAGCGGAATCGTCGCCGTGTGTGATTCAGGGGCGGAACGTCCCAGCTCCGAAACGACAGCGTCGATCGCATCCATCGCCATCACCCGATAGGTGGTGTACTTTCCACCGGCAACCGAGATGAATCCCGGTTTCACCCTGCGGACCTGGTGTTCCCTGCTCAGCTTGGAAGTGGCTTCGGATTCACCCCGCAGGAGGGGGCGCAATCCGGCGTAGACACCGACGATGTCATGGTGCGTCAAAGCTGTTCGGAGTACCCTGTTCACGTTTTCCAGCAGGTAGTCGATATCCGTCTTGCTCGCTGCAGGATGAGCCTTGCGCAGGTTCCAGTCGGTATCGGTTGTGCCGATTATCCAGTGACTCTTCCAGGGGATGATGAACAGGACCGACTTCTCGGTCCGGAGAATCACGCCCGTCTCCATGTCGAGCGACGCCCCGGGCACCAGAATGTGGATTCCCTTTGACGCACGGACATTCGCTTTCCGGTCGCCCGCTAAACCCTCGACTTCATCGGTCCAGACGCCGGTTGTGTTCAAGACCACTGAAGTACGGACTTCGAACTCATCGGCCGACTCCAGGTCGCGCACCACAACCCTGCTCGCCGACCCCGATCCCGGAATGAGGGCGATCAACCTCGCACTGGTAGCCATGACCGCCCCATGGCTGGCAGCGGTCCGGGCGAGAATCGACGTGTGACGGGCGTCGTCAACGACCACATCTGAATAGGCCACGGCGCCGACCAGAGCGTCGGGCTTGAAACAGGGTGCCAGGGCCAATGCCCCCATTTTGCTGTGATGAGAATGCCCCTGGAGAGTGTTGCCACCCAATCTGGCCAGAAGGTCATACAGCATCACTCCGGCACCGACATATGGCCGCTCCCAGAACCGTCGGGTCAACGGGTACAGGAATCGGGTGGGCGTGGCCAGGAAGGGACAGAGCGTTGAAACCATCAGGTTTCGCTCCCGCAACGCCTCCCGGACCAATCCGAACTCGAATTGCTCCAGGTAGCGGAGCCCGCCATGGAACATTTTGGACGATCGGGAGGAAGTGCCCGCAGCGAAGTCTCGCTGTTCCACCATGGCGACTTTCAGACCGCGGGATGCAGCGTCGAGGGCTGCGCCGCATCCGGTGACCCCGCCACCGACCACAACCACATCGAATGATTCGGTCTTGAGTCTTTCCAGGCTCGAACGTCGGTAGTCGGGCCCGATCTGGCTGGCGTCGCTCATTTCGGACGACGGTAACGGGTGGATTTCCAAAGACCCTAACCTGAACGCCATGAACCTTCGAGATCTGGTTTCCGGTACCGCCTTTATTTGTGGCCCGGACACGACGTTGCGCGAGGCAGCGGCCGCAATGGAAGAGCAAGACCACGGCTCGCTCGCCGTAGTAGATGGTCTCGACCTCGTGGGGGTATTCACCGAGCGTGACCTTCGCCGTGCCGTGGCGGTCGGGACCGATATGTCGGCGACGCTGGTGCGGGATGTGATGAGTAAGGACCCCGATACGTTCGATCCCGACCTCGACGTCTGGGACGCCGCCGCCTGGATTGCTGAGTCCGGCTATCGCCACCTTCCGGTAATGGATGACGCCGGGGAGTTACTCGGAGTGGTCTCCATACGCGACCTGCTCAGGTCGTTGGTCGATACGGTTTAGATCGGGATCCAGACCGCTCTGATCTCAGCGATCCTCACATCCGAGGCTTCTAAGCCGATTTCGACACTCTCCACGTCTCCGGCGATTTCATCGTATTTGTTCATGATTTCGATGACATCGTCCTCGAGTTCTGCCTCGAGTTCGGCGAGATCGGCCACTTTGTCGGACGCTGATTGAGCTGCGGTCTCGGCCCGGGATTCGGCGGTCCGGGTGGCACTTCTTCGCGACGCTGCTTTGTTGAGTGCGGTGGATGCCTTCCGACCGCCGAGCAGTCCTCCCAGTAGGTCTCCGACACCGGTCAACAGCTCCTCTTGTTTCTTCGAACTGGCCGCGGTCTCCAACTCGGCCACCCGATTCTCTGCTGTGGAGATCTGATCCTTGACCCGGTCGATTCGGGTCCGGTATTTTTCCTTGAGCTTGGCCATTTCCGCATCGGCCGCTTGTGTTGAGGCGTTCTGACAACGGGCGACGAACTCTTCTTCGGCCTCCCCGACCCTGGAATACATCTTGAG
>DATDCF010000182.1:0-2593 GCA_036524475.1 Acidimicrobiia bacterium | reverse complement strand
GCTACCAGCAAGGCTTCGGCCTCATCGGCCGAACGCCGGGATGAGCGGGCGCCCGCGGCCACCTGTCTCGCCAGCTCCGCAGCTTCTGCATAGAGCCCGACCGAAATGAGCACCTCACTCCTACCCACATGCTGGGGGGTGGTGGATTCGGTGTTCTCCATGTAGATCGACTCACTGGATGCCATCCAACGCAACGCTTCGGGTATGTCACCTCGATATGACGCCAAAAGACCGAGGTTGTTGTCAGTTCCGGACACCTCCATATGACGCCCAAGAGCTGCCTCGATTTGCCGGGCCTCAAGAAGAGCGTCCTGCGCTGCCTGCAGACGACCGGTCTGGGTATAGATCCACCCCAGATTGTGGAGCACCTGAGCGCCATAATCGCGCCTGTTCTCGGCGGTGAAAACCAGATTCGACCGGTTGTACGCTTCAATCGCATTCTCATATTCACCGGACAACTGGGCGACAACACCCTTTTGGAACAGGAGTTGGGCGGCAATCAGACCTGAAGCTCCGACAGATGCCTGGTCGAGGAGATCGATGGCCTCCGGACCGCGCCCGACATATGCCATCGAGCCCGCCATCGACAGTGTTCCCTCCCGCCGGAGAACCGGGTCGTGCGCTGCTTCTGCAGCCAGACGCCCGTACTCGACCGACTCCTCCATGCTCGCCGCATTCCGGGCGGCAATACACATTGCTCGATAAGTTACCGAAATCGAGTCGCCATCAGTCAGGTCCACCAGGAGCTGACTCGCGTTGGAGAGCACTGCAACCGGTTCGCGTGGCGCCGCGTCGAGGAGTTGTCTGGCTCGCTCGTCAATCGGCAATTAGATCATCCTCCCGTCACGGCCCGTCCCCACATACGTATAGTCGATTGCACGGGGCGGGCGCTCCCACCGCTTACTACTAGGAGATGAAGATGAGCGAGTTGATGTGTCATTACATGCCAAATCTGATCGCGGTGTCCCCGGAACAAGCGGCCCAGGCCGGGGAAGTTCTCAACGGAGTCGACGGGGTCGAATTCGGATTCTTGGACCAGAGCAGCCTGTTCGAGCTCCTTGGCGGAGAGGCACAGCCAACACTTCTGCAGACCATGCTGACGATTGTGGCACCCCTGCGCGTCGATGGGATGGAAGCGCACGAGGTCGCGGGCATCCTCCGGGACTCGGGAGTCGAAGCGTCACCGGTACACGGTCTCGGCTCCCTGAACCACGTGTCGGCGATGCCGGGCAACGAACCGGTGTTGGTTCGGGTGGATCGAAAAAAGCCATGGCATTTTCCCGATCCGTATGGAGTGGTCGCGGTGGTCGATTCGGGTGTTACGAGTGAGATTCCGAACTGGCTGGATGAGGGCCTCCGATTCGATCCCGAGGACGTCGAACCGACACCGGGATCGGGAAGTGCCAGCCATGGAACATTCGTCGCCGGCGTGATCCGGATGATCGCGCCAAATCATATTGTCTCGATGGCCCGGGCGAGGCCGAACCCGATAGCTGGCTTCCTCCCACCCCTGGACAACCCAGAAGCGGGTTTGCCCACACTCACGACCGAGTTGGATGTGTTGTACGCAATCATCCGATTGGTTGATCGCCACACCGGTGATGCGGTCGATGTGCTCAATCTTTCCCTGGGAGGGATGGCATGTGGGGACAAGGATCCAACACTGGTGGTTCTTTCCCTGGCCATCGACTACTGGCGCCAGCACTTCCCCCGATCTGTCATCTTTGCTGCGGGGGGAAACACCCCCGAGACGGCCGCAATTTTCCCAGCCGCATTCAATCATGTGCGCGCCGTCGCCGCAGCCCGACCCGGTGGCGCCCTGGTTGCATGGGATCTCCGAACTGCGCCTCCACGACAACCGGTCGACATCCAGCGCCGCCCATGGATCACCGACGTCGCTCCGGGAGTGGATATCATCGGGCCGAGTGGCGTCGACAGCGACCCCTGGGTCCAATGGAGCGGATCCTCGTTCGCTTCCGCCGTAGCAGCGGCGTGTTTCGCAGGTCGGCGACCCATGCAGGCTCAAAATGACCTCGTCTGGTGGCGAAGTCGCGCGATGGACTATCACGACGTCAAAGGTCTCATGCATAAGTGATGACAAATGAAATCCCCGACCGGGGTTGGGGATTCACTTTCACTCCAGGTCGTTTCTAGGCGACCCCGGGAGGATCAAATGGCCGGCTGGATCGGTCCGGTCTCCCGACCAAAAAGGACACTCCCAACCCGGGAGGCACCGGTACGGGTCAATCCGTTTCGACCGATTGCCAGCAAACGACTGGCCAGGCCCGGTCCTGGATCTCGAAGTTCGCGTACCGACCGATAGCGCCGAGCTTCGGCCGTGTAGCGATCGAATCTCTGGTCAAGCTGAGCCTTCTGCTGTTCGTAAGGAATCATCTTCCTCTCCTTTCAAGTACAAAGAGTTGCTCCCTCGGATCTGAGGAGGGACGGCCGACCCACTTGATACAGAAAAGTTGCGTCCCGATTCAAAGGCGGCGGTACCCGAGCCACATGGCGAATGCGCCTGCCCCGGCGACAACACCGGCGAACACCCACGCCGCCTCGAACGAAAATGACTGAGCGACCAATCCAAAGA
>DATDCF010000181.1:0-3355 GCA_036524475.1 Acidimicrobiia bacterium | reverse complement strand
CGGGGTGGGTTGTTGGCGTCGACACAGGCAAGGAATGCTTCTCCGGCGAGGGGGGTGAGGGTCGCGTCGACTTTCAACATGCCACCCATGGTCCACGATGCCGACAACCCTCTTCTCTCCTGCTGTGCTTCAGCTGAGAGTTCTCCTGGACCTTCCACGGATTGCCGCCAGTATTCGATGGCACGTCTCGTGTCCACCGCGTCCAAACCTTCGACGATGTCGACGAGCCGTTCCTCGGCGTGGGGGTATTCATCGGGGATGGCTTCTGCTGCGGCGAACAACCATCTCACTTGATCCGAAGAGAGACGTCCGTCGACCCACGCCTGATACGCATACGGTGCTTTGTCTTGGGCGTTTGCATGGGAGACGACCTGGCGGGCCCGCCACGGCGACATCCGAGCCACATCCACTAACAAATTCGTCACAGACGAATACCCGAGATCACGATGACCATCCCGGTCGGACAGGCTTCTGGTCTTACGGGCGATGAGGACTTCGACCATCTGACCTACATGAACCAGTTCGGTGATGTCGGCGGCGAGATCCTCCACAGACAGCCCGTGGTCGTCGACAGCGGCGACCTCTTCGAGGACCGATCTCAGTTGACTCAACCTTCACTCCCCATACCACCGAACATACGTTCGCTCTAGGACAGAAACAAGAGGGTCGTCACCAATCTCAGAAGATTTCTTTCTGCGTCTGATAATGGCTGCGGGTGCAGGTTGATCGAGCAACCTACGCCTATCGAAAATGCCGCAACACCGGCCCCATAGGTCCGCCGGGCGATAATGGGTGTGAGCTGTAGGAGGTATGTCAAACCGCCCGTTTCCTGATGTACCCGATGCCCAGTCGCCAGCCGGTGCCGAGATCCGATATCTGATGGAAGGTGCGACCGGAAACATGATTCATTCTTCCATTCCGCCGCACCAGGTGAACCGAGCGACAATCCATGCCTCGGTGAGCGAGTTCCGGCACGTCCTGTCCGGTCGGGGAGAGATCTGGCGTCGAAAGGGCGGGACAGAGGAGCTGGCTGTTCTCGAACCCGGCGTCTCGGTCGACATTCCGGTGGGGACTGCTTTCCAATACCGGTGCACTGGGGCTGAGCCGTTGCGATTCCTGTGCGTTGCGATGCCGCCCTGGCCCGGCGACCAGGAGGCAAGCTTCATCGATGGGCCAGGGGTGCCCACCGTGACCTGACTCCCGAGAAAGCTCGCGCATAACGGTACATATGGGTGTGCCAGTTCGCGCCAGGGTGGTCAGGGTAGGTTCTTCAGGATGAAGCTTCTGCGCCTGTTCGCCGATGACAGCGGACAGTCGCACTTCGAGGACATCGAGATACCATTTGAGGAAGTCGACGACTACTTCGAGAACACGCCACCGGTGTTCTTCTCCTCATTCGAATCCGCGTCTGAATATGGCTTTGAGCGGGTTCCGCCGGAGTGGGTCGGGTCATGGCACCCGGCACCGCAGCGTGTGTTGGCGATCTATCTGTCGGGAGAACTCGAAATTGAAGCCTCCGACGGAGAGGTTCGTGCGATTGGGCCCGGAACGATTCTTCTCGCGGAGGACACAACAGGCAAGGGTCATCGGAATCGTGTGACAAGCCTTACGGAGTTGGAGATGGTCTTCATCACACTCCCAGACAGGACGCCCAACGACCGCACGTAACGGCACATATCGAGCGGGCAGCCCCCCACGTTCAAGGGGTTGGCGGTAACGGCCACGGGCGAGAAGCCAAGCGCAGCAACTCGGGGCCGATGCGTTTCGGTTTTGCAAGCCGGCCCGGGAGGTCCTCCAAGGGGTCTGGGGTCACAGCCACGGGCGTCTCGCCAAAAGGTAGGCGCTCAGTCCCGCGGTGACCGGCCGCTGAGACTCCGAGTAGGGGTCAAAACAGTCAGTCGGAACCGCAGCACTTGAGGTCGACGTTGTTGAGGGAGGTTTCGATGCGGTTCACTAGATCATCGTCGCCCTCGATCACGTCCTCAATGAGGTGCTGGTCGCTCAAGATGAAGGTGATCGGCACCCCCGACACACTCCAGACCTCTTGTGCCTGCTGCGAGGTGAAAGCAACGGTGGGCAGGGTCAGTCCAGTTGAGGTAACGAACGCCTCGGGGGTCTCGAATCCCGGGTCGCCTTCCACATCCTCGTTGGTCATCCCCACGGTGAGGATGTTGTACTTGTCTTCGAGTTCTTCCCAAGCGTCCTGGATTGCGGGGACACTGCCCTGACAATGAGGACACGTGTTAAGCCAGAACACCACGGCGGTTGGCTCGCCGGTCAAATCGGTGAGGTCGTCGACCCCGGTTCCCGTCAGATCGTTGCCCGTGAGTTCTGGCGCCTGGTCACCGATCATAGAAATCGGATTCAATTCCTCGTCCGAGCAAGATCCCAAAGCCAGAAGAAACAAACCCGCGACCACAATTGCAGCCACAGATGGTTTTCGTGTGCGATCCTTCAACATTCGTAGCCTCTCGACTGGACGACCGATCGGGGCGGTCGCGAGGCACGGAGCCGCAGGAGTAGGAGAAGATGCGACCAAGCCGTCTGGCCTGGACAAACCCCCTCGCCTCTCGAAGGAGGATAGCAGTATCACCAAACTCGGGCGGATAACGAGCAACTCACGAGGTGCGCGATATCGGCCCGTATGCGTGCGGTGATCGGCTGGGTGAGGAATCAGTCGGTTGGCCCAGAGAACCCGATCAACACGCCTCCTGGAGCCCGGACCATCGCGACGCGGACTCCCTCCATGACTCTCGTAGGCGGGTCGACAGATTCGGCCCCCGCAGCGAGAGCGGCCTCGTAAGCCTTGTCCGTGTCCTCGACATGGACCGTCGGAGTCGACCCGGGAGCCTCTCGCGCAGCCACACCTCTTATGCCTCCGCCCCCGGACTCGGAATAGGAGAAGAGGTGGTAATCACCGGCGGGGGTCGGAAAGGGGTCTTGGAACCTCCACCCCAGGACCGACTCGCACCATTCACGCGTAGCCTCAGGGTCATCGCTGGCTAGATCTGTGTGGGTGATCCAGCCGTAGAGGTCCTTGGTGAACTCGTGTGATCCCTGACCACCAGTCCGGCTGCGATGTCGACGGCCGCCGCGACGTCGTCGCTCTGCGGGTAGAGCAACGAGCGCCCCACCACGAGACCACGCACTCCGGGGACGGCCAAGGCCGTCTCCCAACTGGCGAACACGTCGTCGTCCGAGCCTTTAGGGTCTCCGCCCAGCAGCAGCGTCGGAAGGGTGGTGGCAGCCATCACCCGCTCCATCTCATCGACGACCGGGATCTTGAGCCAGGTGTGCCGGCTTGTGTTGCCAAGACCCGAGGCGATGCCCATCGACTTGATCACCGCGTCGGGTG
>DATDCF010000180.1:0-2473 GCA_036524475.1 Acidimicrobiia bacterium | reverse complement strand
ACTACCAGCCGAAGTCCCTCCCCAGGAGCTCGTAGAGCCTCCTGTTGTGAGGCTCGAAGTAGGAAGCCAGCTCGGCCCGGGTCCGATCGTCCATCGACGACGCCGTCGGTGAGGCATTGGCGGTTGGGATGCGAGCATTCGATGCTGTCCCGGCGTCGATGGGAATCTCCAGAAACCGATAGAGCTCCGACAATGGCTGCGCACCGTCGTCGAAGAGATCCTCGGATTTCAAGACCAGCATCTGGTTGCGTGGAAAGTGCTCAAACCATGCTTCGAGTTGCTCGGCGTATCGACTCTTTGCTTTGTACGCATAACGCATATCCGCCCCGGGCCGGCGAGAAGGCTTTGCCAACCGGGCTTCCTCCTGTTCCAAAGCTCGCTCGAAGTCGAGCTCCTCGATCCCCTCACGGACTTTGAGCTGCCAGGCCGAAAACGTCCTCTCGATCGGGTTGCGGAGGAGAACCACCAACTTGGCCGAAGGGACAACCGATCGAACCCGGGCCGGTACCCCGGGGAAACCCAGATACTGCGGGGTTGCCTCGCCCGTGATCCGCCCGTCGCGCAACGATCGGCGGAGGGGAAAGTGGGCTCGGTACCAGGGAAGACCACGCTCGAAGCGGTGATCGAAATAGTGAAGCTCTTTCCGCAAAGCCGGGATCACCCCCGGGTGTGAGGACAAGTGCTTCCAGAGAGAGGTGGTCCCACTTCGGGGAGCGCCGATGACGATGAAGTCGGGAAGCGCTCGGATGCTCGAGGTAGCGCGCCGACCCGCCGATTCCAGACGTCTGATCAAGGTTGCTGCTCCTGACTCGATACCTCGACCGGTCTTTCCCGCCGCGCTCGTCGTTCAGACCTGCACCGTAGCGGCCGCACCTTCCGGCGACCCAGCCGAGGTACATTCGGCTGAATGGAAGAACCGTTCGTCCCGACCGACTTCGATGCGCCGCTCGCCTTCGCCTGGTCCGATTTCCATCTCGAGCCGTTGGGCCCGCAACACAACGAACGTGACCACGAAGCGTGGATGTCGAGCATCGACCACATCCGATCCACACCCGGATTCACCCCGGCAGAGGAACCGAATTGGCCGGTTGCGATGAGCCTCGAGCGCAACCTCGAGGATCTGGTGCGACACGCCAGGGACTTCGAGGAGCGAAAGGGCTTCACCTATTCGATTCTCGAAGGAGACGACGTCGTCGGCTGTGTCTACATCTATCCATCGCGCGCCTCCGACCACGATGCCGTCGTCAGCTCGTGGGTGACCGAGAGCCACGCCAACTCGGATGACTCAGTCCGGAAGACCTTGGCCACATGGATCGATGAGGTCTGGCCTTTCTCCAACCCGCATTACGCGGGCACGACCTCATCCGCAACCGACCTTGGAGAACTGTTGGAAGCCCACACCGAGGCCTGGAACAGTCACGACCTCGATAGTTTGATGAGTCTCTTCTCCAAGGACTGCATGTTCGAGGCCTCAGGTGGCGACGAAGTTTGTGGCACGAGATACGAAGGTTTCGAGATGGTCAGAGAGGCCTTCGCCGCGGTCCTCGACTCGATGCCCGACGCCCGGTGGGACTACGGGCGGCACCACGTCCTCGGGTCGGAGTACGGCGTGTCGGAGTGGACCCTCACCGGCACACTCTCAGACGGACGGCGTCTCGAAGTGAACGGCTGTGACTTCTTGACGATTCGAGACGGTCTCATCGTCCTCAAGAACTCCTACCGGAAGCAGCGCCCGCCACTTTCGAAATCGTTCTGAGATTCTTGGTTCCGGGCCATCGACCCTCTTGTTTCTTGTCGGGGGCGGGTTGTACGATACGAACAGATGTTCGATTTACCTACTGCGGTGGTCGGACTCTCGAGGGAGTATCTCTCGAGCGGGGAGAGTCACGACGATGATCTCGCTTTCGAGTTGACCTGTCGGGCGTTGGCGGATGGGTGGCGTGACGATGACCAGCATTGCCTGCCCCCGGACCTGGAATCTCTTCCAATCACATATCTAGGAGTGGTGGTCCGTTCCGTGGATCGTTCACGACTCAACGGCTACGACTTGGTTCGGTTGATGCAGGCCGAAGCCCGTCTGGCTGCGTCGCATGAAGCTCAGAAACTGGCGGTGATGGTCGAAGTGGCGATGACACCACCGGGGGATGCCGATTCTCCAGTGGAGCGGTCGTTTGAGGCGTTCGAGTATGCGGCGTGTGAGATCGCTGCTGCTTTGACTTTGACCCGCCGTGCCGCCGAATCACAGTTGGATCAGGCGTTTGCTTTGACCGGGCGGCTGCAAAGGGTGTGGGAGCGGTTCGCATCCGGTGACCTCGACCTTCCCAAAACCCGGGATCTGGTCAACGCACTCGGCCACCTCGACCAGGACACCGTCGACACCGTGTTGGACCGTTGTCTCGGTGACGCTTCTGAGCTGACCCGAGGCCAGTTGCGGGCACGGGTGGGTCGGATCGTTATGGAAGTGGACCCCGAC
>DATDCF010000179.1:0-12078 GCA_036524475.1 Acidimicrobiia bacterium | reverse complement strand
AACGCGGGGTGGATGTAGTCGGCAAACTGGATCTCGGGTAGGGGCCGAAACCCGGCGGCAGACATCCCGATTGCGACCCCGACAATCGATGACTCCGCAATCGGCGTGTTGAAACACCGTGCCGCCCCGAACCGGTCGGTGAGGCCTTCCGTCGCTTTGAACACTCCGCCCTTCCGTCGGGCGACGTCCTCGCCAAACAGGATCGCGTCTTCGTTGGCCTCGAAGATCTCGTGTAGCGCTCTGTTGATTGCTGTTATCAGGTTGACGCGCTCACCCGTGGGGACAACGTCGACCTCGGTAGTGGCCTCGGTCGGGACAATCGGCCGGGCATATACCCTCGTGGTGGGTTGATCGGGATCGGGGGCCTCCTCGGCCCTTTTCACGGCTTCGGCCAGGGTCGACACCACTTCCTCGTCGATGCGGGCCTCCTCGTCTTCGCTGAGAAGCCTTTGCTCGATGAGGTGCTGGCGAAGGGCGACCAGAGGGTCCTTCTTTCTCCAAAGCTCAACCTCGTCCCGGGTCCGGTACAGCGTGTCGTTGTCGTCGGACGTGTGGGCGTAGAAGCGATATGTCTCTGCCTCGATGAGTGTCGGGCCCTCGCCGGACCGCGCTCTCGCTACCGCAATGTTCATCGTCCGTACCACTTGGAATGGGTTGTTACCGTCGATGGCGACACCGGGAAATCCGTAGCCGGCGGCCCGGTCGGTGATCCTGCCGGCAACCCCTTCTCCGGTGGGTACTGAGATTGCATAGTGGTTGTTCTCGATCACGAAGATGAGGGGGAGCTTGTGGATCCCGGCCCAGTTCATCGCCTCATGCCAATCACCCTCGGAGGTCGACCCCTCGCCTCCGTAGACAACGCACACAGCGTCTTCGCCACGGGTCTTGATGGCGTGAGCGATACCGGCGGCGTGGGGATACTGGGGACCGATCACCGACGACTGGGTAAAGACCCTCCGGTCGGGGTCGGACCAGTGGCTTGGCAGTTGGCGTCCGCCCGACATCGGGTCGGCCTTTTTGGCGAAGACCCCGAGGAAGATTTCCTCCGGGCTGAAACCCCAGGCGAGACCAACTCCCATGTCGCGGTAGTAGGGGAGTACCCAATCCTTGTCGCGGTCGAGAGCGAAGACCGAACCCACCTGAATCGCCTCGTGGCCGGAGGCACCGAGGACGAAGTCGGCCCGCCCCTGGCGTTGCAGCGCCCACATCCGATCGTCGACCCGTCTCGCCATGAGCATCACGCGATACATCTCCACGATCTGTTCGTCATCGAGGCCGAGATCGCGATGATTCCAATTCAAGGTCGGGTTAGTTACGGTCATCGCCCCCCCGTCGGAACCGCCGGAGGTCGCCGATATCACGCATCCGTTGTTCGGCGATGTGCATCGCGGCGGCGTTGGGGTTGATGTCCTCCCTGGCTGCGGTTTCCAGGATGCGCAGAGTGGCGTCATAAATGGAGTCGACGCGGTGCAGTGCCCGGGCCCGTGAGTACCCGGTGAGATCGTCGTAGACGTTGATGAGCCCGCCCGAGTTGACCACGAAGTCGGGCCCGTAAACGATGCCTCGTTCGGCAATTCGATCGGCATCTCCATCAGTGGCCAGTTGATTATTGGCCGACCCGACTACCGCCTGGCAATTGAGGCGGGGGATGGTTTTTTCGTCGAGGTCGGCACCCATCGCGCAGGGCGAGAAGAAGTCACAGTCGACGGTGAGGATGTCGTCGATCTCCACTGTTTTGACGCCGTAATTCTCGGCGGCGGCCGTCAGGTTTGGCTCGTAGCTGTCTGCGATGATCACCTCGGCACGAGCCTCCACCAACAACTGCACAAAAGCCGAGCCCACTTTGCCGACCCCCTTCACGGCGAACCGCCTGCCCGCGAGATCAGAATCACCCCACATGTGCTTGGCGACGGCCCGGGCAGCTGCGAACAACCCCCGGGCGGTAACAGGCGACGGGTCGCCAGATCCTCCCTCGGCTACCGACGCTCCCAATGCCCATGGCGTCTCGCGACGGACCATGTCGAGATCGTGCGTCGTGGTCCCGACGTCCTCTGCGGTTATATAACGGCCCCGTAGCGAGTCGACGATGCGCCCATACGCCCGGAAAAGGCGTTCCGACTTGTCGGTCATCGGATCGCCGATGATCACCGCCTTGCCGCCCCCGAGGTCGAGTCCCGCTGCTGCAGCCTTGTAACTCATCCCTTTCGCCAAGCGAAGGACGTCGATCAGCGCTTCATCCTCGGAGGGGTATGGAAAAAAGCGAGTCCCGCCTAAGGCGGGACCGAGAGCCGTGGAGTGGATGGCGATAATCGTCCGGAGACCGGACTCCTTGTCGAAGCCATAGAGAACCTGCTCGTGGCCGTCGGTGGCTACCTCATCGAATACGGTCAACGGGGGTCCTTTCGTGTCAAAACACGGCTTCTCTCGGTAAATTGATCATAACCAATTGATGGCCGTCGCGATCTGGCCGCCTGGATGGGAGCCGCGCGGAACAGTATTTCCCGAATTGCCATGGCCACCGGAAGCTGTCGCTCACATTGAGCGCCCTGGTGTGTCAGGATAGGACGTGACCAAGACCGCCTTTCTCAGGGTCTATTCACCGGCCGTCGACTCGAGCGATGCCCGGGTCCCCAGTTTTGTGCGGACATTTGGCGTGCTGTCCGAGTCGGAGCATGAACCCGACTGGTCTGTTGAGTGGAAAGGCCGGCGTTTGATTTGTCCACGCAACCTCCGACTCCGTGTCCTGGAGTCGACGGTTGCCTTTGCAAGTTCGTTCTCCGGTATGGGTGTCGGGCTGATTCCAGAAGAGGCCGCTGAGGTCGCCGATCGGGAACTGAGGGATTATCGCCGGGAGCATCCCGATCATCGATCCCACATCCTAGCTTCGGCATGGCATATCCCGGTCCGCTGGTTTGTCGCCTTCGAGCCCGAGGAGAGTGAGATATACGGGACCGACGTGGCGCCACGACTCCGTTTCCGCACCGACCTGGTCGACGCCAGGGCCAGACTGGCGACCGCCATCGAGGTTCTGGAGCAGGTGGGCATGACCCAGGGCCCAACCACGGAGATGGAGCAATTGACCACGTGGCTCCGACCTTTTGACGATGCGTCGATGCTCGAACTCGACTTTGCCGATGTTTCAGATCTCTTCGATCCCCAGGACCTGGTTCTCGACGACTCGGTATCGATGGTTGCCGAGTCGGTTAGAGCCCTCGAGTCGGGCGACATGATGCGGGCCGGTGAGTTGTACGGGATGGTGGTCACCCGATGGGCCCACGCATACGCAGTGACGTTCAGTAGTTGATAAGGCCGCGTTCGAGACGTCCTCGGCCGTTAAAGCGGACGAAAGGCCCGACTGGTGGGATCGGGCCTTTCGATGAGTTGCGGCAGGGAGTGTGTTTGAGGAGAGAAGGAGATCCGCTCGGGGAAAGCGGTTCCCACTCCACCACCGCAAGATTTGGGAGGAAGGTGTCCGGGTCTTGTGCACCCGTTCACAAGCTATAGACGCCTGGGGTGCTTGCAAAGGTTCCCATTTTCTTAGAAAAAGTTTTGGTCCCGAAGTCGATCAAATTCGGGAGCGTGCCGGGGCGATTTGCGTGACCGCTAGATTTGTTCGATGCCATGGATCGAAGCCCCCCACGAGGATGAGTGGGAGGGTGCCCTCGCTCAGTTGAGAGACCGGGTCGTTGATCCAACCTATCAACGCGTTGATTGGGTGATGCGTATCCACGCCCTCGACGCGGGGAGTCTCGAGGCGCATGACGTTCTGTATCGCCAGGCGATGCGGAGTACCAAAACGCTGCGAAAGGTAGAGCGGGAGATGGTGGCGGTGGTGGTCTCTCAGATCAACGAGTGCCACTACTGAACGACCCACCATCGGCGCGGTCTGCGCCGACTGCTCCGCGATGACGATCTCGCCGGGAAAATCGAATCTGACTTTGAAACGGCGGGGCTTTCTGAGAAGCGCATTGCCATGCTCCGATATGCGGTGAAATTGACCGGACACCCCGGCAGCGTGGTCGAAGAAGATGTGGTCAGTCTTCGTGATGTCGGCTTTTCCGACCTCGACATTCTCCATATCGCCGAGGTGGTCGCTTATTTCGCCTACGCCAACAGGATTGCTGACGGGCTGGGGATTCCACTCGAAGACTGGATCCCAGAGGACTCGTAGTCTCATTCGCGGTGCCCACGGGCAGCGAGAACACCTAGCCTCCGCATCGATGCCATCGATAAGAAGTCAGAGAGTGTTGTTTCCGGACGGGGTTCGCCCCGGCACCATTCGTTTCGAAGAAGGAACCATCGTCGAAGTGACGCAAGATATGGCCGACCTCGACTTCGGTGACCTCGTGGTCCTTCCCGGTCTCGTTGACTCCCACGTCCATGTCAACGAGCCCGGACGTACTGAATGGGAAGGTTTCACGAGCGCTACCCGCGCCGCCGCCGCCGGTGGGACCACGACCATTGTGGACATGCCGCTGAACTCGATCCCGCCCACCGTTTCCGTCGACGCATTCGAGGCGAAGTTGGAGGTGACCACCGGCAAGCTGTCGGTTGATGTGGCGTTCTGGGGTGGTCTGATCCCTGGCTCAGAGCCGGAGGTAGACGGACTCGTCGCCGCAGGCGTTCGAGGTTTCAAGGCGTTTTTGGTCGATTCCGGGGTGGCCGAGTTCCCGCCGATGCCGTTGGCACAATTGGTGCTGGTCGCCCCGAGGTTGGGTGAGCTCGGCGTCCCTCTCCTTGTCCACGCCGAAGAGGCCGATCTCCTTCATGAACTCGGTTCGGGGGTGCGCAACTATTCGGACTATCTCGATTCTCGGCCGATCGAATCGGAGGTCTCTGCGGTGTCATCGCTGGCCCCTCTGACCACCGTCGGCACCAGGGTCCACGTTCTCCATGTGTCGTCTCCAGAAGCCGCGGACAGGATTCAGGCAGGCGCGGACAGCTTCACTGGTGAAACCTGTCCGCATTACCTGACTTTCGCTGCCGAGACCATCGCCAGGGGAGCTACGGCTTTCAAGTGTGCCCCGCCGATTCGGAATAGCGATCAGCGCGAAGGGCTCTGGGATGCCTTGCGTTCGGGAGCGCTCGATATGGTCGTATCAGACCATTCCCCGGCGCCCGCTGATCTCAAAGAGATCGAGACCGGAGATTTCGCTCGTGCCTGGGGCGGGATTGGCTCATTGCAACTCCGCTTGCAGGCGGTGTGGACCGGTGCTGTACAACGGGGTGTCGCCCTCGTCGATCTCGGTCGTTGGCTGGCAAGCGAACCTGCGCGTCTTGCGGGGTTGGAGGACAGCAAAGGGAGTATCGGGGTGGGAAAGGACGCCGACCTTGCGATTTTCGACCCGGACGAAATGGCGGTTGTGGTCGGATCGAAACTCGAACACCGGCATGCGATTACCCCGTACGATGGAATGCAACTCCGGGGACGTGTGGTCGCGACCATTCTCCGGGGGAAGACAATCTACGAAGACGGGCAGATCGAGCCTGGACTTGGAAGGACGATTACGACATGACTGATCTTTCCTCAACCGCGGTAGGCGGGCGGGTGGTCGAGTGCAATGACGAGTTCTTTGCGGAGGCGGCCAACATGCTCAACCCCGATCCACCCGTCTGGAAGGAAGATGTCTACACGGACCAGGGAAAGTGGATGGATGGGTGGGAAACCCGTCGCAGACGCGAAGAGGGACATGACTGGTGCATCGTTGCCCTCGGGATTCCCGGGCGAATCGAGCAAGTGACGATCGACACGTCTTTTTTCACCGGCAACTTCCCTGAAGAATTCTCGGTGGAGGCGTGCGGGGTTGAAGATGACAGCCGGCTGAGCCAGGCGTTCTGGGTCGATCTCGTTCCACGCACCCGACTGGAGGGAAACTCCGTCGCCATTTTCGATGTGAAGGAGCCCGGGCGTGTTACCCATCTCAGAATCAACATCTTCCCTGACGGTGGCGTCGCCCGGTTCCGGGCCAGCGGACACCCGATCCCGTCAATCGAAGATGTTTGCCCTTCCAATGCTCCGATAAACCTGGCTTCGCTAGCCGTAGGCACCGATCCTGTCGATGCTTCAGATGCCCATTACTCGCCACCTTCGAACATGCTCCGGCCCGGCGAACCTGGCGGCATGTGGGACGGCTGGGAGACGAGACGCCGCCGCGGTCCCGGCAACGACTGGGTCTCGTTCAAACTGGGTCTGGCCGGGACACTCCAGGAGATCCGGGTCGACACCAGGTTCTTCAAGGGGAACTCACCCGGTTGGGTCTCGCTGGACGCATCGGTTGATGGCACGATATGGCTCACCGCTGTCCCCCGGACCGCAGTCGAGGCCGATTCGGTGAATATCCTCCGTCTGAGGGCTCCCATCGAGGCGGAGTACGTAAAACTCGACATTTATCCGGACGGTGGGGTCGCCAGGTTTCGTGTTCTGGGATCACCAACGTTGGATTCTGCGTCGGCCAAACGTGTTCTCTATCTGAACTCACTTCTCGGCCAGGACGCAACCAGATTCTTTCGCACTGTCTGCACGTCAACCCGTTGGATCTCAGAGATGCTGAGCTGTCGGCCCTTCGACAACCCGCAATCCGTCCTCGATGTTGCCGACATCACGTTCGCCGATCTCGGCGAGGACGATTGGCTGGAAGCATTTGCCGGACATCCGCGTATCGGGGAACGAGGCGACGACGTCGAAAATCGGGAACAGGCCGGCACACGGGGTGCATCTCAGGAGGTCCTTGCTGCGATGGCCACGGCAAACAAAGAATACGCAGCGAAATTTGGCTTCAGCTACATCATCTATGCATCCGGCAAGTCGGCGGATGAGATGGTGAATGTCGCAAGGAGACGGCTGGACAACACGCGTGATCAGGAGATAGGTATCGCTGCAGGGGAACAAAGACGGATCTCGGCGACGAGACTGAGAAGGATGTTGTGTATGGAGGGAGACGAATGATTTCGATCTCGACCCATGTTCTCGATGTGGCCACAGGACAGCCTGCAGGTGGCATCGACGTGAAACTGGAGTCCCCGGTCGAAGGAAAGTGGGTGACCCTCGGTGCCGGTACGACTGATTCGGACGGCCGGGTGGACGAGCTCGGGTCCGGCCTCGGTCCCGGGCACTACCGGCTCCGCTTCGACACGGGGGATCATGGGAGTGGGTTCTTTCCCGAGGTCGCTCTGACGTGCAATCTCGATGACACCCGGGCGCATTACCACCTTCCGCTGTTGCTCAGTCCGTTCGGGTATACGACGTATCGGGGTAGTTGAATTGGCGACACTTGGCTCGAATCAGTGGGGGAAGTCTGAAGTTCGCGTTTCCAAGGTCATTCGGGGCGAGAACGGCCACGACTTCCTGGATCTGACAGCCCGGATATTGTTGACGGGTGATGTGGGGGCAGCGTTCCGGGACGGAGACAATTCGGCGGTGCTACCCACTGATACCACCAAGAACACGGTCTATGGCCTGGCCCAGGAACACCTCACGGTCGACATCGAGGCTTTTGCGTTAGTGCTCTGCGAGCATTTCGTCGGCAAGGTTGGCATTGACTCAGCCACCGTGGTTCTGAGCCAGAACCGATGGGTCCGCCATGGCCCGACCGGGTTTTTGGGGGGAGGCTCGGAACGGCGGACCACCACCGTCGCCGTCGGTGCAGGCGGAGCCGAGGTGTCGTCGGGAATCGCTGGCCTTGTTGTGCTCAAGACGACCGGTTCGGCGTTCATCGGCTTTCCCCGCGACGAATTGACCATCCTCCCCGAAGCGGATGATCGTCTCCTGGCTACCTCGGTGACATCAGATTGGGTCTACGACATGGTGCCCGCGGACACCACCGCGACCTGGGACCGGGTTCGTGGTCTTCTGGTCGAGCACTTCTTCGACGATTGGTCGGCATCGGTCCAGCACCAGGGTTGGAAAATGGCCGAAGCCGTGCTGGAGGCAGTACCCGAGATCTCGGAAATCACGTTCCGACTCCCCAATCAGCATCACCTGGCCTTCGACCTGGCCCGGTTCGGGCTGACTAACGACGGCACTGTGTTTCAGCCGGTTTCCGAGCCCTACGGCGACATCCGCTTCACCGCGCACCGCTAGATCTCCCTAACGGTTTTGTAAAGGTTTTTTGCGTCTACGGCGCAGTTTCCGTTCACAAAACGGTCTGATGGCGGTCAGCGGCGGCCTTCGAGGATGTGAAGGAAGGACCTGCTGTGGATCTCATCGAGTGTGAGCCCCGACCGCCGGGTGGCCTCTTCTTCGGTAATCGCACCACAGTTCACGGCGCGTAAGAAGTAGTTCAACAATCCCTGCCCCGTTGCGGCGTCGTCGAACACCTCGCCGACCAGTGTCGCCTTGGCAGCCGATTCCACGAAGTTGGTAAGGCGCTCGCCGGCCTGGTCCAACCCCTCGAGGAAAAACGAATAGACGGCGGCATATCGAGTCGCCAACTGTGCCGGGTGGAGGTCCCAGCCCTGGTAGTAGGCATGGCTCAACGAGTGCCTGACGTGGTCGTAATGAAGTCGCATCGCCGCATGCACTGTTTCCCGGTTCTCGCGCTCTTGATCGATCGACAGGCGGTCACCGCGGTGGATCGGCACCGGCATCACATTGGTCGCCCCGTCGGAGATCCAAATCCCGGTGCCGGCGAGGCTCGTCTGCATGTCGTGCCTTGCGAAGTCGCAAGCGGGATGTGACATCGTTTGATAAGCCGCTGTGATATTCATCGATGCCGTGTAGTCATAGGTTCCGAAGTGGACCCCGCGAACCCGACCGCCAGCTGCCTCGACAAATTTGCGAACTCCAGCGGAGCCGTCCCGGTCGATGACCATCTGCGGCGTCTCCATCATCAATTCGATGGAGATCCGACTGAGGCCCAGGGCCGATTCCAACTGGGTGAGCGCCTCGTCCACCACCGCCACCTGTTCCACGTCCTGGATCTTTGGGACGGTCACAACGAAAGTCTCCGGTGCCTTCCCGGAGTATTCGCCGAGCGAAGTCAGGAAGATGTCGAGGGTACGCAGAGCGCGCCGATGCAGCTCACCGCTGAGTGACTTGATCCGAATCCCGGTGAAAGGGGGAAGTGTGTTGGCCGCCATGCCATCAGCCAATTCCTTCGCTGCGGAGCGCGCATGGCCGTCCTCTTCGTCGTCAGGCCGATTGCCGTAGCCATCCTCGAAGTCGAGGCGGAAGTCCTCAACCGGCTCCCGTCCCAGTTTCTCCCGGACCAGCGCGTAGACCGGGGCGGCGGTATCGTCCGGCAGCCCGAGAATCTCACCAAGCTCACCTGCACCGCCGCACCACCTGTCCAGTGACTTCAGGCCCAGTTCTCCGAGGCGGGATGCGGTGTCCGCTGTGAAGAGATGGGCGCCGCCATAAACCGTGTGCACCGGCTGTCGCTCCGGCCCCTCACCAGGGAAATCCGCCGCTATTCGGGCCGAGGCGGCACTGAGACGGGTTTTCCACCCCGCCAGGGATTCGGTTGAAAGTGTCATGTCGCCAAACTCTACGGCGTTTCACCATGCCCAACGTCGCTCCGGTCTGACTAGCTTGGTTTCGTGGCAACGTTGCTCCTCAAGAACATTCGCCTCCTCGCCACCATGGACGGGGCCGAAATCGCCAATGCATCGATCCTGGCCCGGGATGGATGGGTCGAGTCGGTCGGGCCGGCAGCCGATGTGGCGGGCAACGCCGACGAAGTAGTTGACCTGACCGACCATGTGGTCACCCCCGGGCTGATCAATACTCACCACCACCTCTACCAGACCATGACACGGGCCTACCCCGGAGCTCAAGACTCCGGGCTATTCGATTGGTTGAAGACGCTCTACCCGGTCTGGGCGAAAATGACGCCGGAACATGTTCGGGTTTCCACCCGACTCGGCCTTGTCGAACTTTCCCTTTCCGGATGCACAACCGCATTCGATCACCACTACCTGTGGCCCAACGGGTCGCGGATAGATGACCAGTTCGAAGGTGCGGCTGACCTTCCGATCCGATTTCATGTTTCCCGGGGCTCGATGAGCCTGGGGGAGAGTCAGGGAGGTTTGCCACCCGATTCAGTGGTCGAACCAGAGGACCTGATTCTCGAAGACTCAGAGCGCGCCATTTCGGAGTATCACGACGCGTCACGAGGGTCGCATCGGCGGGTTGTGCTCGCCCCCTGCTCCCCCTTCTCGGTGACCCCCGACCTCATGAAGGAATCAGCCGCCCTGGCCAGGAGCAAGGACGTGAGGCTGCACACCCATCTCGCCGAAACCGACGACGAAGAGCAATTCTGCATCGACCGATTCGGGAAACGACCGGTGGAGTACATGGAAAGCCTCGGATGGGACGGCACCGACGTCTGGTACGCCCATGCCGTCCATGTTGCCGATGACGAAGTGGGACGGATGGCCGTTTCGGGCACCGGAGTGGCGCACTGCCCGACCTCGAATATGCGGCTGGCAAGCGGAATAGCGCCGGTGTCCCGATATGTGATGGCCGGCATCCCCGTCGGCCTCGGCGTCGACGGGTCGGCCTCCAACGATTCGTCGAACCTGTTGGCCGAGGTGCGCCAGGCAATGCTCTTGAACCGTCTAGCCGTATCGCCGGGGATTGGGTCTGGAGATCAGATTTCTGCCCGGGCCGCCCTCGAGATGGCGACCGTAGGCGGAGCGAAGGTACTGGGCCGGGACGACATCGGAAAGATCGCACCCGGCTACGCAGCCGATTTCGTCTCCTGGAACCTCAACCGGCTCGAGTTTGCCGGCGCTCAACACGATCCGCTCGCGGCTCTCGTGTTCTGCACCCCTGCCCGGGTGGATAACTCATGGGTCGGCGGAGTACGGATGGTCGACGATGGAAAGATGATGAATGTGGCGATCGATGCGTTGATCGGCGAACAGAATCGACTGAGTCGGGACTTGTTCGGGTAAGTTCACCGCCATGATTGCCCATCATCCGAGAACCATTGCCGAAGCCACTTCAGCGCTGGCCGATGGGGCAATACCACTGGCCGGCGGAACTGACTTGATGGTCGAGGTGAATTTCGGTCATACCCGGCCCGAAGTCGTGGTCGGTTTGCGTCGTGTGAGCGAACTGGCGGAATGGGACGGGAATCGATTGGGATCCGGTGTGACCTGGCGGAGAGTGGAGGAGTCCGGGCCCCGGGCCCTGGCTCAGGCAGCCAGGACAGTCGGGTCGCCTCAGATCCGCAATGCCGGGACGATCGGAGGCAACATTGCAACTGCCAGCCCGGCCGGTGATGGCCTCCCCTTCTTGCTCGCAGTCGATGCCGAGTTCGAATTGGTCTCCAACGAAGGGAGTCGCCAGGTTGCAGCCAGGGAGTTCTTTGTCGACGTGAAAAAAACCACCAGGAGGAACGAGGAGTTGATCGCGGCAGTCAACCTTCCGCAGGCGCTGCCCGAGCGCCAGGAATTCGGAAAGATCGGCGTCCGAAATGCGATGGTGATAGCAACCGTCTGCTGCGTGGTGACTCGAGACTCCAACCATTCCACTCGGGTCGCCCTGGGGTCGGTGGCACCGACGCCGATACGGGCGAAGAAGGCCGAGACCATGATCTCGTCAATCGCCATGCCCACCGATGCCGACCTCACCGAGTTTGCTCGTCTCGTTTCCGAAGAAGTCCGCCCGATCACCGACCATCGGTCGACCGAAGAGTACCGACGCCACGGTGCTGGAGTTCTCGCCCGCCGTCTCCTCGAGCGGTGTCTGAGATGATCGTATCCTTCGTTGTCAATGGTGAGAAGATGACGGCGAGGGTGCCCGACCCGGCGAGCCTTCTCGATGTATTGCGTGACCAACTCGGCCTGTCAGGCTCGAAGAGCGCATGCGAACAGGGTGAATGCGGCTCGTGCTCCGTCATGCTCGATGACGTGCTCGTGTGCTCCTGTCTGGTTATGGCTTCCGATGTCGAGGGGTCGACTGTGGTCACAGTCGAGGGAATAGCAAACCGGGGCCTCCACCCGGTCCAGGAAGCGATGCATCGGGCAGGTGCGGTGCAATGTGGATTTTGCACTCCGGGTTTCGTCATCACAGCCGCCGCCCTTTTTGATGCCAATCCCGCTCCTTCCCGGGATGAGATAAAGGAGGCTCTC
>DATDCF010000178.1:0-5670 GCA_036524475.1 Acidimicrobiia bacterium | reverse complement strand
CTCACGGGTTGGCTGTGCGGCCATCCTCGCCCGAAGGTCTTCTTCGGTTTGTCCACGACGCAACCCACGTTCCAAACGGACCGAATCGGGGGCGTCAACGACCATCACCTGCCATTCACCCCACATTGTCGGTCGCAAAATGGGTATCTCGACGATGAGCGGTCCTTCGGATCGTTGAGCTCGGGCGGTGATTTCGCCGAAAATCAGGGGGTGGGTCATGCTCTCCAACGCGGCCAGATCATCCGGGGAATTGAAGACGATCTTCGCCAGAGCTCCCCGATCGATCACACCATCGATCAATACGCCGGGCCATTCCTCCGCTACCCGGTCGAACGCTGCCCCTCCCGGTTCGAGCAAGGAATGGCCGATCGAATCGGAATCGATTGTTCCGAGCCCGTGCGCTTCGAACATCGCCCGGACCGCGCTCTTACCAGAACCGATACCGCCGGAAAGAAGCCAATGCTGGTACCTCTCGCTCACCAGCCTTCACGGTAGCCTCTTTCAATGCTCGAATTGGCCCCCTGGGAGCGCCGTGTCCATCGTGTCATCACGATCACCCTCTGGGTGGCGATGATCATCGGGGCGAGCGCCGACATCATTACCCGGGGGTTGACGACCAACGTGATAATTTCGCTCGTCAGCGCTGTTGTCTACGTGGTAAGCGCAACGACGGTATCTGACCGCTGGTTCGGTGTGCGCTTCGGAATCGAAACGGTGACGTTGATGGGGGCACTCGTGGTGGCCGTCACACTCACATTCTCCGGCGGAGCCGATAGCCCGTACTTGCTCATGTCGGTGGGGCCGACCGCAATCGCCACCCTCTACGGAGGCATCCGGGCCGGACTGACCACTGGCTTGCTGTCCGCTGGCCTCCTCGCATTGATCTCGGTGGCCACCGACTCCCTCGGCACCCAGGTTGTGTCAGGCATGGCGCTTTACATTTTGTTTGTGCTCCTCCTGGCAACTATCAGGAGGCTGCTCCAGGACATCTTCAATCAGGCGCAGTCGATAGCCCTCGAAGGACAAGATGCGGTCCGTCAATTCAAGTCCCTCGAAGAGACCCATAACACGCTCCTCCAACTGTCGGAGGACATATCTGCCGGGCGATTGAACGCAGTGGATGTTGGCGCGACCATGCTCGACACACTTATCAATAGATTTCCCGGCTCGGCAGGCAAGCTCATCGTCAACCATGACCAGGGTGCCGTGGTGCTGGCTGCCCGGGGCGTCCCGGAGAACGAAGGGTTTCCACGGACCTACCCTCTGGCCACGGCTGATTCACAGATTGGCAACCTGGAGTTCACGACACCCGAAATGCTCGGCCAGGCCGAGGAACAGGCGATAGAGGATGCAATTCAGCCGGTCGCACTTGCCTTCGCCAACCTCCAACTTCTCGAGGAAATCGTCGGCACCGCAGTCGCCGAGGAGAGAATCAGGTTGGCCCGCGAGATGCATGACGAAATTGGGCCTTCGCTCGCATCGCTGGGCCTCGCCTTGGATATGACCGCGATGCAACAAAGCGACGATCCCGAACTCGCCGCCGACTTGATGGTCCTGAGGTCAAATGTCACCAAGCTGGTCGAGGATGTAAGGGCCACTGTTGCCGACCTGAGAAGTGCCCCTGGCCCGACAATCACCGCCCGAATCATCCAGGCAACGGTTGCTTTCGCCGGGAGTCCGGAGGTCGTGGTCGACATCGAAGAGCGTCGTCCACCCCGGCCGGCAATCATCGGAGACCTCACGGCAATAGTCACTGAGGCGGCCAGAAACGCCCACCGGCACTCCAAAGGGACCAAAATCATCATCTCGGGCCAGGTTGACCGCAGTCGGGGAATTTGTGCAGTAAGCGACGACGGGGTTGGATTCGACCCTTCGTTCGAGCCCCGTGGACATTTTGGCCTCATGGGGATGAAAGAACGCGCCGAAAAGATAGGTGCAGAGATCGAATTCCTCTCCGAGCGCGGAGTTGGGACCACCATCACCATTGAATGGGGAAAATAAATGATCCGCGTAACAATCGCAGACGACCACCAGCTTTTTGCCGATGGCCTCTACCAGGCGCTCAATAGCCTCCCGGACACCCGCGTGGTCGGAATCGTGAATTCCGGACCCGACCTCGAAGCGGCATTGGATAGTCAGCCTTCTGAAGTTTGTGTTGTCGACATCGAAATGCCACTGGGTGACGGGATCGAAGCAATCGCTGAACTCGGACGTCGATCGAAGGCGATCGTGGTCTCCATGCACGCCTCCGATGAGCAAAAACTCAGAGCTCAAAAGGCCGGGGCGAAAGGATTCTTCTCCAAGGCTGTGCCGCTCACCACCCTGGCCGCAGCGATCAGGGCCGTCGCCGGTGGTGAGGATCTCATGATCCTCGACGACGAGGAGCGTGACGAGGTTTTAGAACGCCACATGAAGGCCCAACTCGACCCGGGCGCAGCTGCCCTGACCCCGCGGGAGATCGAAATACTCCAACTCCTCGCTGTTGGAGTTTCCGCTACGGACGAACTGGCCGAAAGGCTGTTCATCTCGCAAAAAACTGTGAAGAACCATCTGGCCTCCATATTCCAAAAACTCGCTGTTGCCGACCGAACCCAGGCAGCCATCGAGGCAATCCGACTCGGTCTCGCCCGCCCTCAGTAGCGCCATCGGATGAGTCATTAGACCCATCACTGTTCAGATAACTCCCTTTTAAAATGTGGCGGATAGGAGTACCAATGCTACGCATATACAACCGACTGAACACAGATAAAGGCGCTTCAATGATCGAATACGCCCTCCTGGCGGTTCTCATTGCGATCGTTGCCTTGCTTGCCGTCAAGTACATGGGCCAGGAGACTTCCGGGATGTACAGCGACATCAACTCTGGCATCGTCGACGCCCGTACTCCGTAGACCTTCCGGTCTCGAGCTCTCCACCCCCGGTGGAGTCCAATTCGAAATCACCCCGGTGCGAGCCGATCTTCATTCGCTGGTCCCCGACGCCCTATCGCAGGGTCCCAAATCGGCCCTGGCATGCCGAGAATGGGTCGATTTACCCAGCCGGTGGCTATCAAGCTCTCATTTCGCCCGCCGATACATCTAAGTAAGTGATGGGACGAAAGACCCATTGCGGAAAGATACATCTGAGTTAATTTGCTCGGTGTAAGTCCAATAAGTTCTACCCAAGGAGGGGTAAATGCTTGCTCTGTGGACCAAGGTAACAAGCTGGATGCAGGAAGAGAAGGGCGCCTCAATGGTTGAGTACGCACTCCTCGTTGTCCTCATCGCCATCATTGCGCTCGTCGCGGTCCGGTTCGCCGGTCGTGAGGTATCGAGCACCTTCAGCGAAATCGGTTCCGGCCTCAGCTAAATCTGAGTCGAACCTAACAACCAGAAGAGGGGCCCTCGGGTCCCTCTTCTTCGTTTTCGGGACTGACTACCCCGCTGAGACGATCACGAAGTCGGTGCCCTGGCCGTAGGTTATGACCCAGCCCGCCTCTTCCAACCAGCCCACCATCGGCTCGTCTGCCGCCAGAAGCGCCTGAGAGATGCCATATCGCTCGAATACGGGCTCCCAGGGCTCTTTCCCTACCCGGATGTCCACAAACTCCTCCATGCGCTCCTGATACAGCTCAGCACGGTCGTCGATGAAAACCTCCAATTCGGGGCCACGGGACCAGATTAAATACCCACCGACGACATCATTGTGAAACACCGGGGCGACGTCGAGCTCTTCGGCTGCCTGGATCGGGAACCTGTCTTCGGAAAGAGTCGCTTCTCCGATCAAAAGGAAGGGCAAAGCGATGGTGGCGCCAGCGAACACTGCCGCGGCGCCTGTCCCGAACCGGGCCGGCAGTCGGGGCCGCTCGCCCGCCAACGCCACCCCCACGAGGACGACCAGTGAAATCCACGCCGGCGGCACCGATCGCAGCGAGGTCAGGGCAATGGCGAAGAAGGGGACAACCACCACAAGATCGAGAGGTTTGATCCTCCCGCGGGTGGCACCGTACATGATGAGGACAATCCCCACGAAGAACGGGAAAAAGACCGGTGAGAGGAGTTCGGGCGGCCGCCATTCGCTCAGGAGACTCAAATAGGGGCGGGCAGCGACGAAGTCGGTGAGGATCTTGATCACACCGAGGCCGTGGGCAGTCAGGAGCGTGGCCAAACCGGAAGCGATCGCGACAGGCAATGCATTCCAGTCTTTCTTGGATAGAAGTCGCAGCCCGACGTATGCGAGTCCGATGAAGAATGATCCGTGCACGGACGCCCAGAGCCAGAACAAGAAGGGCAAAAGCCACCGTGTCTGCCTCCGTTCCCAGCTGAGAATCACCAGAACCGACAGCAGGTAGGAGAAGATCACCGGCCGCGGGACGAGAAAGCTGACCATGAGCACAGTAGAGATAATCAGGATGATCCCGGTTACCAGTACGTTGTTCGAGCTCTGGTACGCAAGCAGCCCGAGGCCGAAGAATGTCAGCACCATGACGACCAGCATCATCAGTGGGACGAACCCGAGCCCACTGGAGGCCTCCAGGCGCCCATAAATCAGTTCTGCGAGCCAGCTTTGCGTGAGCCAGGCCTCACCACCCGCCGTAAACGAAAACGGGTCCCGGGTGATCACAGAGCCCGCATCCAGTTGCATGCTGCCGGCCCGGATGTGCCATAGGAACGAATTGTCCCCGATCGGCGACCAAGCGTCGATGACCAGCGCAATCCAGGGTATGAGAAGCAGGAAATGGGCTATCGAGAACCTACGTCGCGGATCGCCCTCCGCTGGTTGCATCAGGTGCTAGCGAAAGCTTCGGTGATCTGAATCGCCGCAGGGCCGAGTAGAACGATAAACAAGGCCGGGAAGATGCAAAACACCAACGGAAACACCAGCTTCACCGGAGCGGCGAAAGCCTTCTCTTGAGCTCGCTGACGCCGCTTTATCCTCATCTCATCGGCCTGCACCCGAAGCACGTTGGCAATCGTGACACCAAACGCCTCCGCCTGGATCATTGCCAGCAGGAACGAACGGAGCTCGTCGAGGTCGGTGCGATCCATGAGATGGCGCATCGCCTCCCGCCGGCTGACACCCACCCGGGTCTCCTGCAACATGCGGAAGAATTCCTCGGACAGTGGTCCGGGGACGGTGGCGACCACGCGGGACATCGCCGAATCGAATCCGAGCCCGGCCTCTACCGAGATGACCAGAAGGTCGAGGAGGTCGGGCAGTGCCTTCTGCATGTCGAGCCGTCGCTCGTCGCGCTTGCGGGCCAACCAAGCATCGGGACCGAAAAACCCGAGGGCGATGGGCATGACGAACAAGAAAATCCTCTGAAAGGATGAGGATCCGAAGTCGACCAGCAGGAAACCGAGTACGACACCAACGATTGCCCCGAGCATCTTGATCACCACGAACGATGGTGCGTCGAGGTTCGCCGGCGATCCAGCAATCACCAGGTTGTGCTGTTTCTTGTCCATGTACCCGACCGGCGTGAAGCGACCCAGGAATCCTGACATCCTCAGAACAAGCGGTGCGATGGCACGCTGTGCGAACGGTTTGGACAATTCGTCGTCACGCGTCGTCGGTGCGTTCCTGCGTCCGTAGAGGGCGAGCCGGTCGGTCATGTCCTCCTGCTCCCTGGTGACGCCGAACCCAATCCAGACCACGACAAACATCACGAGGAGAAACACTCCGATTACG
>DATDCF010000177.1:0-2822 GCA_036524475.1 Acidimicrobiia bacterium | reverse complement strand
AGAAAAAAGGTGGTCTCGATCGGCTCGTACATCATCGTCACCGAGCCGCTGCCGGAGACCGAGGCAGCTGCGGTGTTCCCTAAGAATGCGATGACCTACACCAAACGACGCCTTCTCCACTACATGAGACGGACACCCGATGATCGGATCCTCATCGGAGGGCGCCGCAACCTCAAGACGGGGCTGCCCCTTCCCGAGAGTGCCTCTGACCTCCGCGCTGCATTGATCCGATATTTCCCCCAGCTTGGCGGAAAAGCCATTACCCACGTTTGGGGTGGCAAGCTGGCTGTCCCATTCGACCTAACCCCACACATAGGTCAGATCGATGGAGTCTGGTATGCGATGGGCTACGCGGGCCATGGCGTTGGTTTGTCCACCCAGCTCGGCCACGACCTGGCGGGGATGCTCCTTGGTGAAGACGCGACGAGCCCATTCGCCCGGATCCCCCACAACGGTCGTTTCTACTATCAAGGACGCCCTTGGTTTCTCAGTCCTGCATCCCTGCTCTACCGAACACTCGACAAAGTGGGGCTGTAAGCTACCGCTATGTCATTCCCCACAGACGCCGCATACCCGGAAGAGAGCCAGGCCACAACTATTCTGGTGATCGGGATACTCAGCCTCGTTTGCAGTTGTTTTCCCCTCGGTATTGCCGCCTGGATCATGGGCAACAAAGAGATCGCCGCGATAGATGCGGGTATGCGCAATCCACAGAATCGCCAGACCGCCAATGCCGGGCGGATCATCGGCATAATCGCCACCGTACTCGGCTCTATTGGCATCATTCTCTTGATCATATGGGCCTTAGTCGGCATCACCTTCGTCAGCTTCGACCAGTTTTGACAGTGACAGAGGCATGGAGGACTAGAGCCCTCTATGCGGCACCTTTCATGGTCGCCCTGTTCATGTCGATGTGGTCTCCCAGCGAAGATGGGCCGACTGTCTGCCCCTTTGCCATTGCCACCGGAACGGCATGTCCCGGTTGCGGGATGACCAGGGCAATGGGATTCCTAGCAAGGGGCGATTTCAGTTCAGCGTTGACCTTGCACCCGCTGGTCATGCTGGTGGCGATTCAGGGCGTTGCCGGCTGGGCCTGGCTGATGTTGCGAAAATCTGACCGGGTCAAACCGATGCCGACCAGGCTCGTCAACGCAATCCTGATCGGGACTGCCTTCAGCCTTCTTGCGGTTTGGGTGCTCCGCGCCGTTGCCGGGACCCTGCCACCTGTTTAGGTGGCATTGGGGTCACCGACGCTCTCACCATCCAAACCAACACAGCAGCAATGGCTCCGGCGACACCCACCATCGCCGGGATTACCCATTTGGAATCGGCGAGCAACGAGAGAGTCTCCGAGATCGGTGCTCGACCGCCATTCGGGTCGAGGACCCAACTACCCAGTTTTAACAGGATCGCAAACGACATTCCGGTGAGAGCGAAACGTGTGAGCAGAGTCTTCATCCGTTGCAGGCGATCGGTCCCCGCAAAAACGTACAGACTCCCGAAGACGATCTGGGCGACGATCGCGACCAGAACTGCGGTTCCCAGCCGGCTGGCCAGACCGGAACTGCCTCCGACGATGGCCGCCTCATCTGGCTCCCTGATCACCAAAGGGTCGAGGTCGGCCACAACCGCGGCCACCTGCGGCTCTGACACGGGAATCCCGGACGACTGCAGCGATTCCGTGAGTGCCGGGACGGCCGGCGCCAGGGCGGCGGCCATATCGACCGATCCCCCGTGGGCGCCGTCAGTGGCGGCGGCATCCACGACGTCGACAACCAGGTCTTCCAATGCTGCCGACACTGCCGTGGTTGCCAGAGCGGCCTGGGTCGCATCCTCCGCTTCGCCCTGGGGAACACCGGATTCGACCAACTCGGTGGTCATCCATTCGCTGAAGGCATTCGCAACTTCGCCACTTTCACTCAGTGGTGAGAGACTCTCGCCCAGCTCATCGGTATCGATCACCACCGCGCGCCCCCATAACGCCCCGAAGAGGACTGAGGTCGCGATGCCAAATATCCATGCGGCGGTCGAGGCTATGGCGCCGGTCGATTTCTGTTTCAACTGTTGATCACCAGTGCCGGATTGGTGCGGATCCTCGGGCGCTTCTCGATCACTGCCAGGGCGAGGGTCTCAAAGGCGGCGGCAGCCTCAGAGTCGGGTGCTGCGATTGCGACGGGAAGGCCCTGGTCCGCCCCTCGACCCATTTCGGGGAGCAGCGGTATCCGCGCCATCAGGTCGACCTCCAACTCGTCGGCCAGATCCTTACCGCCACCTGCTCCAAAAAGCTCGTACTTCTTGTCATCTTCGCCCGTGAACCAGGACATGTTTTCGACAACTCCGATCACCTGCTGATCGACCTCGGCCGCCATCAGAGCGGCTCGCCGGGCCACCCGCTGGGCGGTGGGTTGAGGGGTGGTCACGATGATGACCTGAGCGCGGGGCAAGAACTGTGACATCGATATCGCAATGTCCCCTGTACCCGGAGGCATGTCGACGATTAAAAAGTCGAGGTTATCCCAGAAGACATCTTTGAGAAATTGCTCGATCGCCTTGTGCAACATGGGGCCACGCCATATCACCGCCTTGTCGTCGCCGACGAAATAATCCATCGACATCACTTTCACTCCGTTGGCGACCGGGGGAACGATTGCGTCGCCCATCATCAACGGTGGTTCTTCGATCCCCATCATCCGGGGGATGGAAAATCCCCAGATGTCTCCGTCGACGATTCCCACCGACTTGCCGGTTCGGGCCAGAGCGACTGCCAGATTGGATGACACCGACGACTTACCGACACCACCCTTGCCAGACGAGATGGCCAC
>DATDCF010000176.1:0-16157 GCA_036524475.1 Acidimicrobiia bacterium | reverse complement strand
GGGATAGTGACGATCCGAGCCCATCGAGAACTCACCGCCTTGTAGGTCGACTGTCCCTCTCGTTGAAGTCGGGCTAATTGTCGGCCGCCTCGTGGGGAGGACGGATGGCACACGCCACTTCCGGACGTTGTGGGAAGAGCTCCGCCAGATCCCTGCCCACTCGAGCGGAGATCTCCCGGGTCCCCGGCAACGCCATGTGATAAAGGTCTGCGTAGAACGTCCCGTTGTCATTCATGTCCGGATAGGACAGTACGGTCACCCCGGTTTCGGTCGCCAACGCGCTGAGCGCTCGGTCATAGTCGTCGAGGTCACGTTGACCATCGTCCACGACCGCCGCCGCCAACTGGTCCCTCATCAACGGCATATCGACGATCACCACATATGCGCCGGTCGCCTTGACACCTTCGATGATCTCTTTGAGGGAGTCGAACTGGATCGGGCCTACCTGATAGTCACGGAGCTCGCCCTCCCGAAGACGGCGGTCCCGCTCCGGATCGTCAACGTAGTGGCCCCCATCAAAACCGCGGAAACGACCGTCGGGCGTCAACCGGGCTTCCCAACTGGAGATGGATTCACCGTTGAGGTACCGATAGAGATTGCGGGGTTCACGTAGCCTCTCCCGTATCGCCACCAAGGCGAAGTTCTCCTGGAAGAACGACTCGATCGACTCCCCCACCGTTTCCTCCCCGTAGAGCCTTCGCCGACCTTCCGAGTCGAGATAGTCCGACAGCTCACGTTCGTCGCTTGGTTCGTGGTCGTTGGTGTCTCTCGGACCCATCGAGATGACAACGATTTCGGGGCACAGCTCAGGAAGGACCAGGTCCTCGTCCCAAGCACCCCATTCCCGAATAGCCGATCCCGGATTGGAAGCGTTGTATCCGGTGTCCGCCCAGTCGATGGCGTCGGCGATCGCTGTGACATCGATGCTCGCATTGGCGATCGAGGACCCGATGATCGCAATATCCACGTCACCCAATTCTTCAATCCGTATTGCCTTGTCCTGGACGAACGGTGTGTCCCAAACCTGAGGAGCCGGCAGTTTCGGTTCCAGAATCCGGGCGCCCGCTTCGGCGGCAACGAGGAATGTGAGCATCACGGCGAAAGCGAGGATGGATCGATTGGTTCTCATCAGAATTGGAAGTAGAGGAAGGGAACGGTTGGCTGTCCGCTGAAGATAATAAGGCCAAGCAGGACTATGGAGTAAGCCACTCCCCTGGCCAGGGCCGGCCAATGGATAATGGCCTCATGAGAACGCCCGGCCCGCTGTGCAATGTCGAGTACCAGACTCGCCGCGAGCAACGGGACAGTCAGGTAGATGTCGTCCCACGGAATCGGTCCCGCCCTCAGCGAAAAGAGCCCATCCAGGTAGGAGATTGCGCCCGACAACGAGGTCGATCGGAAGAATATCCAGGCAAGGGCGACGAGATGAAAGGTAATGACAACAAGCGGGATGTCACGCCAGCCGGGGAGAACCGGTTCCCCGATTTCACCGTCCCTTCTCAACCAACGATGGACCGATAGATAAAGCCCGTGGAGAAACCCCCAGAACACGAACACCCAGGCAGCCCCGTGCCACAACCCGCCGAGCAGCATCGTGATCATCAAGTTGCGATAGGTCATCCACTGACTGCCCCTGTTACCCCCGAGCGGGATGTACAGATAGTCCCGCAACCAGGTTGACAGGGAGATGTGCCATGTTCGCCAGAATTGGGTGATGTTCTTTGACAGGTAGGGCTGGTTGAAGTTGACCATCAAGTCGATACCGAGGATCCGGGCCGACCCGCGGGCAATCGAGGAGTAGCCGGAGAAGTCCCCGTAAATTTGTAAGGCGAAGGCGTAGATTCCTATCAAGAGTTGAAGCCAACCCGCCGTGGCGGCATTAGAGAATGCCTCTTCGACCACAGGCGCGACGGCATCGGCGAGCACGACCTTCTTGAAGAGGCCAATGAAGATCAGATAGAGGCCGGAGCTGATGTCCGTGCGACCGACTCTCGGACGATCATGCTCAAACTGAGGGAGGAGATGACGGGCCCGTTCGATCGGGCCGGCGACGAGCTGTGGAAAGAACGAGACGAAGACCGCGAACGACAGGAGGTCTCTGGTCGGCTCCATATGACGCCGGTAGACGTCAATCGTGTACGACATTGTCTGGAACGTGTAGAAGGAGATGCCCACGGGGAGGATGATCTGAAGCGTCGGAACTGAAGCGTTGAACCCGAGGTCATTGAGCAAGTTGGCGAAAGAGTCCGCGAAGAAGTCGAAATACTTGAAGAAGCCGAGGATTGACAGGTTGCCCACCATCGAGATGGTCAACAGCCTTTTGCGATTCCTTTCGCTGGCGGCGGGCATCGCACGGCCAACCAGAAAGTCGAGAAGGGTGGAGACGATCAACAGGGAGAGAAAACGCCAGTCCCAGGCGCCGTAGAAGAGATAGGACGCCACAAGCAGCATGACGTTTTGCCCACGCCGGGGTAAGAGTCTGTTGAGGGCAAAGACGACGGCCAAAAGCACCGCGTATTGGATCGAGTTAAAGGTCATCGCGGAGTGGAAAGCTAGTAGTGGTGTGGCGGATAAGACCGATGCCAAATAGGCTGGCCTGAATCTGATAGGAGGAGTCAAATGCAGATAATTCTGATACCCGGGATGTGGCTCGATGCCTCGTCATGGGACAAGGTCACCCCGATTCTCGAAGCGGCAGGACACACCACGCAACCGATGACATTGCCCGGGCTGGAATCGGTCGGCTCGGATCGATCGGAAATCACGCTGGCGGATCATGTGGCCGCTGTTGTCGATGTCATCGACTCAGTTGGCGGCGATGTCGTTTTGGTGGGGCACTCAGCAGGAGCCGGACTCGCTTACGCCGCTGTCGATGCTCGCCCGGAACGCGTCGCCCGTGCCATCTATATCGGAGGATTCCCTTCGGCCCACGGACAGCCCAACGCAGGGGGCTACCCGGCGGTGAACGGGGAGGTGCCATTTCCCGACTGGTCCGATTTCGACGAATCAGACCTCGCCGACCTCGATGAAGCGGGGCTGGCAGCATTTCGGGCTATGGCGATACCGACACCGGCACGCGCTGTGAGCGACCCGCAGCAGCTGTCCAATGAGCAAAGGTACAAAGTTCCGACAACGATGATCTGTCCGGAATTCAGCGCCGAAATGCTCCAGGACTGGATTGCACAAGGAATGGAGCCGGTCATCGAGTTCACTCGCATCGAAAACGTCGAATACGTCGACCTCCCCACCGGACATTGGCCCCAGTTCACCAAACCCGAGGAGTTGGCAGCGGTGATACTCGAAAGCATCGATGGGACAGGAGGTGGCTGACCCGCAGGTAATCGATTGGCTTCTCGACTCCGACCCATCGATTCGCTGGCAAGTGATGAAGGACCTCACCGACGAGCCAGCCGGTGTCGTCGCCGCTGAACGCTCAAGAGTGGCCACCGAGGGTTGGGGAGCCCAGCTGATCTCGTTTCAAGACGTCGGCGGTCGGTGGGATGGAGGTACGTATCGTCCGGGCTGGGTCGACGAGTCGAAACCGTTCTTCGATGCGTGGACCGCAACTCATTTCGCATTGCAGAATCTCCGCGAGTTCGGCCTGGATGCCGCCAGCCGAGAAGCGTCCACGAGGGTTGGGTCGGTCCGGGACAATGTCAAATGGGACGTCAACGACGCCCCGTATTTCCAGGGTGAGGTCGAACCCTGCATCAACGGGATCGCCCTCGCCAACGGTGCGTATTTCGGTGAGTCAGTCGACGTCATCGCGGAAAGGCTCCTGGAGGACCAACTCGGCGACGGCGGTTGGAACTGCTGGGCAGAGTACGGGGCGACGGTGTCCTCCTTTCACACGACGATCTGTGTGCTCGAGGGCCTCCTCGCATGGGAACTCGCCGGGGGTGTTTCAACGGCTGTCGCCGGTGCTCGCCAACAAGGCGAGGAGTATCTTCTCGAGAGAGGACTCTTCCGAACCCGATCGACGGGGCAGGTCATCGACCCGCGATTCACCATGTTCTCCTTCCCGGTCCGCTGGTATTATGACGTGCTCCGCGCCCTCGACTACTTCCGAACTACTGGTGCCGAGGCTGACGAACGCATCGCCGAAGCAATCGAACTCGTAGCCAAGAAAGGCGAGAAGAACGGACGTTGGGCGCTCGAAAACTCTCACCAGGGGCCAACCCATCTCGAAATGGAAGGCCCCGACGGTTTCCCCAGCCGCTGGAACACTCTGCGGGCACTACGGGTATTGAGATGGGCTGAGTAGCCGGTCATCAGGGAAGCGGGACCGATCGTGGCGGGTCGGGGCCGGTGGTGTGGGTGTGACCGTGTGGGGTGGTCCAGGTATAGCTGCCGTCGGGGTTGCGTTTGAGTGTCCACCCTGCTTCTTTCATGAGGTTTTCATGCCGGCAGAGCGGCCCGAGGTTTTCCGGGATGGTTTTTCCGCCTTTGGACCACGCCTGGTTGTGGTCGATATCGCTTTGGTGGGCTGGCATCCGGCATCCGGGTCCGACACAGGTGGTGGTTTCTGCAGTGAGGTGTCGGTGTTGTTTGAGGGTAGGTCGTCGCCTGGTGGTCCCGACCGATACCACTTGGCCGTGTTCGTCGATAACAGTGGTTTGCCAGACCAGATCTGGATCGGCGGCCTGGCGGGCGATTTCGGCTATGACGGGTCCCCACCCTGGTATTTCCCCGGGGTTGTCGTCGAGTCCGGCCAGGGTGGTGAGATCGACCCTGATGTCGACAGTGTTCCGACGGTTCTGACCTGCCCGTACTGCGGTACCGCCGGACCTTTCGGTGGCGGTGTTAGTACCGCAGAGGAGGTCTAAGAAAGTGTCGGCTCTTAGCTGGTCGATGTTGCGGTGGTCTCCTCGGGTTCTGGTGGTCTGGGCAATTCGGTTGATGTGTCTCATCGCCCGATTGGCTTCTAATACCGGGAGCCGGTAGGCGGTCAGGTTGGCGGTGCCATCCTCATTGGAGAACAGTTCCACAAACCGTTCTTTCAAACCTCTCTCGTAACGTTTCTGAGCCGATGCGGGGTCACAGGAAATGGCCGCCCGTCGCAAACGTGCTCCGAGCTCTCCGGTGGTCTTCTCGGCGGCGTCGCCCAACGACTCGTCGGTGACCTTGTGGATCTGGTGGTTTTCTAAATGGGTCAGGGTGGTGACGATCACCCGGGCCTTCGGAGCGTCGATCCTGCCCCGTTTCATCTCGGTGAGCACCAGGGGGAATCGTTCGGTCACATCCAACGCCAAAGCGAGGAAACGATCGGCAGCACGTCTCGTCCACCCCAATGCGGGGCGTAGCTCATCGGCGGCATACTCATCCACCACAGCGACCCGTTCTGGAGGGGAACCAGCGAACCCGGGTGGAGTGTGCGCCAGGGCTGCGGCCGATTCCAACGAGGCAGCCTCATAGAACATGACCTGACGGCGTTCCGCCGCTACCAGGACCACCAATTCGTGGCCATTCAGTCGACGACGGTCAATACCCGCCAGAACGACCCCTAGTTCGGGGCCAGGCACCATCGTCTCCAACCGGGCGGGAAGAACTCCACGCACCCCGGTGGGTGCAGTGACCCACCCGTCGATCCGGGTTCCAGGCTCCGTCCCTGAGCTGGATGCGTGGCGTTGACTTTGGTTATCCTTAACGAACATATGTTCGACAATACCCAACACCAGTGACCGGTTCAATACCCCCGTTCCCAATAACGGAAGAAAATTTGGTGACCCCCGCAACGCCCTTCGTTCCGCATTCCAATGAGCCCGCGACCACAATGTCGATGCGATGAATTTCGACCTCTTCGACACTCCCCGTCCCGAGATCAGTCCCCTCGAGGCCGAGGAGACACTCCGAGAAACCTATGGGATTTCCGCTACTGCCGTTTTGCTCCCCGGCGAACGCGACCGCACCTTTCGGGTCGATATCCCGGGGTCGGTTGGCCACATCCTCAAATTTGCGAACAAGGCTGACAGGCCGGACGCCCTCGCCGCGCAAGGAGCCGCAATCGAGCACGCCCTCGCCATGGATCCGTCACTGCCACTACCCCGAACCATTACGACCAACGACGGAACCACCACCGGCAGGTACCGCGACCACGAGGTCATGCTCACGGACTTCCTAGTAGGAGTCGCTCCACCCCCAACCGGCTCATCCCCTTCGCTGAAACGGGCGGTGGGCAAGATGAGCGCCCGCCTAAGCCGTGCCCTCCGTGGCCACGACAACCCGATACTGCATCGGCCGTTTCCGTGGGACCTGACCCGCCTCAGCGAATTAGAACCGCTGCTTGAGTACCTGGATTCGGAAAAGCGAGGAGTCGTGGCCGATGCGCTGAATCGATACATCGCTGAGATCGAGCCCCAATTGGCCCATCTCCCCGCACAGGCAATTCATGGAGACCTCCACGATGACAACCTGGTGTTGAGTGCTGACGATCCCGAGGAGATCTGCGGCGTTTTCGACTTCGGTGACATGACCTGGGCCCCGCGGCTCTGCGACCTCGCCGTCGCCGCGACGTATCAGACCTTCGGTGGCGACCCCGCGGTGGGCATTTCCCAGACCGCCGCGGCATTCCACGTGGTCGATCCCCTCGACCTGAATGAGATCGAACTCCTTCCGGGATTGGTCGCAGGTCGCTGTATCCAATCGCTGTTGATGGCGGCGCGTCATCTGGCCACCCACCCGGAAAATGCTGAGTACGCGTCGGGTGACGCCCTGCAGATGTTCGAGACGCTGCTGGCCGTCGAAAGTGCCGACCGCGCTGCGACCGTCGACAAAATCCGATCGAGCTGCGGGTTTCGTATCGACGAAAAAATCCCACTCAACGAGGCAAGGTCACGACGGAGAAACACCATGGGCCCTGCACTTGACTTGAGCTATTCCGAACCAGTACGCCCAATCCGTGGTGACGGGGTATGGCTGTACGACCGAGATGGAAGGCGCTACCTCGACGCCTACAACAACGTTCCTCATGTCGGCCACTCCCATCCCCAGGTCGTCTCTGCAATCTCTGCTCAAACCCGACGATTGAGCACAAACACCAGATATCTGGTCGATTCGGTCACCGAATACGCCGAGAGGCTGGCCCGGCTGTTTCCCGACCCGCTTTCGGTGGTGATGTTCACGAATTCCGGGAGTGAGGCAAACGATCTTGCCTATCAGATCGCCGTCGCCGCCACCGGCCACTACGGCGTGGTCACGACCGAGAATGCATATCACGGGACCACCTGGGCAACCGCGGCAATGTCCCCCGAAGAGTTTGGCGGATTCAGCGATCGGACGGGGCGGGTCCGGGGCCATGAGATCCTTGAGAACGACAAAGCTGGACTTTTGCTGACCGCCGATCTCGATGGTGCGGTGAGCAGGATGGCATCGAATGGAAGCTCCCCCGCCGCTGCCATATTCGACACCGTTTTTTCCAGTGAGGGGATCCATGAGCTGCCCGACGGCTATCTCGAGTCTGCAAGGGCGTGGGTCGATCGGCAGGGAGCACTGCTCATTGCCGACGAAGTCCAGGCAGGGTTCGGTCGGGTCGGACCAAAATTCTGGGGATTCAAGCACAGCTCGGTTGTCCCCGACATCGTCACTCTCGGCAAGCCGATGGGAAATGGATATCCAATCGGTGCCGTGGTGACCACTTCCGCAATCGCCGAGCGATTCGCCGATCGATGGCATTACTTCTCCACCTTCGCGGGATCGCCAGTTGCCACGGCGGCAGGAATGGCAGTGCTCGATGTGATCGAGGATGAAATGCTCGTCGAGCAGGCTCAACTCACCGGCGACTACCTCCGGTCCGGCATCGCATCGCTCGCCCACCCATCGGTCACGCATGTGCGCGGCCCCGGCCTGTTTATCGGTGTCGAGATGACCAGTCCGGACCGTGCCGGGCGGGTGAAAGAAGAAATGAAGGACCACGGTGTTTTGATAGGCACAACAGGCCCGGACGAGAGCGTCCTCAAGATCAGGCCACCAATGGTATTTGGCAGAATCCACGCCGACATCCTCCTCGAGCGTTTGGGAAGGGTCCTCGGTCGGGTGGCAAATTCGGGTGGAGGACGCTGACAGGACTGTCGGTTGATTGCGACTCCGCGTACGATTTAGACCATGACCTGGAGAGATCGGTTTGATGCTCTCGACCGGAGAGTGATCACTTTTATGTCCTCATACGGGGTCGTCCTGCTCCGTTGGTCGATCGGTTTGATCTTTATCTGGTTCGGCGCTCTCAAGCTCTTTCCTGGACTCAGTCCCGCTGACCAGATCGCCACTGACACCACTCAAGCCCTCACCCTTGGCTTGCTGCCTCCGAACGTCGCTCGTCTCGGACTGGCACTTCTCGAGATCACGATCGGAGTTGGTCTGATCACGCGCAAGTACCTGCGGTTGACACTGGGACTCCTGTTCGCCCAGATGGCGGGCACCCTGACACCACTATTGATCTTCCCGGAACGAATTTGGAGCGACTCTCCATTCGTGCTGACACTTGAGGGCCAATACATCATGAAGAATGCGGTCCTGATTTCCGCCGGCCTGGTGATCGGCTCCACCGTCAGGAACGACGGAAGCCGTTCCCTTACCGACCCGGTCGACTCTCCCTCAACAGGACGGCTGACGCCATCCAGATCACCCGGACATATTCGGCGCACCTGACCCCGCGAACCGTTCGTTCAACTGGGCGACCATTCTGTTCGGATGGATGTATGGCCCTGACATCTCGACGGTCGCCAACTCACAAGTGGCATCGCGGATCGGGCCCACGCTGGTCGACCTGATGATCGCCGTGGCCGCGGGGCCGGGGCCTTCGCCCTTTCCCGCCCTGACGTCTCAGACTCCCTACCCGGAGTCGCGGTGGCGAGCGCATTGGTCCCCCCGCTTTCCGTCGTCGGTCTCATGATCTCCCAGGGTTCGTGGTCGGCGGCCTCAGGCGCACTTCTTCTCTTTGTCACGAACATGGTGGCGATTTTGCTGATCGGGGGAATCCTCTTCGTCCTGACCGGTGTAGCGCCGGTGTTGCGGCTCTCCGGGAACAAGGGCTGGGTAAAGCGGAGTCTGGGAATGGTGGCCGTTCTGGGCATCGCCGTCGTGGCGATTCTCGGCGGTAGCGCCGACACCTTTCGTCGCCAGACCGCGGGCTCGGCCGTGGCCGAAACCGTGGTTGACGGTTGGATCGAAGGCACCGACCTGACGGTGCAATCCTCGACCTACGACGGTGAGGTCTACCGCCTGGTGTTGGCAGGGTCTGACGCGCCCCCACCCATCGACACTCTGGGATCTGCAATAGAAGACGCCACAGGCGAACCAATTCCGATCTCGGTGACCCTGGTACCAACGGAGACGCTCGAGTTCACTCCCTGAGCAGCGGATCCCGGCTGAGGTCGGGGCCGATCGACACACCACCTGGGGACTTTCGTCACTAGGAGCATCGCCCGTCGTCGCCGTAGTTTGGTTCTGTGAAGCCGACCGGAGCCAGTTTTTCCACCGTCGACGGCAACGAGGCCGCGGCACGGATCGCCCACTTGATGAGCGAGGTGATTGCAATTTACCCGATCACCCCGGCATCACCGATGGGTGAATTGGCTGATGCATGGTCGCATCAGGGGAGGCCCAACCTCTGGGGTGTCATCCCTAATGTGGTCGAAATGCAGTCCGAGGCCGGGGCAGCCGGCGCAGTTCATGGCTCGTTGACTGCCGGCGCGTTGACCACCACTTTCACGGCCTCGCAGGGATTACTTCTGATGATTCCGAACATGTACAAGATCGCCGGCGAGTTGACCCCGACCGTGATCCATGTCGCCGCTCGTTCGATCGCCACCCATGCCCTATCCATCTTCGGCGATCACTCCGACGTCATGGCCGCCCGCCAAACCGGATGGGCGATGCTGTCATCGGAGTCGGTGCAAGAGGCCCAAGACCTGGCGGTCATCTCCCACCTCGCAACAATGGAATCGAGAGTTCCATTCCTCCACTTCTTCGATGGTTTTCGCACTTCGCACGAGATGGCAAAGATCGAGATATTCAGCGAACAGGACCTGCGCAAACTGGTGAACGAGGACCATATCGCCGCCCACCGAATCCGTGCACTCAACCCGAATCGACCGGTGCTGAGGGGGACGGCGCAGAACCCCGATGTCTTCTTCCAGGCGAGAGAGGCGGCGAACCTCTACTACCAGGATCTCCCAAAGCTTGTCAGCACGACGATGGATCGGTTTGCCGAAATCAGTGGCCGTTCGTACCAACTATTTCGCTACGACGGACACCCCGAAGCAGAGACCGTCATGGTGATAATGGGCTCAGGCGCCGGTGCGGCCCGAGAAGCCATCGACCGACTCGTCTCCGACGGAGAGAAGGTCGGGCTGGTCACGGTCAAACTGTACAGACCGTTTGACGTCGAAGCCTTCGCGAGCGTTCTGCCGGAGACCACCAGGCAGATAGCGGTTCTCGACCGCACCAAAGAACCCGGAGCCGTGGGCGAGCCGTTGTACCAAGACGTGGTCGCAGCCCTCGCCGAAGCCAGGAGGTCGATCGATGTTCGAGGGGGCCGATACGGGCTGTCATCCAAGGAATTCACCCCCGCAATGGCGGCCGGGGTTTTCTCGGAGGCCTCGAAATTGGACGGGCGCCGTCATTTCACCGTCGGGATCGTCGACGATGTAACGGGGCTTTCGATCAAGTACGACCCTGACGTCTGGCGCGAGCCACCCGAGGTGGCCGGGGCAGTGTTTTACGGACTGGGGTCGGACGGCACAGTCGGGGCCAACAAGAACTCGGTCAAGATCATCGGAGAAGCCACCGACCTCTACGCCCAGGGATACTTCGTGTACGACTCGAAAAAGGCGGGGTCGAGGACGGTCAGCCATCTCCGGGTTTCAAAGGAGCCGATCCACTCCACATATCTCGTTTCCCGCCCCGGTTTCGTCGCCATCCACCAGTTCGACTTCCTCGAGAAAGATGACATCCTCGATTCAGCCGCTGAAGGGGGCACTGTTCTTCTGAACAGCCCATTCGATTCTGGCAACACATGGACCCGACTAACCCGTGAGGCGCAGGCACACATCCGCAACAAGGACCTGACGGTTTGGGCGGTGGACGCCGCCCGAATTGCGCGGGAGGCGGGTCTGGGACGAAGAGTCAACACGGTGCTCCAGACCTGCTTCTTCCATCTCAGCGACATCCTCGAAACCGAACACGCCATCTCGTTGATCAAGGATCAAATCCGCAAGTCCTACGGCAAAAGAGGTGAGGTTGTGGTGAGGCGGAATGAGGGGGCAGTCGATGCGGCGGTGGCCGGTTTGATACGGGTTTTGCCCATCGATACCGACATCGTCGCGCGGTCGATTGCAGAGCCGGTTTCACAGATGGCTCCCGACTTCGTGAAGCGGGTCACTTCGATGATCCTGGCAGGGAGGGGTGATCTGCTGCCCGTATCGGCACTACCGGTCGACGGAGTGTTCCCAACCGGGACTGCCCGGTGGGAGAAACGATCGATCGCCGAAGAGATACCGATCTGGGATGCAGACATATGCATCGATTGCGGACGATGCGCTTTGGTATGCCCTCATGCTGCTATTCGTTTCAAGGCATTTGAGCCGGACATCCCCATTCCCGAGGGCTTCTTGTGGAAGGAGTCGACCGGAAAAGATCTTCGTGGCAAGAGAATCGCCATCCAGGTGGCTCCCGACGACTGCACCGGATGCGGTGTGTGCGTAGACGTGTGCCCGGCCAAGTCGAAGGAAATGGTCAAGCACAAGGCAATCAACATGGAGCCGAAACACCAACACCTGGACCGAGAGCGGACCAATTTCGACATCTTCCTCTCCTTGCCCGAGATGTCGCGCAGCGAAGTCAACGCGAAGTCGGTCAAGGGCTCGCAGCTACTCCAGCCCCTATTCGAATTCTCAGGCGCATGTGCGGGATGCGGGGAAACCCCATATCTCAAACTTCTGACCCAGCTCCTCGGCGATCGCATGATCGTCGCCAACGCAACCGGTTGCTCCTCGATTTATGGTGCGAATCTGCCGACGACACCGTGGTCGGTCGATGGCGCCGGTCGCGGCCCCGCCTGGTCAAACAGCCTCTTCGAGGACAACGCAGAGTTCGGCCTTGGGATGCGCCTTGCGCTCGAGGCCCAACGGGAGGACGCTGTTTTGCTACTGACTGCACTTGCTCCCGAATTGGGCCAGGTGGCAGTCGACCTTCTCGAAGTCACCGAGAACCCCAACCGCGACGATATCGACGCACTGGTGGATTTTCAGCGGCGTCTGGTCGCTGAGCTCAACGAGAAATTGGCCGTCCTCGAGGGGCCGCTCCCCCGCCGACTGGAGGGTGTGGCCGACTCGTTGATTGAAACCAGCGTGTGGATCGTCGGTGGTGACGGATGGGCATATGACATCGGATTCGGCGGGCTCGACCATGTGCTGTCGACTGGCAGAAACGTAAACATCCTGGTGCTCGACACCGAGGTCTACTCCAACACCGGGGGCCAGGCGTCGAAGGCTACGCCGAGGGCGGCGATCGCCAAGTTCGCATCGTCGGGAAAGGAAACCGGAAAGAAGGACCTGGGGCAGATCGCGATGTCCTACGGAGGCGTCTACGTGGGCCAGGTGGCCATGGGGGCCAACCCCACCCAGACCGTCAAGACATTCGCCGAAGCCGAGGCCCATCAAGGCCCGTCACTCATTCTCGCCTACAGCCCGTGCATTGCCCATGGGATAGACATGTCGACTCAGATGAGTCATCAAAAGGAAGCCACCGACTCCGGATACTGGCCGCTGTATCGATACGACCCCGGCCGGGAACTGGTCGGATCACCGGGACTGCAACTCGATAGCCGGAAGCCGACCATTCCGTTCAAGCAATTCGCCTCCAAGGAGGCGCGGTTTGCGATGCTGGGCAGGGCCGACCCCGACACAGCCTCGAGACTCATGGCCCGAGCCCAACAGGACATCGATGACCGCTGGCATCTTTACGAACAGATGGTCGAGATTCACCGAACTGCCGAATACGTGGAGGATGAAGATTGAGCACCGACCTCACGACGACCTATCTGGGGATTGAACTGGACCACCCCGTAATTCCATCTGCCTCGCCGCTCACGGGAGATGTCGACCATGTCCACGCACTTGCCGCAGCCGGAGCCCCGGCGGTGGTGTTGCCCAGCCTGTTCGAAGAACAGATAGAACACAACGCCATGGCAGTCCACGACAGTCTCGAACTTGGGGCGGAGGGTTTCGCCGAGGTCCCGGGTGGGTTCTTCCCCCAGCTCGACGACTACAACACCGGGACCGACGACTACCTCGAACTGATCCGAAGAGTAAAGAGCGAAGTAGGGATCCCGGTGATCGCCAGCCTCAACGGAACGAGCCCGGGGGGATGGACTCGATACGCCCGCATCCTCGCAGACGAGGGAGTCGACGCGCTCGAGGTCAACACCTACAGCATCGCTGCTAACCCCCGGTTGAGCGCCCTGGATGTCGAGGACGTTCACCTGCAACTCGTCGAGCAAATCAAGAAGGAAGTGGACATCCCGCTGGCAATCAAGATCGGGCCCTATTTTTCTTCGACCGCCAACATGGCCCAAAAGCTGACAGACGCAGGTGCCGATGGTCTCGTCATTTTCAACCGCTTCTACCAACCCGACATCGATATCGACTCCTTGGAGGTTGTTCCCAGCCTCGTACTTTCCGATCCTGGTGAGCTCCGGCTGGTCTTACGATGGCTGGCCATCCTCTACGGTCGTACCAACTGCGACCTCGCCGCCACCACCGGTATCCACGAGGCGCCCGGAGCTATCAAGGCAATCCTTGCTGGAGCCACAGTCACGATGATGGCGTCCGCCCTGCTCCGTCATGGTCCATCACGGCTGGCCGAGGTCCGTGGGGGCCTTCAGCAATGGCTGACCGACAGAGATTTTGAGTCGGTGAGCCAAGCCCGGGGCAGTATGAGCTACGACGCGGTTCCCGACCCCTCAGCCTACGAGCGCGCCGGTTACATGCAGACCCTGACGTCGTACGTCCCCACCTGGTAGGCGATTCGCTCGACTGGTCAGCCTCTTCGCCTGGCCCTGGCCAAAACTATTCCGACGGCCGGTCCGATCACGAGGAGTGAAATCACCGCAACACCAACTGCCGGGTTGAAATTGAAAACCTCAGCGATGCTCGCTTCGTACCCGACATCAATGCCGGAGAAGATGACCAGATTCACCGTGACGATGCTTGCAACGAGGAGTACCGAGATGCCGCCAACGAGACAGTCGACGAGCCAACCAATGGCCTTCGATTTCGTGATGCGACGACCTCTCGTTCTAGATGAAGATGGTTTGAGCGCCCTCCGACAACTCCATGAAATCGGTGGCGCTGATGATGCCCTCAACCCTGTCGTACAGGTCGGTCTCATCGATGTGCATCATGTCGGCCGACATCCTGCAGGCCCAGAGATGCCCACCAGCATCCGTGATCATCTCGAGGAACTCCGGTATGTCAGGAATATCGATTCCCTCGATCTGCTTCTTCATCATGTGGGTGGCGAAAGCCGTCATCCCGGGCAACCCCATCAGCATCGGCGGCATGTGAGTCGCCGGGTTGCCCAGAGGCGTGAACTGGAGATGGCCCATGGTCTCTTTGTTGATCATGTCGAAACCCCAGAAGGTAAAGAAGATATGCGTCTCTATCCCTTCTCCGAGGGCCGCGTTTGCAAGGACCAAGCCCGGATAGGCCATATCCAGTGAGCCCTTCGAGCAGATGATCGCCAGTTTCCTGTCGGTTTCTGTGTCGTCGAACACCGGGACCGGTGCTTCCACTGTAAGTGTCATTTCGAACTCCTTTCAGACGCAGCCGACCGGCTTGGGGAGGCCGGCGACATACGCCATCTTCTTGGCGGGCTTCTTAGGGAACAACTGGAACAGCTCTTTAGTGGGGATTCCACCAACAGCGGTAACCCGACGAAGAGTCGGGGTCTCGCCAACGGCGAGATAGTCTTCCCTGAGGAAACGAATCGCATCGAGATGTCTCTCAGTCAGGTCGATGCCGATGTTGGCGGCGAGTTGCTTAGCCAAACCATCGTCCCATTCTTCATACTCGGTCATGAAGCCCTCGTCGTCGACGTGGACTTCATGACCGGCGATAGTTGCCAGGGTCATGTGTGACCCTCCTTTCTTTCAACACTCTTTCGTGATGTGATCGGTTGAGTCTCCGCGATTCGATTGTCACGATTCGTCGGGTTCCTTCTTCCCAGTCATGGACATCAGGGCAGGGAGAGGTATCGGCCGTCCCGGGAGTAGTGCGTTCCAATACATCCACTTGAACATGAGCTTCCCGTAGTGATTCACTGCGGTTTCCTCCAACAACGAGAAGGGACCGACTACAGGAACGGGATACTTCCCGGGCAGGGGCTGGACTTCGTAGTTGAAGTCGAGAAGCAAAGCCTTCCCGTCCCCGGACTCGACGAAGCAGTTGGCATGACCATCGAATTGCATCGGCATCTCCTCGCCCCTGATGTGGTGAAGGAAATTGTCGATGAAAATGTCAACGGCAAAGTGGGCGACGGAGCCTGCCTTCGAGGTCGGCAAGTCGGCCGCATCGCCAAGGGCAAAGATGTTGCTCCAGTCTTTGGAAAGGAAGTTCCCGTGGTCGACCGGCACATGGTTCAGCTCGTTGCCCAGGCCGCTACGTGCCACGAAATCGGCGCCCATGTTCACCGGGACGGTGACCAGGAGGTCGAAGGAAATCTCCCGCTCATCGAATGAGACAATTGTCTTGCTCTCGTTATCGACACGCTCGATGTAGAAGTCGGCTTCCAGTCCGATCCTTCTCTCGTCGAGCATGTTGCCAAGCAGTTTCGATGCCACCGGCTTGGTGAATGCACCGTCCAGCGGAGTCACATAAACGAACTCGACCCGATCCCGCATTCCTCTCCCCCTGAAGTGAGACTCGGCGAGAAAGGCGAATTCAAGTGGAGCCACCGGGCATTTGATCGGCATCTCGGTCACGTGGACCACGATTCGACCGCCCTCGAACCCATCGAGAGCGGCCCGGAGACGGGTAGCTCCTTCCAGGGTGTAGAAGTTGTGGATCGACTTTCCCCACTCAGGCCCATCCATGCCCGGAGTCTGGTCGGGTCGGGGTGAGGTACCCGTCGCTATCACCAGTTGGTCATAATCGAGGGTCGTG
>DATDCF010000175.1:0-17119 GCA_036524475.1 Acidimicrobiia bacterium | reverse complement strand
GCTCCAGATGTGCGGGATAGCACTGGCCGGGCTCCCATGCTGTCCTTGAGGCAAGGACCCACTCGGCCCTAGAGGGTCAAGCGGTTGGAATGGAATGCCTCCGCGTAGCCGTCGGAGGCAAGACACTCTGCCCCCCGGATTCGCATCAACCCGATGAACGTCTCAGTGTGGTACCAGGGCTTTTGGTGTTGACTTTCGAAATGATTCGTCAGGTGGCCGACCTTGGCGGCCGCCTCGTCCGTGGTCAAAGGGTGGTAGACCGTTGGAGTGCCGAGGTCGCCTTCCAACTTGGGAATCTCGTACTCGAGGATCATCTGACTGCGAAAAATTTGATGGCTCAGCTCGCCTACGAATCGATGATCTTGATGCCGGTCGCCGGTGTGCGGTGCGATGACGAGATCGGCGTCGACCCCGGAGCCAACGTCGCGGATGAACTCCTTGGTCTCAACGGGGTGTGAATACGGGAGCATTCCATCGCTGAGGCCTCCGAAGATGATATCGACCCGGTCGCCGAGCAGCGTCCTGGCGCTGGCAACAGCTTCCTCCGACCGGCTCTCACTGCCGGCTGCGATGACGAAGATAAAACGACATGAGGGATGTGCCCGGGCCAGTGAGGAGACAAGTCCCGCTGCCCCTATCTCGATGTCGTCAGCGTGGGCACCCAGGCACACTACGACCCCAAGGGCACGGTCGAATTGAACTCCGATCACCCGGTGTGACCGTTCTTCCACAGGACCCAGGGTGCGTTGACCTGTTTGTAGAGGTCATCGAGATAGGTCTGTTCCTTGAAAGTGTCCATTGGGGACCAGAAGCCATCAAAACGATGAGCGTAGAGCTTCTTCAGTTTGATCAGTCTTTGAAAGGCCCCGGCCACCAGATCTTCGCCTTGCTCGATGTAGTCGAAGATTTCCCGTCGGAATATGAAATATCCCGCATTGATCCACATGTCTTCCTCAGCGATCGGTCCAAGGCTGACAGCCACGTCTCCGTCGAGATGGGCAACGTGATACGACAGGGGCGGTCTGACAGCGAGGAACCCACCGACCCGGCCCGACTCCGTGAATCTCTGCAAATACCCATCGAGGTCGAGTTCGGTGACTCCATCGGCATAGTTGGCAAAGAAGAATTCGTCCTCGCCGATGTGGTCTTTGACCCGCCGGAGTCTTTCGCCAATCTCGGACACGAAACCGGTGTCGACGAATGTGATGGTCCAATCGTCGATGTCAGTGCCAAGCATGACCCGATCCGAACCACCCTTGAGCACGAAGTCGTTGGATACCGCCTCCTCGTAGTCGAGGAAGTATCGCTTGATCGCTTCCGCCCCGTATCCGAGGCAAATTACGAATTCCTTGTGGCCGAAGTGGGCGTAGTACTTCATAACGTGCCAGAGGATGGGTCGATTGCCAACGGTCACCATCGGTTTCGGGACCGAACTGTGCGCATCACGGATTCTCATCCCTTCGCCTCCGCAGAAGAGAACCACTTTCATGATGCGCCCTCGTAGACGATGGCCTCAGGGATGGGAACTATGAACCGTCCTCCCCACTCGGAAATGTACGAGAGCTGACCCATCAGCTCTTCCTTGATGTTCCAGGGAAGGAGCAGAAGATAATCCGGCCTGGCTTCTCTGATCTTCTCCGGGCCGAAAATGGGGATGTGAGTCCCCGGCGTGTACCGCCCGTGTTTGTAAGGGTTGAGGTCGCAAGCGAAGTCGATGAAATCGGTTCCGATTCCGCAATAGTTGAGCAAAGTGTTGCCCTTTCCGGCTGCACCATATATGGCGATAGTGGCACCTTCGTCCTTGGCGCGGATGAGAAGAGTGAGAAGCTTCCTTTTCGTTGCTTCGACTCTGGCCCCGAACTCGGCGTATACGGCTGGCGAAAAGAGCCCGAAGTCCCGCTCTCGTTCCAGAAGCTCGGGAACGGCATCCGAGACCGGCCGATGTTTGGGGATCGGTTGCACAAACAACCGGAGCGATCCGCCGTGCGTAGCGAGTTCTTCGACATCGAAGACTTCCAGCCCGTGGGCGGCCATGATCTTCTGGGTCGTCCCCAGGGAGAGATACGACCAGTGCTCGTGGTAGATCGTGTCGAATTGATTGCCTTCCATCAGTCGGAGCAAATGGGGAAATTCGAAGGTGGCGACACCGTCGTTGGCCAGCACCTCGTAGACACCCTCGACAAACGAATTGATTCGGGGGGTGTGTGCTAGAACGTTGTTGCCGACCACGACATCGGCCGAGTAGCCCTCTCCGCTCAGTTTCCTGGCCAGCGTGGCGTCGAAGAACTCGACAATTGAGGGAATCCCCTTGTCGGTGGCGGCGCGGGCGACGTTTGCCGACGGCTCGATTCCGATGATTTCCATGCCTTTTTTCTGGAAATATTGGAGGAGGTAGCCGTCATTACTGGCAATCTCCATAACCCTCGACCCGGCGCTCAGGCCGAATCTGAGGACCATCATGTCGACATAATCCCGGGCATGTTCGAGCCATGACGAGGAAAAGGACGAGTAATAGGCGTAGTCGTCGAATATTTCTTCCGGGCGCACATACTCACCGATCTGGGCCAGGTAGCAGTTCGGACAAACTCGCACGTGCAGCGGGTAAAACGACTCCCGGTCATCCAACTGATCGGCGGTCAGGAAAGTTTCGCACAGGGGGTGCATCCCGAGATCGACCATGTCGATTTCGAGATTGGTTTCACAGAATCTGCAGGTTGCTATGCCCATGGCTCTCGCTCAGCCGCCACATTCGTGGGCAAAAGGTGCGCGCCGAGAAAGACGGTCAAAATCGACACTTCAAATGCCCCCAGTCCCTAATCCAAGCCTCCCAAGCTCCTTCACATTGTAGGGCGGGGTCTGGCGAAATCAAGAGGGCGGGAACTCGACTCGGCCGGTGGACAGAGATCAGAGACGTCGTTCCGCCGCCAGTTCGAACAATCTCTCCGCTCCGCTCCCGAGGATCTGGAATCGGTCATCCTGGGTCTGTCCCCGGACCCATCGAATGTAGATCTGCTGGAGGACAACGGCGAGCTTCCAGGTCCCGAAAATCACGTACCACTCGATCTGGGCGAGGTCCCGCCCGGTTTGGCTGGCGTATCGGGCAATCGCCTCAGGTCTCCGCAGCCAGCCCTCGGCATCGGTCGGCATCGGGTTGAGTGTTGATGGCGCTTCACCTGGTTCGTACCAGGTGGCGAGGAGAGTCCCCAGGTCGGCGAGAGGGTCTCCTCTCGTGGCCATGTCCCAGTCATACACAGCGACTGCCCGGCCGGGGTCATCGGGCGAAACCGCCATGTTGTCCAGACGCCAGTCATTATGAATGAGAGTTGGAGGTCCTGATTCGGGGAGATTCTCCCCGAGCCATATACCAACCTCGTCGGCAATCGGGTTTGGTCCTGCTCTCGATCGTTCCCACCGATCCGCCCATCCGGTTACCTGGCGTTCCATGAATCCGTCAGGATGGCCCAGGTCGTCGAGCCCACACTCTGCAGGGTCGACGGCGTGCAGATCAGCCAGGGTGTCGATCACCACCGTTGAGAGCGCTCTGTTTGCATCGACATCGCGTCCACCGCCGAAGAGCTCCGGCACCCGGTTCTTCACGACGATGCCCGAACGCCGTTCCATAACGAAAAAGTCTGCGCCAATCACAGATTCCTCGCCACAGTAAGCGATCGCTCGGGGCGCCAGCGGATAGGACGTCCAGAGTTGGGACAGCACCCGATACTCGCGGGACATGTCGTGGCTGCCTGTAGCGACCGGGCCGAGCGGAGGCCGTCTCAGCACCAACTCCACACCGTCGGGATAGGTCAACAGATAGGTGAGGTTCGCCCGGCCGTTGGAGAATTGCCTGACATCGGGCTTGCCGGTTGGTAGTGCCGGGTTGGATTCCGCCCAATTCTGATAGTTGGTGACATCGAATCTCTCATCGTCCCGAACCGGGATCACGTCGCTCACGCCGTGGAACAGTAGTGGTATATCCTGGCCCGATGACTACACCGTTTGAGATCTCAGACCGTCTTTGCGAAGACATTTCCGACCTTATCCCCGTTGCTGCCACCTTCTACGGGATTCCCGGCCGCGACCATTTGTGGGGTGACTTCTCGCCCACCGGCCAGGCAGCGGTGGCGGAGCTCTCTGCCAGGTATATCGCCGAACTGGCCCCGCATCTCGACCATCACGAAGAGAAACAACGTCTCGCTGCCCGTGCCATCACCGCCGACCTGCAGGAGAAAATCGACCGGTTCGACGCGGGGGAGCACCTCATAGAACTCAATCACATCTTCTCGCCGCCGCAAGTCGCACGCGACGTATTTGACGTCATGGATCCGTCTGATGACAAAACCTGGCAGGCAATCGTGACCCGTCTCGACACCATCTCCGAGCCGTTGATCGGGTATCGCGACTGTCTCCAGGCCGGACTCGACTCAGGTCAGGTCGTGGCCAAGCGCCAGGTCGAATCGGTCATCCAACAATGTCGGTCCCTGGCCTCCGACGAATCGAGATTCCTGAAATATGTCGCCATGGCGGATGAGCTGAATCGCGATGTCGAGGGCACCGCCAGCGCCGTTGAAAGTGCGCGCCGTGCATACGATTCGCTGGCCAACTGGCTGGAGTCCGACTATCTCCCCAATGCAAGCGAGGCCGATGCGGTAGGACGGGAGCGTTACCTGCGGGCGACCGAGTACTTCCTGGGCATCGGCATCGACCTCGATGAGACCTATGGGTGGGGTTGGAGCGAAGTCCATCGTCTTCGATCTGAAATGGAGAGAACGGCAGCAGAGATCGATCCTGACAAGTCGATAGCAGAGGTCATCGAAATGCTCGACACCGACCCCGAGCGGATGGCGCCTAGCCATGAAGCCTTCGCAGAGTTTGTCGAGGGCATCCAGGCCGAAGCAGTAGACCAGTTGTCAGGGGAGCACTTTGATGTTCCCACTGAGCTGCGGAAAGTGACCGTGAACATCGCACCGGGCGATGGCGCCCTCGGCGCCTGGTATCACGGGCCGTCCGAGGACTTGAGTCGCCCCGGGTCGATCTGGTATGCACCGGGTTCAAGGACCGCGATTCCCGTGTGGCAAGAAGTTTCGACTGCCTACCACGAGGGGTTCCCTGGGCATCACCTCCAGGTAGGGATTGGTGTGATGCTGCGCGACGAGGTGTCGCGCTATCACCGCCTGTTCATGTGGAAGTCCGGTGCTGGCGAAGGCTGGGCGCTGTATGCAGAACGGCTCATGGAAGAGCTCGGCTACTTCGCCAATGCCGAGTACCGATTGGGCTTGTATGCGAGCCAGTTGTTCCGGGCGACCCGGGTCGTGGTCGACATCGGAACCCAGTTGGGGCTGGTGATCCCCGACGATGCGCCGTTGTACCCGGGGGAGGTCTGGAACCACGATATCGCGGTCGATTACATGGAAAAAGTGGGTTTACAGGAGCGAGATGTGGCCGAATCCGAAGTGAAGCGTTATCTCGGCTGGTACGGCCAGGCCATTTCGTACAAGGTTGGCGAACGCGAGATCCTCAAAATGCGAGAGGAGCGGATGACAAAGGACGGCGTCGACTTCGACGTCAAGGAGTTCCATAAAGACCTCCTCCGCGTGGGGGCGATCAGGCTCGATCAGGTCAGGGAGTACGTCCTCGCCTGAGCAATTCGTTTTGCCGCTTTGTTTTAACGCTTGCAGTCGAACTTGAGCAAAGAGGGGAAGGGGTTGACGGCCTTGTCCTTCACGTACATCGCGAAGTGGAGATGAGGTGATGTCCCGGCGGCGTTGCCTGTGGTTCCGACATACCCGATGACTTCTCCTGCGGCCACCTTGCGGCTCTTGCCAGCGAAGGCGTCCATGTGACTACCCAGGTAGCGCACCCCGTCGACGCCCGTGAGGTTGAACTGGTTGCCTCCAACTGTCCCAACGACGAATTCGACAGTTCCCGCTGCAGGCGCAACAACTGGAGTTCCCTTCACCGTGAACAGGTCGTTTCCTTCGTGGTAGCGACTCCCGCTGCGGGGGAACCCCCAGTCGTTGATGAAGCTCGCTTTGCCTACCGGACACGCCCAGGCCGACCCGGTTGGGACCTTTAGGACCTGCCCGACGCGGATGACATTGGCGTTCGAGAGGTTGTTCATACTCACCAGGGTGGAGATACCGGTGCTATGTGCGAAGGCAATGTCCCCGAGACGATCGCCGGACTTGACTGTGTAGCTCCCATTACCGGCGTTTCCCGAGGCAATATACCCGGGCCGGTTGAGGAAGAGCCGGGTGCCGGTGTAGATGGTGCTGCCGACGATGCCGTTGGCATCGCGTATTGTCGCTCCGGACACGCCCTTGTACTGAGCGGCGATCGAGTCGATCGTGTCACCCTTTTTCACGATGTGGTAGTCATTCGGTCCTATCGCTGAACTTCCAGACGACGACCCTGTGTCACCTGAATTGGAACCCTGCTTGGTACTCGAGGAGCTGCCGGGCACTGTCAACTCTTGTCCGATCCGGATCAAATCGGGGTTCTTCAGACCGTTGGCCTCGGCGAGGAGCTTGCCGGAAACCCCATAGGTGGACGCGATCCGGTTGAGGGTCTCGCCACGGGTGACAACATGCACGACGTCCGGTGATCCGCCTTGCCCGGGGATGATGATGACCTGTCCCGGATAGATCAGATTCGGATTGGCAAGGTCGTTCGCCTTGATCAGGTCGGTGAGCGAGACGCCGTTGTCTCTGGCGATCTCATAGAGAGAGTCACCCTTTTCGACCGTGTAGTCCAGGGAAAACAGACCAACTAGCAATATGAGGACAGAGCCGACGATAACGGCTCGGACGCGACGATTTCTTGGCATTGAAGGCTCAGCTCCTTCAGCCCCTGACTCGCTCCGCATAAGAAGCCTAACGGCAGAAGGTGCCCGCTACTAGAGGTAATTTTTTTAATTACTTCCTGGTGAACTGATCGAGAGAACTCCGTAACTGGCCGCAGGCGGCGTCGATGTCCCGCCCCCTGGTATCGCGGATGGTGACGTTGACGCTTCTCCTTCGAGAAGGGTGCCGAAACTGTTTCCATCTCCAACCAGCCTGCTCACCGGCTGGTCCGTTCTAATCTCCTGGCAGATGATCACGGACAACCGAACTGTTCGCCTCGCCGGTCGTGATGTGGCTGTCATCTTTCCTAGTCGCTCGGACGCAAGGCTGCATACGTCGGCCGTCATCGTCACCGTCCACATAATTGGCATTTTTGCCCTTGGCTTTGCCGTTTCGGTCCCACAGGTGGCGGCGGCGATTCTCACCGCCGGGCTCATCGATCTCGGAATGACGTTCAGGTCGAGCGGAAAGCTGGTCTGGCCGGCAAGCGGGATTCTAACCGGAAGCGGTGTGGCCCTCATTCTCCGCATCACGGGCATGGAGGGGCGTGACTATTGGAAGGTGTCCGGCTGGCAATGGTTCGCGCTGGTGGCAGGGATCTCGATCCTGACCAAGTATCTAATTCGCTATCGCGGTCGTCACATATTCAATCCGTCGAATGTTGGCTTGGTTGCCGCCTTCCTGATAATCGGTGCTCGATTTATTGAGCCACTCGACTTCTGGTGGGCGCCGATCGGCTTTTGGATGCTGACCGCCTATGTGGTGATTATCGGGGGAGGGATAACTATCACCCGCCGCCTCGACCTTCTGACGATGGCCGTGACGTTCTGGGTTTTCCTGGCAGGTGGACTCGGCGTACTCGCAGCTTCGGGCCACTGCATGATCGCTACGTGGGCCCCTTCGCCGGTGTGCGGCCCGAGATTCTGGACGACGCTGGTCACCTCGCCCGAAGTAATGATATTTCTGTTCTTCATGATCACCGACCCGAAAACGATCCCCTCGGGACGCCGTGCCCGGGTGGTGTTCGCAGCGTCTCTAGCCATGGCGTCCACGCTTTTGATCGCCCCGCAGACCCTCGAGTACGGCGCCAAGGTCGGTCTGTTGGGGAGTCTCGTGATCTGGAGCCCGCTGCGGGGGCTCTTTGACCGATTGGTGACGGATGAAACGGCCGATGGCCGCCCGGGTTGGGATTCAGCGAGACCGGATCAGCCCACTTCAGTCGGTACGTTCGCTCGCGGACTTGCCATCGGAAGCGGGATCGTCCTGTTAATCGTGGCAATCGTTTTGGCTGGTACGCCGACGCGGAACGGCGTCGAAGCGGGAACTCCCATTGCTGCCGTCCCAGTCGTAATCGACCCTTCGCAACTCCCGGAAGTGCGGGTAGAACCATCGGCCACGGGGGTCAATGTCGATATGGACGCAGAATTCGCAGCCGATGTTGCTGTGATGCTCGCAGAAAACCTCGCACTCGAATCCGAGGCGCTCAGGATTGCAGACGGTGTTCTGTTGGGATTAGCCGACGCCGGCGAGCGTCTCGACGAAATGCAAGCTCGATTGGCGACAGCTGTCGCAACAGGAGAGCGAAGGGTCGACGTCTACAGGTTCGACTCGTTGACGCTCAGCGTCCACGAAGGCGAGGCTCAGACCTCGGCGGGTCTGTTGTTCGAGGGGCGGGGGAGTGTTGATGTAGTGATTTACGACACGTCGGGTCAAGAGGTCTCGAGGTCCGCGAGCCCGTTTGATAAGAGTTTCGTCCTCCGGCAGGTGGGTGGCGAACGATGGATAATCGTTGAAGTCGACCCGTGAAGAGCTTGACATCAGCCCGATCAAACCAACGTCATGGCCTTGTGAGGGCTCAGCAGGAAAGGTGTTAGGAATGCGGGAATATTCGAGAGGGGCAGAACTTCGGGGTGCAACTCGATGCCCAGGGAATCTCTCATAAAATCCCGCCGGCGTTGAATCCGCGACCATGCATCTGGATATCGAAGTGCGAAGGTTGACCTCAGGGCGTCATCGGCCAGTGCAATCCCGTCTTCGATATTGGTGGTGAAATATGGAGTCCCCGTCGCAGGGATGATGTCAACCTGCAGCGCCATCGCGGACTGTAGTTCCACTACCGAACCGGGGCCTACCGGAGAGTTGACCCATTCGTCCAAATGGAGCTGATGGCCTGGATTGAGGAAGATTCCGAAGAATGGATCTCCGAGTCTGCGATCGACGATCTCATGCAAAACACCGCCTGCCTGTCCGATATGCACGGCGCGGTACCATTCGGCCACCGTTTCGAAGTACGGAGCAACGAGCTTATCGACATAGTCGTTGATTTCGCCCGGCAGGCGCGACGAATCATCCACCACGAACCCGGCCCGGCAGTTCAGCGCTCCCCATATTCCGAAGGCAACCGTCATCGGATCACCGATTTCAATAGCCCGGTCGCTTGGGCTGAGCAATCCGTAGCGGGCACGATCACCCGCGGTGAGCATCAAGTGGCACGAAAGTGGCGCACCGTTCCACTCCAATAGCCGCACAGCTTCCTGCTCCGTCGTGCCCGGCTCGAGACCGAAGAGCAGGTTCCGTACGCCGTTGGAAGTCTGGCAACTGGCATATTCGAAAGAGGCAAGCTGCTCGAGTTCGTTGATCACGCGCAACCCGTTGCCCGAGTCGATCAGAATTCCTGTCGCGTTTTCGACGTTTTCCCTCCCGCAGGCTTCGCGGATGGAATCGGTGATATAGGAGGGGAGATCGAGCAGGTGCGGGTCGGGGAAGGTCTTCCAACCTATGAGTCCGACGCGAGTGCCATCGTGAAATCCCTGGTCGTCGAGAATCATGGACAAGGGCTGGGAACGGTCGCGTGGCTGACCCGGGAGGCTGAATTCCTGGAACAGGATGACGTCCATTTCCAGAGGTGCAGCGCGGGCGATTCCGACACATTCATTGCCCACGAGCAACGACGGAACTTGGTTCGCACCGATGATCAGCAACGCCTCCTCGAACCGAGGGTCGAATCCGGTGAGATAGGAGAGGTTGGCGCTGTGCTCACGGTCCGCATAGACGACCAGAACGTCGTACCCATTTTCGAAAGCCCGCTCCCGGAACCGACGCATTCGGTCTGCGTAAATGGAACTCGGGAGTTGGGGTACCTGTACGGGCATTCCGAAATCGGGTAGTTCGACATCACCGAGGCGGGCTGAAGATCTCACAACTGCCTAATTTCGGACCGGGACCCATGGTGTGACGCCCGAGGACCCTCGATCGATGATTGCGAATTGGTTGACTGGAGCGGTCATCCATGGGCCAACCTCGCCGTCAGGCCACAGCACCCGCAGCTCAGCCGCAGACGCGGCTCCCAGACCGAAATGGATCCAGCCGACCTGGCCCCCCGCGTGTCCACCGCCGACTGTCAATTCCTTACGAAGCGTCGTGTTTCCGAGTCGAACTTCCACCCACGCGCCAATTGCGTTGCGGTTTGGCGCATCCTGTTCGATATCGACGGCCAGCCAGTTGCCACCCGGCCGATCGCCGTCTGTACCGGTATTCCTCCAGATTTTGGCCGGCTCCCTACGCTCGATGACGACGACATCGAGCATTCCATCGAGATTCAAGTCCGCTAGCGCGGCTCCCCGGCTCCGGGCGTAGTCGAGAAGCCCAGCGTCGATGGCCGCTTCTGTGAATTTTCCATTCGGCTGGCCCAGGAGCAGATTGTTGGGATCATCCATCGCAAATTCGGCGATGTCGTCCACGTTCCCCTTGGTTACGAAGAGATCTATGAATGCGTCGTTGTTCAAGTCAGCAAACTCAGCGTGCCATGCCGTTGATGGACGGTCCGTATCACCCACAAACGGGCGGTGGGCGTTCACTCCCGCGCCGAGAGCGATATCGACATACGTGGGTTGTTCAGGTCCATCCGCCAGGGTCTGCAACTTGTTGTCACCCTGACTCGTGAGGAAAACCTCAGGGAGCCCGTCGCCGGTGACGTCATGGCTGGCGATCCCCATCCCCCAAATCTGCATGTTTGCCCATCCATCATTCGATGTATAAAGCGCCGGCGCCTCGCCGGCGGCGACCTGCCACAGCTGTTCTTGCCCGGTGCGGTAGTAGTGACGATCGTTGGTCAACCTCAAGTCCTGTTGGCCTGTGGCACTCCAATCGCTGAACAGGGCGGAAAGGGTGCACCAACCTGGGGCCAACTCGACTCTCCGATAGCCTTCTTGAGTTGGCGTCAACAGGTCGTGAGTCGCGCAAGCATCTCTCTCGCCCGGCTCGGCGCTGGCCAGGTAGTTTCCGTAAACCATGGTCGGCATCTCTTCGCCGGACTCCCACTTTGCACTAAAGGCCACAGTCCAGTCGTCGCCACCGTTGATTCCCAAGTCGTCGTTCGCTGGAGCGAACTCACAATCTCCGAGGCCGCGCAGAATCATGTTCTCACCCACACGTAGTACGACGAGGTCTTCGAGACCATCGGAATCTACGTCCAGCGGATAGGCCCCAGTTACGTCAACGAGGTCTGTCGAGTCGCTGAATTGCCGGTCAAATTCCAGGTGACCTGCGACGGAACTCTGGTTTACGTAGAGGCTTGCGGGATTGGCCCCGCCTGCAAGATAAAGGTCAGGGAAGCGGTCGCCGTTGCAATCGAACACAGCGGCACCACCGCCAACAAAGAACTGGAACTCCCCCCCATAGGTGTGCTCCACACCGGCAGACCCGGCTTCCTCGACGAATAGGGGCGTGCCACCAGCGCTTCGCGGAGCATCCCCCCGGACAAAGTCGACGATAAGTAGCGACAGAGCGGCCGTGATGATGGCGCCGAAGGCGACTCCCACCAATAGCCAGAAGGTGTTTTGAACGCCGGCTGACCCGCTCTCGCCCGTCATCGTTTTTGCTTCTGGTCGGTCGGATATAGACAATGCCGATGTCGTCTAAATAAGGGCAAGTCTTGGAAATGGAATTCGCACCTGTCAGATGGGGTGTGCTCAGCACTGCCGACATCGGGTTGAAAAAGGTCATTCCGGCCATGCTCGTGTCGAACCTGAGCAGAGTTGACGCTATAGCGTCGAGGTCCTCGGGAACGGCACGTGAAGCGGCCGCCCAACTCGGGCTCGAAAAGGCGTATGGCTCTTATGAGGACCTCCTGGCTGATCCCGAGATCGAAGCCGTGTATATCCCGTTGCCCAACCACCTTCATCGTGAGTGGACGATAAAGGCTGCCGAAGCCGGCAAACACGTTCTTTGCGAAAAGCCCCTTGCTATCAGCAGTGCTGATGCACGAGAAATGGTGGCTGCGTGCGAGGGGTCGGGCGTCCAATTGATGGAAGCGTTTATGTATCGATTGCACCCGATGTGGCGCAAAGCGGTTCAGCTGATCGAAGATGGTGCCATCGGGGAGGTTCGGGCGGTGCAAATTGTCTTCTCCTACTTCAACGACGATCCGTCGAATATTCGGAATATCCCTGAATTCGGTGGAGGGGCTCTGTTTGACATAGGTTGCTACGCGGTGAGCGTCGCCCGAATGATCTTCGCCTCCGAACCGACCACTATCAAAGCGTCGATCGAACGGGACCAACGGTTCGGCACCGACGTACTCGCATCTGTGCTTCTCGACTTTGCCGGGAGACACGCATCCTTTGTCTGTTCGACGCTCTTGGAGGAAAACCAACGTGTGGAAATTTATGGGTCGGATGGGCGGATTCTGGTGGAGATCCCGTTCAACATCCCTCCCGATCGTCCCACGAGGGTTCTCCAGTTGTCGGGTGGTGAGCCCCCCGTCGCTCCCGGGATGGTGGTTCACGAACTCGCTCCAGCGAACTCGTATACCGTCCAGGCTGACGTGTTCTCTCGGTCGGTTCGAACCGGAATCCCGGTTCCAATTGCGCCGCACGACTCGGTTGCAGGCATTGAGGTCATCGAGCAAATCTTCGCATCAGCGCGGGTTTAGACGGCAGACTGGCTTGCCGCGGAAACAGGTATACCGCTAACTGCAAGATTGGTTCCAGACACATCGCGCGATTTGCTGGGATTGGCGATTACCTCGGCAAACACCAGCTCGGAGGCTCCTATGAGGTGTGCATCTATCCCGAGCTTGCTCGGTCGGATTGTGCAAGCGTCCCACGGTGCGCTGAGTGACACTTCGTTGGCTGTGCTCTTCATCGATTCCTCCAAAAAAGGGTAGAGCTCGTTGAAGAACCCACCAATGAGCACCAGATCCGGGTTGAAGGTGTTGACGAGATTTCCGATCCCGACCCCGAGCCAATGACCTATTTCCTTGAGAGCCGCAAAAGTGTCCGCATCGCCACGATGGGCCCGTCGCGTTACCTCGCCAATCAAGTCGGCCCTCATCTCAGGATCGGAGATCCCGACGAGCCGGGCCAGTGCTTCTTCACCAACTTCGGTCTCCCAACAACCCGTTGCACCGCACCGGCACAACCTTCCTGACGGGTTGATCCGAGTGTGCCCTGCCTCACCCGCATAACCCGCCGCACCCAGCATCGGTTTCCCATTGGTGACTACACCGATTCCCACACCAACCTCGCCGGCCAGATAGATGAGATGCTGGCTGCCGATTGCTGCCCCCCTGCGAAACTCCGCTAGCGCTCCGAGGTCGGCCTCGTTTGCCATCATTACCCGGTCGATTCCCATCCTTTCGGAAAACATCTGGCCCAGGGGAACATTCTCCCATCCCAGGTTGGGTGCCACGTGAACGAAGCCGTCCTGGCGTCGAACGACTCCGGCCACAGCTACCCCGACCCCGGCGACGGTGTGGTCCGCCGGCAGGGAATCGAACATTGGTGTGCCAAGTCGATCCAAGTCATCAACGATGTCCTCTGGGCTGCGCGGTGGTGCCTGCGCAATTCTGGTTCTTTCGAAGATATGGCCACCAAGTCCAATGGTCGCGACGGTCATTGAGTCGACTTCCAATTCAACGGCGAGAACAACCGCTCCTGCTGGTCGGGGGCGGGCCACCAGGGAAGGGCGTCCCCGCCCCTTGACGGTTCCCGGTTGTTCGGCGACCAATCCCAAGTCGGTCAGTTCACTAATCAAGTCTCGAATGGTTGATCGATTGAGTCCGGTTTGACCAGCCAGATGAGAACGCGACATTGCACCTCCGATGTGGAGGCGGTCGAGGACCGCCGCGAGATTGTGTCGGCGCAACTCCTCGGCACTGATACCGCTTTGTCGATCGCGGGATCCTGTGGGCTGCATGTCAGACAGAGATCGACCTTTTGTTGGAGATGACACATTATACGGTGGCCGAAAATGCCTTGCCCGAAACAAAAAAGAAAACTCTCAGACATAAATTGTCAGAGATTTGTTGCAGACCAGAACAATTGATCGGTAGGCTGCACATGGTGTCCAAGACTGTTGTTCAGCACACGTCGGAACATTGCGATTCGACGGTCATTGAGCGGAAATTAGTCGTGACATCGCAACCCGATCGCGGGTTCATAATCGATTCAGGAGGAAGAGATTGAAAAGGCATAGACAGTTGTTTGTACTGCTGCTGGCACTGGCTCTCGTAGCCGCCGCTTGCGGTGGGGACGGCTCGGGCGACACGACAACGACGGCAGGCGAGGGCGAAACGACCGTCCCAGCCGAAGAGATCGTCGTGGGCGTCTCGTGGAATAACTTCAACGAGCCCCGCTGGGCCAACGCGGATGAGCCGGCGATTGTCGCTGCGCTCGACGAGGCTGGAGCGAAATACATCAAGGCCGACGCTGGTTCGTCGGCGGAGCAGCAGTTGACCGACGTGGAGAACCTCATTTCCCAGGGGGCAGATGTTCTGATCATCCTTGCCCAGGACGGAACGGCGATACTCCCGGCGGTTCAGAGCGCTCTGGATCAGGGGATCCCGGTCATCGCGTATGACCGTCTAATTGAGAACCCGGAGGCGCTCTACATTACGTTCGACAACGTGGGTGTAGGACGGATAATCGCCGAAACGATCTTCGGCATCGTTCCCACCGGAACGTACGCCATCATCAAGGGCAACTCTGCTGATGCAAACGCTGACTTCCTACGAGCGGGCATGGAAGAAGTCATCGGCGAAGCAGTGACAGCGGGCGACATCACAATCGCTTGTGAGGAGTACACCGACAACTGGGACGGTGCGATCGCTCAAACCACGATGGAGCAATGCCTCACTCAAGAAAACAACGAGATCGACGCCGTTCTCTCTGAGAACGACGGAATGGCAACCGGCGTGGTCGCCGCTCTTGCTGCTGTTGGACTCGATGGGCAGGTTCCGGTCGGTGGCCAAGATGGCGACCCCGCCGCCCTCAATCGAGTGGCTTTGGGCACACAGGTAGTGTCGGTCTGGAAAGACTCCAGAGAATTGGGTACCGCTGCCGGGAAGGCCGCAATCGAGCTCGCCATGGGAGCTGCCCTTGCCGATGCGACTGGTAATGTTCCGTTCGAGTCACCTGGTGGTAACTCGATGACAGCGATTTTGCTGACACCGATTCCGATCACAGTGGACAACCTCAACCTTGTTCTCGATGCGAACTGGATCACGGTCGAAGACCTGTGCCAGAACGTCCCATCGGGCACCGTTGACGTTTGTCCGTAGCAAATGTTGAGGACCTTCGAAGCTCTGGCTGACCGGGTCACCAACCTTGCATATGCGCCGCGCTCCTCCATCGGGGAGCGCGGCGTTTATGTATATTGCGTTGGAGTGAGATGTCCGTAACCGAAGACACGTCTGATACCACCCGGGAATCGATGCACGGCGGCACTGAAAGCCAATCCGTCGTAGCACCGGCCGGGCAACGTCGTCGCTGGTGGGGCAACGGGCTCAAGTCATTGGATTTGGACACGCGTCTTTTCGGGATGATCGCTGGGCTCCTCGTGATCTGGATTGGATTCCATTTCCTCTCCGGAGGGACTTTCCTGACGCCGCGCAATCTCTGGAACCTGACGGTTCAAACCTCGGTAGTGGCGATCATGGCTACGGGGATGGTGTTGGTCATTGTGTCGAGGAATATCGACCTGTCTGTAGGTTCGATGCTCGGGTTCGTTGGAATGGCGATGGCCCTTCTTCAGGCCGAGGTGCTTCCAGGTCTGATCGGTTTCGACCAGTGGTACACATGGATAATCGTCCTCGCTGCAGGAATGTTGATGGGAGCGGTTCTGGGGCTCTTACAGGGCGTCGTGGTGGCCTACGCAGCAGTGCCGTCGTTCATCGTTACGCTCGGAGGCCTCCTGATCTGGCGGGGACTCGCTTGGGTGCTGGCCAGCGGCCGGACCATCGCTCCGATGGATTCGACCTTCCAGCTATTGGGAGGCGGAGCGCGGGGCTCGGTCGGAGGGTTGGTCAGCTGGATCATCGGGATCGGCGCCTGTGTCGCCATTGTCGCTCTCCTTTTCAATGGGAGGCGGCGAAGGATCAAATTCGGCTTCCGGGTGCGACCCATGTGGGCCGACCTCGCCCTCGGCGTCCTCGGTTGCGTTCTGGTACTGGCGTCTGTCTGGTTCCTGAACCGTTACTTCATGCCGGAGGGTCTGGCCCGACAGTATGCCGAGCGAAACGGACTCACGTGGCCCGAAGGCGGGCTTGAGATCCCGTTTGGCATTGCGAATCCGGTACTTATTGCGATCGCTACCGCGCTGGCAATGACCTTTATCGCCACACGGCGGCGTTTTGGGCGTTACATCTTTGCCATAGGCGGAAACCCTGAGGCAGCTGCACTTGGCGGTATCAAGACCAAACGCACGATTGCGATGACCTTCATGCTGATGGGTCTCCTCGTTGGACTCGCGGCGGCCGTGCAGATCGCCCGACTTAATTCGGCGACGAGTGGTCTCGGTACACTTTCGGAGTTATATGTGATTGCGGCCGCCGTTATCGGGGGAACTTCGTTGGCCGGGGGCATCGGAACGATTTTTGGGGTCGTACTCGGGGCGCTCGTCATGCAGTCTCTGCAATCGGGCATGGTTTTGGTCGGCATCGAGACGGCACTGCAGGACGTGGTCGTCGGAGTGGTACTGGTTTTAGCGGTGGCCGCCGATGTCACCTACAGGCGGAGGCAGACGTCGTGACCGTTCCGACACCGGTCAATCCGCTTGTCGAGATGCAGGACATCAGGGTCAGCTTCGGAGGCGTTCATGCCGTCGATGGCGTAAGCATCGAATTGTATCCAGGGGAGGTGCACGCGCTCGTCGGGGGGAACGGTGCCGGCAAGTCGACTCTGATCAAGACCCTTTCCGGCGCGCAAAAGGCTGATTCGGGAACGATCCTCATCGACGGTAATCCGGTTCAGTTGGAGACTCCGATCGATGCCAAGGTTCAT
>DATDCF010000174.1:0-6281 GCA_036524475.1 Acidimicrobiia bacterium | reverse complement strand
GCGAGCTTCGAGCCCGCAGAGGCAGACGCTCTGGGCAGGATCCGTTCTGGTAGAAATCCCGCCGACGGCCACGAGGGCGAGAGGATTGTATTGGTTGCCTTAGGCTTCGACCGAGCCGCCTTGGACGAACTTGCGCAACGCGTTATCGACATGCAGGAAGCGAGCGATGTAATTCCGATCTTCCTAATCGACGATGTCGACAGTACTCCCTTGGATGGTCGCGGCTTCCAGTATGAGAGTATTATGACGTTGGCGGAGCATGGGAAATATGCAGAACTCGGATACGAGCAGAACGTCCGAGCATGTGTCGATGGGCTTAGGTTCAGGTATCAGGCGGATACCGTCGTGACGCTTGTTCCAAACCATGTCGAACAGTCAGCGAATCAACTGATGAAGGTGATCGAAACGTGACGCTTGGCAAACGCAAGGTTGCAGCTGTCATTCTCGTAGTCTTGATAACGGTGTTCGGATTTGCTGCATGGTATTGGTGGGGCACCGATGCGTTGCTGGCGGTCGTTCTTGCTGTGGTCATTGCTGGAATAGGGCTGGTTACAATTTTGATCATTAGAGCCGAACGTCGATTGAGGGACGACCTGCGGGAGACCCTGCGCAGATCCTCGGATTCTGCGCGGAGGACGTCAGCCTCCAGCAACGCGGCATTTCGTGGCGAGATCAACACAACCACCACACGTCTAATAAAGGAGTCCGACAGGCTCAACGCTGAGATCAAGAGAGCAATTAACCACACGGACGCGAGGCTTCGAAGGCACGTCAACGCTTCAGTCTCGCGATTGGAAGCAAAGGTGGACACCCTGCAATGGCCGGGTGAGCAGGCTGAGGCCCTGCTGAGGGCGATCAAAGCGGGCTACACGAGGCTCGAGAAGGAGCAAGAGCGTGAGCGGCTCTCGGTCGAACGGGCGAATCGAGCCGTGCTGCGTCAATTCAATCACGTGCCCGCCGAAATCGATGCGCTGCTCCAGGTCCACAGGCGAAGTCAACTGAACGACCCTTTGCCTCTCATGGGTGGTTGGGCGCTGTCTCCACGCGGGATGTTGCAGGCGATTGACTTGGTCACTCGACCCGATGTGTCACTTGCACTTGAATGCGGGTCGGGGACTTCGACGCTCTTCTTGGCTCGTGCTCTCCAGCTGAAGGGCTCAGGGAGGCTCATCGCCCTCGAACACATGGAGGAGTTCTTGGAGCCAACCCTTGAGGCACTAAAACAGCATGGTCTCGAGGATGTTGTAGAAGTTCGCCATGCCCCTCTAACCGAGGTCGAGATCGACGGTGGTGTCTACCTGTGGTACGACACTTCGAGCATCCTCGATCTCAACGACCTTGACCTGCTGATAGTCGATGGACCCCCAGCTTCAACCGGTACGTGGGCAAGGTTCCCCGCGTACCCGCTTCTCAGTGAGAGGCTGGCACATTCTGCCCTGATCCTCGTCGATGACCTCCAGCGGAGTGACGAACGAGCGGTCGTGGACGCCTGGCTGGAAATGGGCGGCGTGTCCGAGTTGCCCACCTATGGTCGTGAGCAGGCGATTTTGCAAATCGTCCCTTAACCACGGTCGAAGTGTCGGCCGAAATCTTCGTTTCGACTCCAATTGTCTCCGGCCCAATCGTGCTCAACTCCGGAGTCATAGAGCCTTATATCGTCCTTTCGCATCACCAACACGCTGTGAACCGACCATCCCTTGCGCGCGTAGTTAGGAATGTTGCACGCGTCGAGATCCTCGGCCGGCACTTGATGAGTGAGATCGTACAGAAGTGGCAGTTTGAAGATCATACCCAATGTAAATTGGAGGTCATCAGAACCAAACCGCCTGACATGATCGTGTTGGCCGAATTCCTTGGTAGCTCTGTCACGAGATATATCGCCGAAGTCGGCTGCGTAGGTGCCAGGATAGATCGGTATGCAAAAGATATGGTAGCCGTCGGTTGTGAGAGCGCGGTGCAGGTGGAAGAGGGCGGCTGTGACATTGCACCGAATATGTTCCATCACGTGAGAGTGAAGGATGATGTCGTAGCTCCGGGTCGCCAATGACTCAGCATCCGTCGCGAGGTCAAAGCGTCGTACGACCTCCCACGGATATCGCTCCGGGGCAATGTCGACCGGGTGATACCCGGCTCCTAGAACCGAACGAAAGTACTGAGCAAGGCGTATCTCGGGGGCCAGATGGAGCATGCGCTGGCCCTCACGAGGGAGCTGATGCTTGTCTAGGACGAGTTTCAGAATCCGAGTTCGCTCAATAGAACCACATGCCTCGCATTGGGCATTCGGCCGCGTTCTGAATGCTTTGAACTTTGTACCACCACAAATGTTGCACGTGGGTGTCATTACGTCAGAGGCTACACGCCCCTTCCTCGAATGACTCAAATGGAACATGTGAAAAGCGATCGGCGCTGGGCCGTGTCGCTCGAGACCAATGATGTTCTTATGTGGTGACAACAGCTTGATCACGCCATTGAAGATTAGAGCGGTAGAAGGCCCGGTGTTTCGTGGCAACTACGCGGGAAGTCTGGTCCATTTGTCGACCGACGCCAAGCGCCAATCCCATTATCGATCTCGGCGAATGAGTCAGGACAGGGAGCCGCTCTCCGGGGCGACTGTCAGGGGCACCGACCTCAGATATCCGTAAGACGGTTTTTGCCTATAAACGGCCAAGTTACTCATGGTCGGTCGGAAATAATGTAGCAATAGTCGGAGACGGCCAAGGTCCTGCGTCCGAGTCGGCGACGCGGGCCGGACGCATGGCCGGTGCGAGGGCGAGAAGAGGGCTTCCGATAATACGATGGCGCAGATGCAGGCCACGTATATCACCCCACACGGTGTCGTTCTTCTGGATCCCGTCGTGCATGCGGACGAACGAGGGATCTTCTTCGAGTCGTGGAATCGAGCCGCTTTTGTTGAGAGTCTTGGGTTTGGCATCGACTTTCTACAAGACAACCACTCCAGATCAGCGAAGGGAGTCCTCCGCGGTCTTCACTATCAAGCCGAATCACGGCCGCAGGGCAAGCTGGTACGCGTCGTGGCCGGCTCGGTCTGGGACGTCGCGGTGGACATCAGGCGTTCGTCGCCGACCTTCAGTGAGTGGGTTGGAGTGGAACTGTCCGCGGCGAATCACAAGCAGCTCTGGATCCCTCCGGGCTTCGCGCACGGCTTTATCGCATTGAGCGATCCGTCCGATGTGATCTATAAGGTCACCGACTACTACTCACCCGAACACGACCGGGCAATCCGGTGGGACGACCCGGACATCGGGATCGAATGGCCAGTCGAGGGTGTGCCACTTCTTTCTGACAAGGACGCAAACGCGCCGTACTTGCGGGACGCAGAACATTTCGCATAGGTGGAACCGGTGCCGGAGAAGCATCAGCGGGATCGACAAGCGTCGGGGTCGAACAACGGTTAGGGGAGCAATCCGTCCTTTACATGTGGGTGGTCGTTCAGCCATGAGGCGTATGCATATGCGCCGAAAATTGCGCGGCTGGGACCCGTTTGGTTCATGGCCTCGGCGAGACCATTCACATCAGCCCTCATCAATATTCCTGTGAGGCGTGGACCAAGGAGGCTTATCGCCGGATCACGGCGAGTGACAGTGTCGGCGATGTGCTTCAAAGTCTCCGGGTGATATGCCGCCGTCTGCGTATTCATCTCGGATCGAACCTGCACGTCGTTGGTTGATGGCATGAGTCCGAGATCCAGGTCGACCGATGAAATGAGCTGGCGATAGAGCGCTGCCCCTCTGACGCGGTGGACTTCCGGACTCAATGCAGCGGTGACCGAATCCCGGCTCAAGAACGGTAGAAACACCCTGACTTCTGGGCCGAACAGCCGCGTCGGAGACAGAGCGATTCCTCTCGCGGTTCGAGTCACAAGGATTGCCAGGGTCTGCCAGTTGGGTGAATCCGCGCACGGAGCAATGGCATTGTCAAAGTCATCGAAGGCGATGTCGTTGAACATCGCCCTCGCCGCACCACTCCACACATGCTCCTTGCTTGCGCTCCAACCGCCCAGTCGCTGCCAGAGCGCATAACGTGCGGTCAACTCTTTGCCGGACTGGTCGTCGTCGGGAACCTGTAACAGACCCTTCAGCAAGATGTCGCCTCCGAGGCCATCGACGATCGGGTGTTGTTGTTCCCGGATTCCCGATGCCAGCGGCTCTAACCAAGAATGCAGCCACGTCGCGTGGTGAAATCGGCTGAGGGCACTCACGAGCTCGAGACGCTGTTGACTCAGAGTCGGCGTTATCTCCCGGTGGTTGGAGCCTAAGTGTTCGGCCACCGTTCTGGCTATGGAGGCGTCTGCGTCAATGGGTAGATGTTTCTTCGTCGTCCAAGTGTTCAGGCGCCTTCGCCGCCGACTGGCAAGTGCAGCCAGCAACCTTGAATCCCAACCCCCGCTGAGGGTGTAGACGACATTTCTCTCTGACCGTCGTGGGAGGGAAGAGCGAATGGCTGATATCAGCATGCGGGAGCTACCTGCGGCATCCCCTTCAGGGGGAGCCCCGAGTTCCAGGCGGACCGAACCGTTTGACACGAGCGCCGAGGAGAAGGGGGGAAGGCTCTTTATCTCCTCGAACTGAGATCGGCCCGGTGTTGGGAAACCCGAGGATGATCGACGCCCAAGCGCTGATGTCAGTGCGAGAGGCGCCGGAAACCTTGACCAGGCGGGGTAGCCAGTTGGAGAACCAAACTATCCCGTGTTGTTCGACGTAGTAGAGCTCGTGGATGCCGAGCCTGTCGTTGTGAAGCAGGACCCCGCGCGCGAGGTCGGCAATGCCAGGCGCCATGGCCTCGTCCTGGACGTCGTCCCAGGACCGAGGCCACACGAAGTCGCTGATCGGACTCCAATACCAACCTCGTGCGGACCCCGAATGCCAGGACTTGAGCTCGTGATTGCTCATGATGGCTAGCCGGTCGGTGTCAACAATGACTCTGAGATCCGGGGCGAGGTGAGTTGCACCACCTCGGGCCGATCTCGGACCAATAACTCCGAAGACGAGGGGCTCCGCATCGAATCTGAGTCCGGTAGACAATGAATTCACTCCCTGAGTTCAACCAGTAACTGACCCATCGGTCCAACTTTGGACTTGGGCCGACCTGTCACCGACAGGATCATCAACGTCGCATACTTGCGGGACGTAGAAGTCTTCGCATAGGTTGAGCGAGTGCCACGCAAATACCTGGTGACCGGTGGAGCCGGATTCATCGGATCGAACTTCGTCCGCCACGTCCTCGACACCGAGCCCGAGGCGGAGGTGACCAACCTCGACCTCTTGACCTCCGCCGGGGTCAAGACGACTGTCGATGAGCTAGACGCATACGCGGGGCATCGTTTCGTTCTGGGCGACATCCGTGACGCCGATCTCGTGGAGTCGCTCATGGAGGGAGTCGAGGTTGTGGTCCACTTCGCCGCCGAGAGCCATGTCGACCGTTCCATCACCGGGCCCTCGGTGTTCCTCGACACCAACGTGGTGGGTACCGGGGTTCTCCTCGATGCCGCCGCTCGGAATGGCATCCCTCGTTTCATCCACGTCTCCACCGACGAGGTGTACGGGTCGGTGGCCGATGGATTCGCCCCTGAAACGGCCCTTCTCGACCCCTCTTCTCCGTACTCGGCGTCGAAGGCCGGGAGTGACCTGATCGCCCTCTCCTACCGGGTCACTTTCGACTACCCGGTGATCGTCACCCGTTGCACCAACAACTACGGGCCGTATCAGTACCCCGAAAAGGTGATCCCGCTCTTCGTGACCAACCTTCTCGACGGTCTCAAGGTGCCGTTGTACGGAACGGGACAGAACGAAAGGGATTGGCTCTACGTCGAGGATCATTGCTCGGCCATCCACCTTCTCGTCGACGAGGGGGAGCGGGGCGAGATTTACAACATCGGGGCCAACGCCCAGATGTCGAATTTCGAGTTGACCCATCGCCTCATCGAGATCATGGGAGCAGACGACTCCGCCATCGAATACGTCGAGGACCGGAAAGGTCACGATCTCAGGTACGCCGTCGACTCCTCGAAGATCCGCGCTCTTGGCTGGGCGCCGGCCCATTCCTTCGAGGAGCGGCTTGCCGACACTGTGGAGTGGTATCGGAGCCGCGAGGACTGGTGGCGGCCGTTGAAGCAGGCCGTCTGATGAAGGGGATTGTGCTCGCAGGAGGGGCGGGGACCCGGCTCGACCCGATGACGCGGGTGGCGAGCAAGCAACTGCAACCAGTCTACGACAAGCCGATGATCTACTACCCGCTGGCCACTCTCATGGAAGCCGGCATCT